>CASBRB010000026.1 GCA_949127975.1 Oscillatoriales cyanobacterium PMM_0019 | reverse complement strand
TCTAGCTCATCAGTTTCATTTGTAGTGACTGGACTATCAGCTATAGTGGGTGTATCAGTAGGTGTGAGTAGAGCTTGGAGAACTTTCTCGACAGTTTGCTTTAATGTGAAAGAGTTCTTTTCAAAAAATTCTGCAATATCATAACCCAAAACTTGTTCGCAGAAAGCATAGGTTGAGGTAATAGACGAATTGCTCTTGTTACCACGAAGTAGCAACCATCCTGCATTTACATATCTATCTGCCACATCTCTATCTATTTGATTTGAAAGCAGAGCGACAACTGGCAGGTATCCTTGGGTGTAGGCAGTCCCAGCATTACCAATATCAGCATTTTGACGTTTAGAGTCTTTACTTTTATACCCTTGACGAACTTCAAATACAGCACCTTTCAAAACCCCTGCGATCGCTCGGGCATATAGAGGGGCAACCACAGGGGGATTGCCCCTACGAACCGCTGGGCATATAGAGGGGCAACCACAGGGGGATTGCCCCTACGAACCGCTATATGTAGTGTAGTTGCCTAAGTCCTGTTCAAGTAAAACATTGGGGAGCCTAGAAACCCGGTTTTTTAGATGTCATTACCACTAACCAATAGCAGGTTAAACAGGAGCTGTATATGCTTCTACTGGAGGACAAGAGCAAACTAAGTTCCGATCGCCATAGGCTTGATCGATCCTCCCAACTGCTGCCCAAAATTTATGTTCCCGTACCCAAGCCGCCGGATAAACAGCTTGTTCGCGAGAGTAAGGTCGATTCCACTCACTAGCAACTAAGTCTGCTACTGTGTGGGGGGCATGCTTAAGGACATTATTTTGTTTATCCGCTGCCCCAGCCTCAATATCGCTGATTTCAGAGCGGATAGCAATCATCGCATCACAAAAACGGTCTAGCTCTTGCTTAGACTCACTCTCCGTAGGCTCTACCATCATGGTACCGGGAACTGGCCACGAAACTGTCGGCGGATGGAAGCCATAATCAATTAGACGTTTGGCTATATCATCAACTTCAATGCCAGCACTGCGCTTGAATTGGCGTAAATCTAGGATGCATTCGTGAGCAACCAAGCCGTTTTTACCCTTATAAAGGATGGGGTAGTAAGGCTCTAGTCGCTTGGCGATGTAATTAGCATTAAGGATAGCCACCTCGGTAGCTAGCTTGAGTCCCTCACTACCCATCAAAGCAATATAAACCCAGGATATCGGCAGGATGCTAGCACTGCTCCAAGGGGCAGATGCGATCGCGCCAATTCCTTGCTCACCCCCCACCGGAATCACGGGATGCTTGGGCAGGAAGGGTAACAGATGGGGCTGAACGCCAATCGGTCCCATACCAGGACCACCCCCACCATGAGGAATACAGAATGTCTTGTGCAAGTTCAAGTGACAGACATCAGCACCAATATCAGCAGGGCGACACAAACCCACCTGGGCATTCATATTCGCCCCATCCATATAAACCTGCCCGCCATGATGATGCACCATCTCACAAATTTCCTGGATTGATTCCTCAAACACACCGTGAGTAGATGGATAAGTAATCATCAGGGCGGAGAGGTTATCCTGGTATTTCTCAGCTTTCGCCTTTAAGTCTGCTACGTCAATGTTACCCTGTTCGTCGCAGTCGATCGCTACTACCTGCATCCCTGCCATGACTGCACTGGCGGGATTAGTTCCGTGAGCAGATTGGGGAATCAGGCAAATATTGCGATTACCTTCACCCCGTTGCTGGTGATACTGACGGATAACTAGCAACCCGGCATATTCACCCTGAGAACCCGCATTTGGTTGCAGGGAAATACCCACAAAACCAGTTATTTCTGCCAACCATTGCTCCAACTGCTGGAACAAAATCTGATAGCCTTGTGTTTGTTCCACAGGGGCGAACGGATGGATTTGAGCAAACTCCGGCCATGTTATTGGTAACATTTCTGAAGTAGCGTTTAGCTTCATCGTGCAGGAACCGAGGGGAATCATCGCATTAGTCAGAGACAGATCTTTTGACTGCAAGCGATTGATGTAGCGCAACAACTCGGTTTCTGAGTGGTACTGGTTAAATACCGGGTGAGTGAGATAGGGGCTGGTACGGGCGTGGGATTTTGGGTTATCGAGTTGCTGACTTGCTAACTCTTCTAGTTTGAAGGGGATGTGGCTAGAGCCTGCGAAAATCTCGAATAGGTCGATTAGATCCTGGGCAGAGGTTGTTTCATCTAGGGTAATGCCAATATTATCGGCATCAATCAGGCGGAGATTGATGCGACGAGCGTGAGCTAAGACGATAATCTCTAATCCTCTACCTTCTACCTTAACTCGCACAGTGTCGAAAAATGGTTCTGAGCCAATTTCGTAATCCAGTCGCTGCAATCCTTTAGCCAGGATAGCAGTCAAATTAGATATCCGAGTGGCAATCTGCTTGAGTCCTTCTGGACCATGATATACCGCGTACATACTGGCAATCACAGCTAACAAGACTTGGGCAGTACAGATGTTACTCGTCGCTTTATCGCGGCGGATGTGCTGTTCGCGAGTTTGAAGGGCTAGACGCATGGCGGTTTCTCCGCGAACGTCTTTGGATACGCCAACGATTCGCCCTGGAATTTGTCGCTTGTAAGCTTCTTTTGTGGCAAAGTAGGCAGCATGAGGACCACCATAACCAAGGGGTACACCAAAACGCTGGGTACTTCCGACTGCAATATCTGCCCCAAATTCTCCCGGTGGTTTGAGCAATGTTAAACTCAAGAGGTCTGCGGCTACAGTTACCAGGGCACCACCTTCATGGGCTCGGTTGATAAAGTCTTGGTAATCATAAATGCTGCCATCACTGGCAGGATATTGCAGTAATACGCCAAAGACTGGTTGAGCAAAATCAAATGTCTGGTGATTGCCGACAATGATTTCAATGCCTAATGCTTCAGCTCGTGTCCGCACTACCTCAATAGTTTGAGGATGGCAAGCTTCTGAAACCCAAAATGCTTTTTCTTGATTATGCCCCTTGATGGCATAGCTCATCGTCATCGCTTCAGCGGCTGCTGTTCCCTCATCTAGCAAAGAGGCATTGGCAATTTCCAAGCTGGTGAGTCCGCTTACCATTGTTTGGAAGTTGAGCAATGCTTCCAGCCGCCCTTGAGCGATTTCTGGCTGATAAGGGGTGTATTGAGTATACCAGCCAGGGTTTTCTAGGATATTTCGCCCGATGACGGGGGGCGTGATGCAGCCGTGATACCCCATGCCGATTAACGAGCGAAATACCTGATTCTTGGAAGCGATCGCTTTTAATTCATTCAATAACTCATACTCGCTGCGACTGTCTCCCACTTGCAACGGTTTTTGTAGTCTGATGCTTTGAGGAACTGTTTTGTCGATTAAGGATTCTAGGCTGGAGAACCCTAAAGATTCCAGCATCTGACTCACTTCACTGGCTCTAGGACCAATGTGCCGCTGTACAAAATCATCGCTATGCGCCAACATTCCATCTAGGGGAAGTTTTTCCGAGCCATTATTAGTAACATTTGCTGGAGCGCAGGCAGTACTGCCACTTACTTGACTGCCATAAGCAGGACTAAATTCTGTTCTGTTCAATTCAGGTGTAATTTGTTCGTAGCTTGCAGACTCTGACATAGAAGGTTCTGGTTGTTTTTGTGTGACGATCGATTTACGAATCTTTACTAAAAATAACTCAAACTTCCGGATTAATCATCCAAAAGCTAGATGTTTCATCTAATTATATCTGATGATTTCTGAATCGGGGCGAACAAAGAAGCCCGTCCCTACATCATGGGCATCAATATTTCTCCAGACACACTACTTCATATTTTGCAACAATTCTTCAGAAACAGTAATTGTAGTAATTGTAGGTTGGGTTGAGGAACGAAACCCAACATCACCAGTGTTAAGGGTTTATGTTGGGTTTCGCTATCGCTCTACCCAACCTACAACTTCAGAAACAGTAATTGTAGGTTGGGTTGAGGAACGAAACCCAACATTACCAGTGTTAAGGGTTTATGTTGGGTTTCGCTATCGCTCAACCCAACCTACAACTTCACTCCCCCTCAACTTGAGTGCGATACTCAGAAGCAGACAGGGCATCATCAAGTTCATCAGGGGTATTGACGCGAACTTTCAATAACCAGCCCTTGCCATAGGGGTCTTCTGCCAATTTTTCCGGAGCATCCATCATCGCTTCGTTGCGCTCTACAACTGTACCAGTCACGGGCGACATCAGGTCTTCGACAGCTTTCACCGATTCAATCGTGCCAAAGCTTTTCTCTTTTTCCATCGCTGCGCCAACTTCTGGCAGTTCCAGAAACACAATGTCGCCTAGCTGATCTACAGCGTAAGCACTAATGCCTATAGTGGCAATCTCCCCCTCCAGCCGTGCATACTCGTGGGAGTCAAGATACTTGAGATCTTCGGGATATTCAAACGACATTTCACAACCTCATCATATTTCGGCGAAGCGATCGCTCAATCTAATCTAAACTGTATCTAAAACAGTGCCTAGTATTGGCGTTCCGGCAAATTATTTATGGACAAACACAGGCTAAAATCGCTCTTAGTAGGAGAATTTTCCTTTAAAAGACTCATGCGCTCTCTCCTCATCATCTACGCTTTTCTTTGCGGCTACGCCTTCTTCTTCTCAGACGGGCTAATCTTTCAGCCCCAGCCCCCTAGCTATAAGGACACCAAGCAGATTCTCAAGCTGACGACGGCTGATGGGGTACAAATCTCAGCGGTTTATCTGCCTAACCCGCAGGCTAAGTACATCTTTCTTTACAGTCATGGCAATGCCGAAGATGTGGGAGACTTGCAACCAGTGTTTATCCAACTACAGGATATGGGGTTTGCCGTATTCGGCTACGATTACCACGGCTATGGTACCAGTAAGGGCAAACCTTCAGAACGAAATGCCTATCTGGATATTTACAGCGCTTATAATTATTTAACCCAACACCTAGGCATCCCGCCGCAGCGGATCATCGCTTACGGACGTTCGGTAGGTGGGGGACCTGCGGTTGATTTGGCTGTTCGCAAACCCCTTGCTGGGTTAATTTTGGAAAGCACGTTTAGGACAGCTTTTCAGGTACTAACGCGCATCCCGCTTTTACCGTTTGATAAGTTTCGTAATATTGACAAAATTAAACGGGTGCATTGCCCAGTTCTGGTGATGCATGGCAAGCTCGATCGAGTTGTCCCCTTTTCAGATGGGCAACAACTGTTTGCCGCCGCCAATCAACCCAAGCGTTATTTGTGGGTTGATACAGCAGGGCACAATGATGTCATGGATGTTGTGCCGGAGCAGTATGCCAAAGCTTTGCGGGAGTTTTCCGAGTTGGTTCAAGGGGGAAGTTCGTAGTCAGGGCTTTAGCCTTTTAATTAGGGTAGCAGTCTGCGGCAGTATATGATTCAAGGGGAATTTGACAGCGAGGGAAAGCTATTATGCGATCGCAGAAATTCTTTTGGGTTTACTTTAGCTAAGAACTCGGCTGCTGGTGGTGGATTTTGCGGCGGGAGTCCTGACACTGGGGTAAAGTAGAAAAAAGCGATCGCCTTAGTATTCCCTACTCCAAAAGTAATACTTCTGTTGTATAGAGGCTCTTTTACCTTAAAAAAATAATCTATGTCTATAGGTTTAAGTATGTTTGATTTCAATTTGCTATAGTTAGTTTGGACTCAGATTCCAAAAATGCTTTATCTATGTGGTCTGAGGAGTGGAACAGCAATCGCATCTGAATAAGGCCTATCTAATCTAAGTTTTGGGATCTGGCAGATTCGCTGTACATTTTCATGACAGAAGATAAAGACAAGTTATGAATACCATTTTTAAATCATTGACAATTTTTGGACTAGCTAGTTTATTAGCTGTAATTCCCACTGTTGTCCATGCTCAGCCATTACCAAGGCACACCAGCCTTCCGAGTGCTATTGATTTCAATTACTTGGGATTAACCAAATTCAAACAAGGAGATTACCAGGGAGCGATTCAAGATTATAACCAAGCAATTCGCCTAAATCCCAAGTTTGCTTTTGCCTACAATAACCGAGGCACGGCTCGCTTGCAACTAGGAGATAAGCAAGGGGCAATTGCAGATTTCAACAAAGCAGTAGAGCTTAATCCGCAGTTTGCACCTGGGGAAAATGCTCCTGTAATCATCCTCGGACAAAAGTCTCCTTATCAGATAAAAGATGGGCAAGGAAGGAACCTCCCTGACAAAACCGCGCAAGTTGGTGAGGTGCCATCAGGAATTGGGGGACCTGATTTAGATCTGACTTCTGGCAATAACCTTCAGGTTGTGGTTGTACAACTTTCAGCAAATCAGCCTCAGAATTTCCGATACAGACAAGGAGATGCCGAAATACGGATACCAATTTCCTCCAGGTAGCCTCATATAGCAGGAGTCAGGAGTCAGGAGTCAGGAGTCAGGAGTAAAGCCCTTACTGTGACTGGATTTGAGATTGAGAGAATGTCCTAATCGCCTGTTGGGTTGCTATATTTTGCAACATTCTCCGTCAGCCGCCCGAAACGTAGGGGCAACCACGGGGGATTGCCCCTACGTTTCGAGGGTCTTTGTAGAGACGTTACTCGATAAATGCTAGTCCTCTTGAGAGGACTTTAGCTATTAGCCAGTGAATTTATTCACTGGCGGGTTACGGCAACAGGTGCAAGAAATCATTCTTGTTTTGGCTGAATTTCACTGCACACTTCATAAAAAGCAGTATCCGGTGGTTTAACAAATAAATGCGCCATTTGCTTCAAGATAGCCTTATAAGCCTCGCTTTGATTGGTATCCATTTGGTCTATGCTTTTCCAAAGAATAATGGCAATACCTTTATCAGTTCCAGGTTCTTGCAGCAGATATGCGCCTTGAAAACCTTCGGCGTATGTTGACACAGCTTTTTCATAGAGCTGCTTGGCTTCTTCAAACTTACCTGGTTTGAATTCACCTAGAGCAACATAAGCAAATTTATTCCTGAGAAAATCTAGAAATTCTGACATCGTTGCCTCCTGGTAGAAAGTTATTAACAATCCCCTACTATCCCTGCTTATTTGCTGCCAAGGCGAGTGGGCGATCGATAAAAAGGTTTTTTGACGACAACCCCTGGGTAAGCTTTGCCCCGGATTTCGACTTCTAGCTGTTGACCTAACTGAGCGTGTAAATTAGAAACATAGGCAAGTGCGATCGCTTTTCCTAATGTTGGAGATAGCGTACCACTGGTGACTACTCCCACCGCCTCACCTGCACCCGATAACACGGGGTAGCCATGACGAGCAATGTAGCGCCCTTGCATTTCCAAGCCTACCAAGCGTCTTTTTACACCCTCAGCTTTTTCCTTCTCCAGCACTGCACGCCCAATAAAGTCGCCTTTGGTATCCAGATGAACCACCCAACCTAACCCAGCTTCTAACGGAGTAGTTGTTTCGTCAATATCTTGCCCGTAAAGTGCCATCGCTGCTTCTAGCCGTAGAGTGTCTCTAGCACCCAAGCCGCAGGGAACCACACCAGCCGCGTACAGTTCGCGCCACAATGTTACCCCCACATCTGGCTCTACCATTACTTCAAACCCATCTTCGCCAGTGTAACCCGTTCGGGCAATAAAAGCAGGTTCACCCAGTACCGTCCCCTCGAAGTGAGCAAAGGCTTTGAGCGGGGTTAAATTTTCCTTGACAAATGGTTGGAAATATGCTACTGCTTGCGGTCCCTGAACGGCAATCAAAACTTTTTTTGCCGACAAATCTTGGAAATCAGCTTTAGCTGATTCCAGATGTGCTAATAACCAAGCTTTATCTACCTCTCGAGTCCCCGCATTAACAATTATTACTGCCCGCTGTTCGCCAGTGGTATCCAAGCCTTGGTAGTAGACAATGATATCATCGATGATGCCAGCAGAGGGGTTGAGCAGTAACGTATATTGCGCTTGCCCTGGTTGCAAACGACTTAAATCTGAAGGCACGAGAGGCTGTAGTTGTTCAATGAGTTGTTTCCCCTTCAGGGCAAATTTACCCATGTGGGAGATATCGAACATTCCCGCCCTAGTGCGTATAGCTTTGTGTTCTTCCCCAATGCCAATGTACTGTACTGGCATTTCCCAGCCTGAGAAGGCTGTCAACCTTGCTTTCTGTTCTAGGGCAAGTTCATATAGGGGAGTACGGAGAAGGGCTGCTAGCGTTTCTGGATGTTGTTGAGCTTGGTTTGACTGAGACACGGTTTAAATCCCTAATTATAGAAGAGAAAATTACCCTAGAGCTACAATAACAGGACTTACGCACACTGCGCATATATAGGGTAGCCCTGTCAAGGTGCTATAGTACTGTTTATGTTGGGTTTCGTTCCTCAACCCAACCTACAACTACTAAAAATTAGTCAAAGCTACTGACTTCTAACCCTCTGCGATCCTTTGCGTTAAAAAAACAGGACTAATTCCCGGCCGACCGTTGCCCCTACATATGCCCAGTCTGCTACAGTACTGTAATCATTCTTATCAGCCCTATGGGGTGAAAACGTCAAAGCATTTTTCCTTACCTTGAGTTGACAAAAAAGTAATGTCACAACACTTAACGATCGTCTGGATCGCAAAAAAGAGATTTCAAATCCCGATATCCACTTACTACGCGAACTACATCAATTCCCTCTGCCCTCGGATAGTAAAAAACGATGTAATCATTGATAATAACCCCCCGCAAACCAGGAGAAAGCTTATTATAACTTTTCCCCATATTAGGAAATTCAGCTACTACTCTACATCTTTCTCTAATCGCATCAAAAAGTTGGTTAGCTGCATTAATATTAGTACGGGCAATGTACTCGCAAATTTCATCTAAGTCTTGAACGGCATCATCTGAGAAAGAATAGCTGCTCATGCTTTAAACTCAGAGATTAAGCGAATTTTTTCTTGCAATCTGGCAAACACCACCTCGCCATCTGTTACTTGCCCCTGAGCAATTTGCTCAGTACCACTCGCTATCTTATGCTGGAGTTCTTCCAGTCGTCTTCGGTTAATTGCGTCGCGTTCTTCTAAGACTCGAAATGCTTCAGCAATTACTTCATCAGCCGTGTTATAATTCCCATTTTTAATTTGTTCTTGAATGAACTTTTCCTGTTCCGGTTTTAAGTAAATACTCATTCGATGACCCCCTGTAATCGGTTGAGGCTGTAAAAGTTGTAACTGTCCAATAGCAGCTAAATTACTGATAGGCGACGTATCACTAACTATAATCATCGCCAACCATTTGCTTCTAAACTTTTTACATCTTCTCTTAGCTCAGCAATATCATAATGAAGAGGTATTTGCCGAAGAGCAAGTAACCTTTGAAACTGAATTTGACTCATCTGAGCGAAATGACTGGCTTGTCCTAATGTCAACTTTTCTTTTTGCAAAAGGAGCATGGCAATTTCCTGAAGCAATTCTTCCTCAGGCATCTGGATTTTTTCTAAAATTTCATCTGATATGTTGATGCTCATAATTTCCAGATACTCTCTATTTGAAAATTCCCTCTCATTTCTAGCTAAAAAACACCAGAAATTCTTTTATTATAGTAGCAGATGTTTCCGGAAATGTCAAAGTTTATTTAGTCAAAGCCAAAACAAAATTCGATCCTTAGTCTCCTGTTCCAGGTAGACAACGACTGTCGGCAACCTCTGTGCTGGCAATGGAATTTTCTCTGCTAACATATGTACATCGTACTTTCTTATGTTAGTATAAGGAAGCAACGCTTGCAAAGTGAGAGGTCGATCGACAGCACTCATTCACTGTACAACATAGAATTAGCGGTGATAGTGAAATGGCACACTTAGAAAAGTATCGAAATACTGTCAAACAATTGCTATCTAAATATGCCAGTTATAAATACTTCTATGGTGACGTTGAAGTTCAAACTGTTTTTGATACAGATCAAGACCACTACCAAATTGTTCTTGTTGGATGGGAGGAGAAACGGCGAGTTTATGGTTGTTCAATGCACATCGATATCAAGGCAGGAAAAATTTGGATTCAAAAAAACTCAACAGACGTTGATATTGCCCAAGAGTTAGTAGAGCTAGGAGTTGACAAAGACGACATTGTTTTAGGACTTCATCCCCCTTATCTGCGACAGTTTACAGACTATGCTGTGGGATAATAGGATAACGGCTGTTGGAATAATTATTGGGATGCGCTGAGCTGCCCATCTGCTGTTTGTAGTATCTTGTAGGTTGTTTGAGGCTACGAAACCCAACCCTCTACTCATATTTAAGGAAGTTGATGGTTCTTATTTTTTTCTGAAGACTCCTGAATAACTGAAATATTGCTCGCCACTCTCAACTTTTATTTAACCCCACTAACTTGCTGTTTCCTAGCTTCTCTAATTTCCCGCATACGCTTTTGATATTTTAAGGCGATCGCCGTCGCCAACTCGCTTGTTTCTCTAGCTTTCTGTTCAGCATATTTAGCAAGTTCAAGAATTTCCAGCATTGTCTTTTCATCCACTGGTTCTTTCATCGTAACTCCTCTAAACGATTAATAATCTGTCTGACAGCTATTTTAGTTTCCAATACTCGACCTAGCAGGTTTCCTAAATCTTCTCCCGCTTCTTGAATTACCTCTACTGATACATCACTTAGTGAAATAATCTCAATAGTAGCCTGAACTTGTCTATAGTAAGTTTCTACAGAGAATAAAACTGCGTTGAGATAGGCGAAATACTGAGTTAGTATAACATTGTTGGGAAAAAATGTCAAGTTGCGTCTGACTAGATTCAACCCATCTGCCGTTTCTTGCTCAGTCTGGTTAATTTCTTGGTTGAGTCGGTCAACGAGAGCGATGATTTCTGAAGGGAGCGGCATTTATTTTGAAAGACTATCGATGCCTGATGCGCGATCGATAGTCTAAACTCTAGTATCGATCGCGATGGTGGAATTAGGGCTAAAGCCCTCACTACGAGCCTTTTTTGAGGACTATTTAGGCTACTTGTTATTAATAGATATATGTACCCTAGGAATGGGATTATGACCAGTTGTTACGTAGTTGTAAACCAAATACCCAAGTCCCCCTAACAGTGCAATTGCTAAAAGGGCACCTAAAATCCCATCTGCTGAAGTAGTCCTATTGCTAGCCTGCCTAGCTATTTGACCATCTCTGTAACCTCGGAGATATTCTGGACTTTCTTCACTCTTTTTTTGGGGTATTTTTAGCATTTTGGTTGGGCAGAACTCGTCAATAACTGCGACTGTATCTATCAGCCAGCTTTCCTTCACCTTATCTCTAACCATAGAATACTTACATCTATCCAATTGCTGAAAAGATGTAACCCACATTCGGCACCCCTCATTCCGGACTTGGGCTCAGGGATGTCCTAGGTCCGGCTACGCTACACGCACTGCCATCTGGAAACGGATATAGATGGTGCGTTACATTTCATTAACGCACCCTAGAAGAGCGGCTCACGCACTAGTATATAGTCGCATTGAGTAGGGTGTGTTAGCGTCAGCGTAACGCACCGAAAATTAGCATAATTATGGTGCGTTACATTTCATTAACGCACCCTACAAGAGCGACTCACGCACTGGCACACTGGGCAACCACAGGGGGATTGCCCCTACAAACCGCTCTATTTAGTGGTATTGTTTGCCGCCATTCTCCCCATCACGACTCCCCAGAAATAGTCCTGTAGGTGTCCGCCCTCAGCGTCTACATGGATTTTTTTAGCCCATGAGTAAACGTCGAAGTTGACATGGTTGCTGTCTCGCTGCCAAAGTCTGCCCTTCTGAATGGAGATATTGCCTAATAGAGTAATCCAGTGATTGGGAACAGGTAGGAGTGATGCTTTGTTTTCCAGTAAACCTTCTGCACTAATCAGTGCGAAGGCAACGCCACCTGCGGCAATTACGTTTGTTGCCTCATCCAAAGCTTTAAATTCGCCAAAAATGTAATTGAAAGAATACTTGGTTTGGGGGTATCCCAGAATTTCTCGCAGCCACCCTTTCATTTCCCAAGGCTTGGTGATGCCAGCTAGATTACGCAATAGTTCGGGAGCATTTGGTTCTACGGGCAAGATGAGGTTGTCCGATTCTCGTAGAGTTGCTAATAACATCCAATCTGCTTGCGGCATTCGCAGTTTGCCGCGACTCTGGCGCAAGCGATTGGATGCGGTAATCGATTGGGTGTAACCTGCAAAGCTGCCAGTTTCAAATAAACTGCGGCAGATGTGAACGTACCGTAATGGCTGTTTGCGGACTAACTCAAATGCGATCGAGGCGGGACCACAAAATGGTTGTGCCCCCTGGTTAACTTGGAAGGGATCGTCGATGCGCGATCGCATCTGGGCCACAACTTGCTTTTTGTCCAAGCTGGGCCACACTCCGGCGACATTCGATTGCTCGAAGTCGGTGAGTGCTTGCTGTGCCTGTTGGATAGGGGTTAGAGACGGCGGTTGGGGAGTCATTGTACATCACTTACAGAATTTTTCGACTGAGCGGACGAATATTTCCACTCCCATGCCCAAAGCTGTTTCATCAAAATCAAACCGGGGATGATGGTGAGGATAAGCCAAATTCTTATCCCGATTCGCAGAGCCTAAGAAGAAATAACAACCAGGCACAGCTTGAAGAAAGTATGACATATCTTCGCCCCCCATAGTTTGACATTCTGGCACAATCCCGGCTGGAGTTTCCACAACATTTGCTGCCGCAGAACGCACCAACTCTGTCATTTGGGGCTCGTTAATCACTGGCGGATATAAACTCAAGTAATTTAACTCGTAACTCGCGCCCATACTTTCACAAACACCAGCGATTACCTGTTCAATTTTTTTGGCGAAATATCCTTCGTAAGCGGGATTGAAATAGCGCACAGTGCCACTCATCCACGCTGTATCGGCAATAATATTATTGGCTGTACCCCCATGTAGTTCTCCCACAGTGACTACCGCAGATTCTATGGGGTTAATATTACGCGCCACGATAGTTTGCAAAGCATTGACGATTTGGGCAGCGACTACAATTGAATCAACTGTTTGGTGAGGCATCGCGCCGTGTCCACCCTTGCCCAGAATTGTACAGCGAAATGATTCAACTGCCGCCATTAAAGTACCGCTACGCAAACCAACAACACCTAGGGGAAGGTTATTCCACAGGTGCAGACCAATAATGCCATCAACGTCGGGATTTTGCAACACCCCAGCTTCAATCATCGGCTTAGCCCCGCCAGGTCCTTCTTCAGCGGGTTGGAAGATAATTTTCACTGTACCGACGAAGTTTTGCCGATGCTGTGCTAGATAGTATGCGGTTCCTAGTGCGATCGCGGTATGTCCGTCGTGCCCGCAAGCGTGCATTACTCCGTCGTGCTGCGATCGATAAGGAACATCGTTTTCTTCTATAATCGGCAAGGCATCTATATCTGCCCGAATCGCCAGCACTTTTGGTTTTTGGCTAGTTTCTGGATTTTCTTTCGTGCCTGAGATTGTGGCAACGACACCAGTTTTAGCAATCCCAGTTTGATGGTTGATACCCCATTCCTGCAATTTTTGCGAAATCAACTCAGCCGTGAGCTGTTCTCGAAAACCTAGCTCAGGACGCTGATGCAACCTGCGACGCCATTCCACCAGTTGGGGCTGCAATGCTTGGATTTCTGGTCTAATCCGAGATAAATTGATATTACGGGGGCTTTCTGAAGTAGCAAACATTTTCTTTCCTATGCTAAAAATTTACTAATTAGATTTTTTAGATGATGCAGGAACACCAAATCGTTCAACAATATTTCGCATTAAAGCTGTTCGCGGCACTAGGCTGCGGGCTGATGGCTGGAGTATTCTTCGCCTTCTCATCCTTCGTAATGAATGCCCTGGCCCGACTTGAACCGAGGCAAGGCATTGCCGCTATGCAATCCATTAACATCACTGTAATCAATCCGTTGTTTTTCGTAGCGTTCCTCGGAACGGCTGCGGCTTGCATCTTTCTGGCTGTTTCCTCACTGTTAAGGTGGCATCAACCCGGTGCAGCCTACCTGCTCCTGGGCAGCCTGCTCTATCTCGTCGGCACAGTTCTGGTGACGATCGTGTTCAATGTGCCATTGAATAATGCGCTGGCGACCGTCGCTCCGGGCAGCACCACAGGTGCGAGCTTATGGGTCAACTACCTTGCTAACTGGACGATCTGGAACCATGTTCGGACAACAGCAGCACTTGCGGCAGCCGCATCGCTCACGATCGCACTCTGTTATCGAGCAGCGCCATCTTAAAATTATCTACAATCACCTATTTAATTTCCTTTTAACCTATCCCATTCCCTTCCTTCTTCGGCAACAAACACTCTATATCTAAATTTGACGCAACTTGAGCTAGTTTGGTGAGGTCAGATGTATCCACTAGATGAGGTATGATACCTAAAATAGGAATGTTAGTCAAAGACCGGATTAAATCAATTGGTGCCCAGTTAGCAATTTCCTCTTCTGACAGGGGTTGGACGCAGTTGAGAACGATGCCTTTGAGGTTAACGCCCACCTGACGAGCCAGGGCAACATTAGCGACGGCTTGAGCAATAGCGCCCAATCTCACTGGCACTACTAACACAGTAGGCAACCGCCAACTTGCTGCTAAGTCCGCCACAGTAATTTCGTTAGTCACAGGCGTTCCTAGCCCTCCTATTGCTTCGACAAGCACCCAATCCCGCTGACTGCGCTCTTTGTCAAACGTCTGCCAGGCAAGTTTCAGTTCTACTTGCCGCCCTTCTCGCTCTGCCGCTACAGGGGGAGCTAGGGGTGCAGTAAAGTACAGAGGTGTAATTTCATCTGGGGATTGTTCGAGAGAGAATAGCTGGATGTACAGTTCGCGATCGCCTATTCCCGCCTGAATCGGTTTCATAATCGCCAAGCTTCTAGAGGAACAATACCTCTGCCAATAAGCTGCCAAAGCCGAGGTAAGAACAGTTTTTCCGATTTCTGTATCAGTGCCTGTAATTAGTAGCGCGTTCATTGGCTAATACTAACATTTAAAGTAAATTTTGTCTTTTGAGGAGCAATTACATCAATTTGATACTCACCGCTGCTAGGTAAGGGAACTTTAAAAAGCTGGGAATCAGAATAAGTTTCTATCAGTTTACCATTGGGAGAGTGCAGATCTAAAGTCACGGAACCTCTTTTAATTTCTATGTTCAGTACCTGTCCCTGTTCAGCATTAATTAGGTAACGTTTTATTTTTTCCGGACTGGTGCTATCTGAAACTTTCTTTACCTCCTGATTAGCTGGCAACTTCAGTGTTTGAGTATCAAATTCGTTAGCGGGACTAGCACTTGGTGTGGGTGTTGGTGTTGGTGTTGGTGTGGGTGTTGGTGTGGGTATTGGTATTGGGATAGGCGTCGGCGTTATAGTCGGAAGATTTGGCACTGGGTAAGATAGGGTCATATTCAGGGTATAATTGGTCTGTTTCAATCCCTTGATCGGACTTAGTTGAATGGTATAATCTCCAGTGTAGAGAAGCGTTCCTTTCCAGCCCAGCACGCGAGCAGCTTTGTTGTCAACTGGGTTTCGATCGGGTGCTAATACCGTCATCAAAACGCCTTCTTTGGTGATGGATGTGTCTAATTGTTGCCCTTGCTCCCCATGAAAGATGTAGTTAATTGTGGCGTCTCCCTTGAGATTGCCCTCTTTAGTAATTGTGTCACCCAAAGGCAAGTCTATTTGCTGACTGTAGGGTTCAAAGCTAGGTGTCGGGGTTTCTGTCGGGGTTTGTGTCGGGGTTTGTGAGGGAGTGGGTGTGGGAGTCGCTGGGGTGGCAAAAAGTGTGGGTGTTGGGGTAGGTTGGGGACGGCTTTGGAGAATAGAGCTGACTATTGCCCAAGAGCCGAACCCAGTTATTAAAGCAAGGGTAAACCCAATCAGGATGATAGCCCAAGGATCTTCCCAAGCAGAGCGACTACTGGGTTGAGAAATTACTGGTTCGGGTCGATTCGGGCGACGATAGCTGTAGCCTAGTGGTTCCGGTTGTCTTCCCACAGCCATAGTTTGCATTTGGGAGCTAGCGGGGGTTGGGGG
>CASBRB010000025.1 GCA_949127975.1 Oscillatoriales cyanobacterium PMM_0019 | reverse complement strand
GAGTCAGGAGTCAGGAGTCAGGAGTCAGGAGTCAGGAGTCAGGAGTCAGGAGTCAGGAGTCAGGAGTCAGGAGTCAGGAGTCAGGAGTCAATTCATGAACATTTCAGAAATATTCATTCGTCGCCCCGTCATGACGACGCTGGTAATGATTGGCATCGTCTTCTTCGGTCTGTTAAGTTATCCATTATTGCCAATCAGTAATCTACCCAACGTTGAATATCCCTTCATCTCCGTCTCCGCCAGTCTGCCCGGTGCCACCCCTGAAACGATGGCATCCTCTGTTGCCGTACCTCTAGAGAGACAGTTTTCTAGTATTGCCGGACTCAATTCCTTTAACTCCACCAGTTCACTGGGTAGCACCAACATCTCCCTGCAATTCGACTTGAGCCGAAATGTTGATGATGCTGCCAAAGATGTACAAGCGGCTATCTCAGCGGCGGCGGGAGACTTGCCCCCAGGGATGCCCCGCCCTCCTACTTACCGCAAGGTCAATCCTTCGGTCGCGCCGATTCTCTACCTCTACCTCTATTCCACCACTACCCCTATTGCTGAGGTGGATGAATACGCGGAGATTACAGTAGGTCAGCCAATCTCCGCGATCGAGGGCGTTGCTCAAGTACAAGTCTATGGCTCGCAGCAATATGCCGTTCGCGTTCAGGTAGATCCCCTAAAGTTGGCAGCGCGGGGCATTGGTATCGATCAAGTGAGGACTGCGATTAGCCAAGCAAATGTAGATTTACCGACGGGAATTATTTCGGGCAAAGATAAAAGCTACCTGATTCAAGCTAGTGGGCAACTCACTAACGCTGCCGCTTACCGATCGCTGATTATTACCTACAAAAATGGGACAGCAGTGAGACTCCAGGATGTGGGGCACGTATTTGACAGCGTACAGAATAACAAAGTTTCTAACCGCTACAACAATAAACCTTCCGTTGTCCTAGCCGTGCAGCCTCAGCCGAATGCTAATACGGTGAAGATTGTCGATGCCATCAAGAAACTCTTGCCTACTCTGCGGGAACAAGTTCCCAAAGCGATTGAAATGGGCATTATGTACGATCGCTCTCAAACTATTCGGGCTTCTGTTGATGATGTGCAATTTAGCCTGTTGCTATCGATCGCTCTGGTTGTTCTGGTAATCTTCCTGTTCTTGCGGGACCTTTCGGCAACGCTGATTCCTAGCCTAGCGCTACCTGTGGCGATCGTGGGTACGTTTGCTGCTATGTATCTGTTGGGCTATTCTCTGGACAACCTCTCGTTAATGGCATTGACGCTCTCTGTCGGCTTTGTCGTCGATGATGCGGTTGTGGTGCTGGAAAATATTGTGCGCCACAGGGAAATGGGCGAACCTCCACTGGAAGCGGCGTTAAAGGGATCGAGCGAAATCAGCTTCACGATTGTGTCGATGACTTTATCTCTGGTGGCGGTGTTCATCCCGATTATGTTCATGAGTGGATTGATTGGGGAATTGTTTCATGAATTTGCTGTGACGATCGCCTTTGCTATTTTGGTGTCAGGATTCGTTTCCCTCAGCCTCACGCCAATGTTGTGCAGTCGCTTCCTCAGTCCATTTCAACATCAGCGTCGCAATCTTTTTTACCGAATCTTTGAGGGTTTATTTGATGGTCTGTTATGGTGCTATAAAAGCACACTAAGACCAGTCTTAAGATACCGCAGCTTGACACTCATTGGTTCGATCGCTCTCTTGGCTCTGACAGTATACCTGTTCGTCATAGTTCCCAAAGGATTCATTCCTACAGAGGACACCGGACAACTTATGGTAAATACGCGGGCTGCACAAGATATCTCCTTTGAGGATATGCTAAAACACCAGCAAGCGATCGTTGACATCATTCGTCAAGACCCTAATATAGCAGCGGTTGACTCTACTGTAGGTTCGGGTGGACCTAACGGTGCCGCCAACTCAGGACGAATTACGGTTCTGCTTAAGCCTCGTTCTAAACGCCGTCTCAATCCCGAACAAATCATTCAAAAACTACGGCCAAAATTGACCCACGTACCTGGTATCCAAGCTTTCTTGCGGGCTCCACAGGCGATTCCTATTGGCGGACAACAGACTAATTCAACGTATCAGTTTACTGTGCAGAGCTTAAACTTACACGACCTCTACGAATATGTTCCCAAACTAGAAGAGAAAGTAAAAACTCTACCTGGACTTCAGGGTGTTAACAGCGACGTACAACTTGGTAATCCACAGTTGCAAGTCAATATTGACCATACCAAAGCATCAATTCTTGGCATTACCGCCGCCCAAATTGAAAAAACCATCAGCGCTGCCTATAGTTCTGGTCAAATTTCGACTATTTATGGCCCAAACGATCAATTTCAAGTGATTTTAGAACTAGAGCCACAGTATCAGCACGATCCCAATTCCCTATCGATGCTGTATATCCGAGCGAGTAATGGACAAAATGTTCCTTTAAGCACTGTAGCCAGCATCGTTCCCAGTGTCGGGGCTCTGACTGTTGCCCACGTCTCTGAAATCCCCTCTGCCACCATATCTTTCGACTTGGGGCCTTCCATGTCTCTGAGCCAAGCCACAAAAGCGATCGAGCAAGTGGCTCTTCAGGTTCTGCCTTCGAGCGTTACTGCTAGCTTTCAGGGTTCCGCACAAGTCTTCCAACAGTCCTTCAACAGTTTAGGAATGTTATTGGTTGTGTCTATTGTGGTGATTTATCTAATTCTAGGTGTCCTCTATGAGGATTTCATTCATCCCCTTACCATTCTTTCCGGTTTGCCTTCGGCTGGTTGTGGGGCATTATTGACGTTGTTACTTTACAGTCAGTATATCGATCCCAATATTAACTTAAATCTTTACTCTTTTATTGGCATCATCTTGCTAGTAGGGATTGTCAAGAAAAACGGCATCATGATGGTGGACTTCGCCATTATTGCCCAGCGAACACACGGTAAAGGTACGTATCAGGCTATCTATGAAGCCTGCTTGGTTCGCTTCCGTCCGATTATGATGACCACAATGGCAGCTCTGATGGGTACGTTGCCTCTAGCTCTAGGCTTGGGTGCTGGCTCTGAATCTCGTCGTCCTTTGGGAATAGCCGTTGTAGGTGGACTGATATTTTCTCAGATATTAACTCTCTACCTGACTCCGGTTTACTACACATATATGGAAGACTTGCGCAAACGTCTCAGTCACGCTCCGCGTAGGGTGGGTTAGCTCTAACTCCTGAATATGAAAGTTTTGTAAAGGAATGTTAAGAAAATAAATTGTAAAGAATTGTTGCACAACTCTTGATTTAGTTGCTAAAGTATGATTATGAAGCTGCTTCTAGTAAATATTCCTGTCTAGGAGACTTGCCCGCTATGCTCTACATCCGTCTTGCCTGTTCAGCGATACCCTGATCGAGTATCGCCTGTTAGATATTTTCCTGGAGTCAAGCCAATCTTCCTGCAGGGCGTCCTGTGAAAGAGTTTTGTTCCTAGTTTGACTAAGGTTAGGGCTACTTTATCCCTCTACTGTGCTTACTGCCCAACCTTCGTCTTACTGAAAAACATTTTTCTGGTGTAATCCAATCCGAATCACGAGTTACCAAACTACTGCGCGTACTTAGGCTATGGCTGCAACGAGCCAGCGCAGTACTTCAATTTTGGAGGTTTTATTAATGGATATTCAAGGAAAGACAGTTTTAGTTACGGGAGCTTCCCGTGGAATTGGGCGATCGCTCGCCGTGGAATTAGCCCAACAAGGAGCCAAACGCCTGTTGTTAGTGGCACGATCGCGCCAGAGATTAGCTGAAGTTGCCGCTGAAATTTCGATGCTAGATGTGGAAGTAGTGCTACTACCTTTAGATCTAAGTCAAATGGTAGAGGTTAACATAGCGATCGCTCAAGCATGGCGAGATTATGGTCCAATACATCTACTTGTCAACTGTGCTGGGGTAGCACACCAAGCACCCTTTTTGAAGTCTAAATTGGCGGATGTGCAGGAAGAAATCGCGATTAATTTAATTGGAATGTACACCATGACTCGTTTAATTGCCCGACGGATGGCAACACAACGGGAAGGAACGATCGTGAATGTTTCTAGTTTGATGGGCAAGTTAGCTGCTCCCACGATGGCTACATATTCAGCTACCAAGTTTGCGATTTTGGGATTTACTCAAGCATTGCGCGGCGAACTAGCAGCATACAATATAAAAGTATTGGCGTTGTTGCCATCCCTAACGGATACGGACATGGTAAGAGAATTAGAGTGGTTTAGGTGGGTAGTACCGATGAGTTCTCAGAAAGTAGCTCAGGCGCTTGTCGCGGGACTGCGCAAGGAATCACCAGAGATTTTAGTGGGATGGCAAAGTCATGTAGCCGCATGGTGTAACCGGATTGCTCCGTGGCTAGTGGAGAAGATTTTAGTGATGGCGGCACCTCTACCCAAGGATAAACACCAACACTACCTAGCGTTAGATTAGAGCTATAATAGAGTAGGCAAGGCTTACCTAAAAAGCTAGTTTCATGTAATTAGGTTCGTAGTGAGGACTTTAGTCCTCACACTTTTGGCTCGTTCGTTTCTCGTTCCCAGGCAGAGCCTAGGAACGAGAATAGTAGTTGTAGGTTGGGTTGAGGAACGAAACCCAACACAAGTCAGGAGTCAGGATTTCAAGCAAAGGGTTTTCATGTCAGCTAAAGATTTTTTTCACAATACAGTTAGAACAGCTCTCAAAAAAGATGACTGGACAATTACGGACGATCCTCTATTTATTCAAGCTGAGGATGTTGATTTTTACATAGACTTAGCAGCAGAGAGAATCCTGGCTGCTGAAAAAACTGGTCAAAAGATAGCAGTAGAAGTAAAATCTTTTCTAGGGGCGTCAGAAATCGAGAGGAGATTGTTCTATGGATGAACTGAATTACTGCGAAGTAGTGCAAATAATTCTTAAAAGCCATGCAATAAATAGACCACATATTCAGACAGAAGTACAATTAATATTTGATACGGAACGCGATCGCTATCAAGTCCTTAATATTGGCTGGCAAGATCTGACACGAGTATTTGGTTGTATTATATACGTGGAAATAAAAGATGGTAAAATTTGGATTGAACGCGATGGTACAGAAATCGGAGTTGCTAATGAATTAGTGGCTGCCGGAGTTCCCAAGCAAGATATAATCTTGGGGTTTAAAGCTCCATATAAACGTAAATTTACTGAATTTGCTACTGGTTAAAGTAGTTGTAGGTTGGGTTGAGGAACGAAACCCAACATCTTCAGTAGGCATATCACTATCAATAAAACAGAAAATCCCAACAAGGAATCGTAATATGTATCTACATACAGGACTTACGCACTACCACTACATATAGCGGGTGGTAGGGGCAATCCCCCTGTGGTTGCCCCTACATATGCTCAGGTAGAGGGATAAGCGAAAACCTCCAAATCTGTTATTATAAAAAAGTTAAAAACCATGTTAAACAGCACTCAAATGTTAGCCAACGATCCTAAAGGTTATGTAGTCGCGAAACCAATAGACAAAATTGTGCCTATAGAGGCAATGGTTTTAGTTAATCGGTGGGCGAAATTGAAA
The DNA here is from genome assembly GCA_949127975.1 of Oscillatoriales cyanobacterium PMM_0019. Taxonomy (GTDB): domain Bacteria; phylum Cyanobacteriota; class Cyanobacteriia; order Cyanobacteriales; family CASBRB01; genus CASBRB01. Next base: position 1,613 of record CASBRB010000025.1, on the reverse strand, counting down.
GATGAATTTTACTATGATGACCGGGATGCACTTTACGATCTAAAAGACCGCAAGATTGCAGAAATGGTTAGAGATGGTAAAGCGATCGCCACCAAAGTGATTACCCGTGAAACCGATGCCATGAAAGGGATGAAAGCTGCGTTCGCTAACGGTGGAAACGATTTGGAATTAATGGATTATTTGAGCATTTATGAATATCTGAAAGAAGAAGAAGAAGAACACTTTAGATTGCTAAACGCCTTGGTTGATAGGGAAGGTATTGAGGTTGAATACCCAGAGGACATTTACCAAATGTGGATGTCAAGACTGCAACCTGAAATAGATGCTTACTCGATTGCTAAAGCTGCTTACGATGCTGAATTAAAAGCGAGACAACCGAGTCTGAACCAGTACCAAAAGGATTTACAGGCGTGGCAACTAGCCAGACAAGAAGTAGCTTTTGCTTGGGCAAAAGAAAATGGGATAAAAATAGCTCGCTCTAATAGTGGTAAGTCCCTGAAGAAAAATTGGTTGTCAAAATTAGAAAAACAAGGATTTCGTTACGATATTGCTCCACCTCCTTACCCATTCAGTTCTAAGTTAACTTGTCCAAAGGAACCTAAAATACCAGCAAAAACTTACACCATAGAAAGTTTTAAAGAATACGTTCCTGGTTCGATCGCAGTGGTAGAATCAGCAATTGAGTGGGCTAAACAAAAATATGGTGATGGATTCCCCAGTGAATATTACAAAATCGATGATAGTTTTATTTGCTGTGATTTTGAGAAGGTTATTCTCGAAGGCGAATTAGATAATATGCGAGAGTACGCTCTAGAGATTTTTCAACAGGTAGTAGATGGCAAGATAACAGATCCACATACGATTTGGGATAGATTGACAGATTTGGGGTTGGATTATGAATCGGCAATTGGAATGCGATGCTTTAGAGACAGGAGAAATTGGGGTCAAGTAGCTCATGCAGAGTATGGAACTTGGCATGAAATTAATCTATCACCTACGGGATATTGGTTGGTAGAGTTTCAGTCAATAGAAATCCCAGAAATAACTTTTCACGTCCCTTACAAGCGGGTTTTAGATTTAAAGATGCCAGTACATCTTAATTCACTTCCTCAGATAGAAGATGATAGCAAAATGGGACGTGAAATATCACCTGAAGAACGAGAAGCTTATCCTTTAGGAAAAGTTATTGAAATATTAGGCGTATCGGTTGGAGATTTTCCATATCAATTGCGGCGTTATTATCGTCGAGCGCAGTTCAGACACTTTGATTATATGGATGATGATGATGATGATTGGGATAATGATTGGGATGAAGACGAATAGTCATACGTGGTTACGATGATGAATATATACAGAACTTACGCAACTACACTACATAGTATATAGTCGCATTGAGTAGGGTGTGTTAGCGTCAGCGTAACGCACCGAAAATTAGCATATAGATGGTGCGTTACATTTCATTAACGCACCCTACAAGAGCTGCAATTTATACAAATATTCTAATCCAAACCAACACGACCGCCCTTTGTATTTGCAGGACTTACTATGCCATATAGCCCACATTCATTATCTACCTCTTGAATTAATAGTTCTTTGAGAGTCATAATCTGTCT
>CASBRB010000024.1 GCA_949127975.1 Oscillatoriales cyanobacterium PMM_0019 | reverse complement strand
GGGCGGGGGTGGGTTGGGTTGGGGTGGGTTGCCCCTACGAACCCGCTATATATAGAGGCAGTGCGTAAGTTCTGTACATATCAGCCCAAAGCTAGGCGGAAGTTCCCCCTTTGGGATAATTTTTGTATCTATTGATAAATCAGAGGCATTTGGGTTTGAACCCAATGCCCTTTGGGGGTTAAAGTTGGTAATGCCGGAAGCAGGGGTTAGCGTTCGGCAGAAAACAAAGCACAGGTAAACTTTCCATGTCATTTTCTGGACTCAAACGACTTTTAATTGGTAAATCCTTACCGACAAGTGCTGCTAGTGAAGAACGATTAACCAGATTCGCAGCTTTGGCGGTTCTTTCCTCCGATGCCCTCTCATCGGTTGCTTACGCAACGGAAGAAATCCTCAAGGTGCTAGTGCTTACCGGGGGTGCTTATCTTGGTATATCTATCTGGATTGCGTGCGCGATCGCTCTGCTGCTACTGATCCTAACACTTTCCTACCAACAAACCATCCGCGCCTATCCTAATGGCGGTGGAGCCTACATCGTTGCCCACGAGAACTTGGGAATCTATCCAGGGTTAGTAGCCGCCGCTTCGCTGATGATCGACTATATTCTCACGGTAACAGTGAGCATCGCTTCTGGAGTAGATAACTTAATCTCAGCGGTTCCACAACTGGCAGGAATCAAGGTAGGACTTTGTTTAGTATTCATTTTCTTGATAATGCTAGCCAATCTCAGAGGTATCAGAGAATCGGCTAACATTTTCATGATGCCGACTTATGCCTTTATTCTCAGTGTTTTTATCATGATAGTAGTGGGTTTCTATAACCAGGCTACAGGACAAATCCATATAGCTCCTCCCATACTCAATGCAGCAGAACCACTGGGGATATTTTTGATTTTGAGGGCATTCTCTCAGGGGTGTACGGCACTGACAGGAGTAGAAGCAATATCAAACGGCGTTCCAGCATTTAAGCCACCAGAGTGGCAAAATGCCCGGATAACAATGCTTTACATGGGTGGGATTTTAGGAGCTATGTTTTTGGGCATTACTCACCTAGCAAACGTTTATCATATCGTTCCCACAAATAATGAAACAGTCATCTCTCAGTTAGCGCATCAAACTCTAGGAAATAGCCCATTCTACTACTTTGTCCAATTGGCTACCCTGCTGATTTTACTTTTAGCAGCTAATACCAGTTATGCGGACTTCCCCAGACTTTCCTCCCTCTTAGCTCGCGATGGATATTTGCCACGACAATTAGCACTGTTAGGCGAACGTTTAGCTTTCTCCAATGGGATTATTCTACTCAGCATTTTTGCGGCAGTTTTAATCATTATCTTCAAAGGCAGTGTTGACGCGATTATTTCCCTATACGCATTAGGCGTGTTCACTTCCTTTACTCTTTCCCAAGTTGGAATGGTACGGCACTGGTTTAAAGAGCGTACACCAGGTTGGCATGGCAGAGCCGCGATGAATGGCTTGGGAGCCATGACTACGGCAGTCGTTCTGGTCGTAATCTTGCAGACAAAGTTCCTGGCGGGAGCCTGGATAGTTGTAGTAGCAATTCCTGTGTTTGTCAGTTTATTTATGGCTATTAAACGCCACTATACGTATGTGGCAGAGCAACTTAGTATTCAGGAGCTACCGCCTAGAGGTTATATTTCCAGACCTAAAACAGAAGTGGTAAATCATCCAGCGGTGGTTGTGGTAGGTCACCTTAATAAGGGAACAGTAGAAGCATTAGATTATGCCCGCAGTATTGCCGATGAAATTGTTGCCGTGCATGTCGATTTAGGTGGTACAGACCGGGAAAGACTTCAAGAACAATGGAAACAGCTAGAGCCAGATATTAATCTAGTGATTTTAGAATCACCTTATCGCGCAATAGTTGAGCCGATCGTTGATTTTATCAGCAAGTATGAAGCCGATCATCCTGGCGTTTTGTCTACAATAATCATCCCGGCTTTTGTGACGCGAAACTGGTGGGAGGGTTTTTTACATAACCAAACAACACTTTTCCTGAAGGCAGCTTTATATGCCCACAAGAGTCGAGTTGTTACCACGGTTAGGTATTATCTTTGAATAAACAGGAGACAGGAGACAGGGGACAGGAGACAGGAGATTAGCTCTCGTTCCCAGGCTCTGCCTGGGAACGAGAAAACAAACTTTTAAAGATTACTCAAAAACTCTTCTATCGAAACTCCAGCTTGATTCAAAATGCTTTTGAGCGTTCCAACAGCTAAAGTTTTGCGATGTAAAGGAACGACGCAGCCAATTTCAATCATTTCTCCCTCATCAGTTTGAACTTGCTTTTTGAGAATCACATGACTGCCTCGCTGGCGCACCTGCACAAAGCCTAAACGTTCCAAAGCCCGAATAGTTTGGGCTGCATCGATCCTGGGCAACTTAGGCATTTGCTGTCACCTCAAATGTTGTCAAAAAATGCGGGGTAATTTGAGGCAGAGGAAATTCCTCTAAATAAAGTTCTGCCGCTTCTTTCAGGTTAGCAAGTGCCTCTTCAATTGTTTCCCCTTGACTCGCTGTTCCCACCTCTGGACATTCAGCCACATAAACATCCTCTTCCCAATATAAAATAGCCGTCAATCGATAAGTTTTGGTTTCGGTTGCTTGCATAAATTCCTCCTCTAATATCATTTCCGCTTACATCAAAAATATTGCAGCTTCCTTTGCGCCCTTTGCGTTAAAAATATTTCATAATATGTACAGGACTTACGCACACTGGCATATATAGGGGCAACCACAGGGGGATTGCCCCTACGAACCGCTATATATAGAGGCAGTGCGTAAGTCCTAATGTACTTTCTGCCTTCAAATTATTTTTGTTGTAAATCAGCAAGTGCAGTGAGAAGCTCATTTTCTAAATAGGGTTTTGTAAAATAAGCGGTAGCCCCCAAATTTAAAGCTAAAAGTCGATGCTTGTCACTGGTGCGTGAAGTCAGCATCACCACAGGTATATTTGCTAACGCTGGCTCTTGACGCCGCTGCTTTAAAAACTCAAAACCATTCATCCGAGGCATTTCAATATCGCAAATAACCAGCTTAATGTCTGAAGACTGCCGCAGTTGTTGTAGTGCTTCTAACCCATCCTGTGCTTGTAACACCTGATAACCAGCTTTTTGCAGATTCATGGCTAAAGTTTGCCTGTAGCTAAGGGAGTCATCGACTACTAACACCGTAACAGGAGTAAGGGCGATCGCGGGTGGTAGTTGCCCCACTGAAGTATGGGCAGCAGTGAATATTTTAGCAGAACTTTCCGGGCGGAAGGCGGAGAGCATCGGAGAGTGTACTGTAATAGAGGAAATGGCTTGCTCTAACAGAACTGCACCATCAATTGCCAGTATCAGACGACCATTGCCCAGAATGCTACAACCAACAATATAGCTAGGCGCAGCGATCGCGCTTCCTAATGGTCTGATTACCAGTTCTTGTTCGCCGAGAATTTGGTCAACTTCCAGCCCTAAGAATCCTGTATTTCCTCGTAGCAACAGCAATTGATTGGTTTTTGCTCCAGCACTAGATGGATGACGCATCACCGATAACTCATTATAATGTAGCAGGGCTGAAAGCTGATAAACGGGCACTGCTGTTATATCTTTATCTGTGCTATTAGCTGTATCGTACTCCCGGCTGTACATTAATAATTTTTTGCCTTCAATTACCTGAATTTGACCGGGTAGAGGCAGCACTATTTTAGTAATTGTCTCTGATGATAAAGCGTAACTTACACCAGACACCTGACAAACAAAAAACTTAGCGCTTGTCAGTGAAAAAGGAATCTGTAGCGAAAAAGTAGTTCCCATTTGTGGTTGTGATTCAACTCTAATAGATCCTTGCAAATTTTTTACCTGTTCGCGGACAACATCTAGTCCTATCCCCCGCCCTGAAATATCGCTTAGTGTTTGGGCTGTAGAAAATCCTGGTTCAAACAATAAATCTAAAAGCTGGGCTTTTGACAAATTATTGACTTGTTCGGCACTGACGAAATTCTGTTCAACTGCTCGCCGACGTATAGCGTCGAAGTCCAAACCTTGACCATCATCTCGGACTTCGATGATTGTTTGATTACCCTGATGATAGGCACGAATTTCAATTTTACCTGTGGGCGGTTTAACTCGTTGCTGGCGGATATCAAGAGACTCGATTCCGTGATCGAAAGCATTGCGTACCAAGTGCAGCAGGGGATCGTAAAGCTTTTCAGCGATCGCTTTATCTATCAAAACCTCACCGCCGCTGATTGTCAACTCTACAGGTTTTTTCTTCGCCATTACCAGTTGTTGAATCATCCGGGGAAAGCGCCCCAGAACATCCCCTAAAGGCAACATCTGGAGCGCTGTCAGGTCTTTTCTCACACGGGACAATAAACTCTGTTGTTTGTCTAGGGTATAATTCAATTGTTTGGCAATTCGATCGATCCCATCTGTAGCTTCAACCAGTTGTACAGTTTGTTCTAGAGCTGAATTAAATAAGTGATAAAGTTCTGTATACTGATCAAGTTCCAGGGAATCGAAAGTTGTCTGTTGTCTATTGTCCGATCCCCCCTTGGATAGAAAACCTAATAATTTATTACCCTTAAAACCTGTCAGCAGATAGTCTGGTTCGGTTAACATCAGGTTAGACCACTCCCGCAACTGGTTAAGCGTTTGCTGGTGTCGCCGCAGATTTGAGTGCAGGTTCTGAACCGCTTCTTGGAGTTCTTCATCTTGTAACAATTGCCGATTTTGGTTAATCAGCAGGTTTCCAGCTAGATAATTTAAGCGTTCTAGTTCCTCCAAATCCACTCGCACAGATTGATTTTGGATTTTAGATTTTAGATTTTTCGTTTCCTGACTCTGGCTGGGAATAGCTTTTTCGCCGTTTTCCTCTTTTTTCTTGGTGTCTGGTATTACGATAGCTTGGGCTGGATTCAGTTGAATTTCGCTAGCTTCAGCGACAACAGGGTTGCCCCAAATTTCCTCTACCATTTGAATTTCGCTAGCTTCAGCCGCAATCGGGTTGCCCCAAATCTCCTCTACCAGAGAATTATTTTCTGGTTCAAGCATGAGTTGTTGTAGCTGAGGGCGTTCTAGCCACTTCTTATCTGACTCAGTAATGGGGGGTTGGTTTTTATACTGCTTGACAATTTGCCTGCGTCTGTGCTGAATAATTTTAATTATTGGAATATTGCTGTTATCTGGCTGGTTAGTTTGGTCAAAATAAAGAAATTTAGCCACTGCTAAAACTACTGTTAATATAGCTGCCTGCCGATAAAGACAAATGCTTTGGCTATCGGCTTCATCTTTTACTAATTCCGAAAAGCGATCGAGCCAATCTTCTACATATTTTGCAGCTTCATTTGCCTCTTGAAGCGAGGTACTTTGGTTGACAGTATCTAGCTTGGGAACAAGTAAAGCTAAGGAAAGGTTTTCCAGGGGGATATTTTGGTAGCGGTGAAACCAACCTAAGCAGTAGCGAGCAATTTTTAGGTAAACTTTAGATAATTGTGGCTGTAATGGCTCTTGGTAGCGATCGCTAGTCAGAAATTCGCCAAACTGCTCCAACTCTCTCTCGTGCCCATCTGCCCTACTGCTTTCCTGTTGTCCTGCTAATTGTTGTAATGCCTTTGAGGGCGTTCCCCCATCAGTGCGATCGCCTGCTAATACTTGCTCCCGCGCTTTCTGGAAATCTGCTAGAGCAATAATTGCAATCTCCAGTATCCGCTCCGGATAGGCATCTATAGCCGCCAGGGTGGTAGTAGCGATCGCTCCGAACCCAGGTAAATTTAACGATTCTGCCAACCCGACAAACACCTCAGCATCAGAGCGCAAACAACTTGTCAACTCTTCGGCATTTTGAGAATCTATAGCGGCAGCAATCCCTTCTAGCCGTTGTTGCACTCCGATCTCAAACACTGATTCCACAATATCAAATCCCAGTTCATCTGAAGTGGGAATTTGAGCTTGAGCGCCAAAAAAGTCACCTAGTTTTGTTTGTAATTGAACAAATAACCCACTAGCTCGGTTGAGAATCTCTTCTTCATTAATACTACCTCCATGTAGCTCTGCCATCAACGGTTCGCGTAAACACTCATAACCTTGTAGCAGCAATGTTTGCAATTCTGTATCTATAACCACCTCCGGGTTATAGAGACACTTAACAACATCTTCCAAATAATGGGCTACAGTTTTAATTACCTCCAACCCAACATTAGCTGCTCCTCCTTTGAGAGTGTGGGTTGCCCGCATCAAGCTATGTATTTTTGCCGTGCTACGTTCTTCTGGAAGTGTCAGCAGTTCTTGTTCAATAACTTGTAACAATTCCGGGGCTTCCCTCAGAAAGTAGATGTATCCCTGTTCTCGAATATCTGGATCGCTAATCATATTTTGTCATTGGTTATTGGTTATTGGTTATCGAATCTCCTGTCTCCTGTCTCCTGTCTCCTGTCTCCTGTCTCCTGTCTCCTGTCTCCTGTCTCCTGTCTCCTGTCTCCTGTCTCCTGTCTCCTGTCT
>CASBRB010000023.1 GCA_949127975.1 Oscillatoriales cyanobacterium PMM_0019 | reverse complement strand
CTACCCCCGTGGTTGCCCCTCCCCACCTTGGCGACATGAGCGTTAAAACCCCCTCAAGACGGCAAACACACCTACTACTATACGGTTCACCCCAATCGCTTAACTCCTTGATTTACCTACATTAGACACAGAGAGAGCAAACAGCAGCACCACCGTTACCAGTGACTCACCTGAGCGGTTGTGCCAGCGGGGATGCTTAGTCTACTGAAGGTTAAACCGTCCTACCCAGGTTCGGGAACCCCTCCTTCAAGAAAAAGCATAACCGCAATCAGTATATAGATTGGTACGCTAATCTCCCGGTATTAAAACTGGACTGGCTGCTGAAGCGAACCTAGCTGGTTCAAATTTTAGTCCTGATATTTCCAAAGTTTTGTAGTTATAGGGAGCCAGAAGACCTCATGGCAAAAGTAGTTGGAATAGATTTAGGTACGACTAACTCCTGCGTGGCAGTAATGGAAGGTGGTAAACCCACGGTGATTGCCAATGCTGAAGGTTTTCGGACGACGCCCTCTGTCGTAGCTTATGCGAAAAATGGCGATCGCTTGGTTGGGCAAATCGCCAAGCGGCAAGCGGTGATGAACCCCGAAAACACTTTTTATTCAGTGAAGCGCTTCATCGGGCGTAAATTCGACGAAATTACCCACGAAGCCACCGAAATTTCTTACAAAGTCCGACGTGACAGCAATAGCAACGTCAAAATAGACTGCCCTGCTCAAGGTAAAGAGTTCGCCCCAGAAGAAATTTCTGCTCAGGTACTGCGGAAGCTGGTAGATGATGCCAGCAAGTACCTTGGCGAACAAGTTACCCAAGCCGTCATTACTGTACCCGCTTACTTCAACGACTCCCAGCGCCAAGCCACCAAAGATTCTGGTAAAATCGCTGGAATTGAAGTGCTGCGGATTATTAACGAACCTACGGCTGCTTCTCTAGCCTACGGCTTAGACAAGAAGAGCAACGAAACCATTCTGGTATTTGACTTGGGTGGTGGTACCTTCGACGTGTCTATCCTGGAAGTAGGTGACGGTGTATTTGAAGTGCTGGCGACTTCCGGTGATACTCACCTAGGTGGTGACGACTTTGACAAGAAAATCGTTGACTTCCTAGCTGAACAGTTCAGGAGTCAAGAAGGTATAGACTTGCGTAAGGATCGTCAAGCTCTCCAACGCTTGACAGAAGCCGCAGAAAAAGCTAAAATAGAACTTTCTAGCGTTACTCAAACCGAAATTAACCTGCCCTTCATCACGGCTACCCAGGATGGTCCCAAGCACCTGGATGTTACATTGACTCGCAGCAAGTTTGAAGAACTCTGCTCTGACTTGATCGATCGCTGCCGGATTCCTGTAGAAAACGCGGTTCGCGACGCCAAAATTGACAAATCCGCACTCGATGAAATCGTGCTAGTTGGTGGTTCCACTCGGATTCCGGCTGTGCAAGAAGTGGTGAAGCGGGTTCTAGGCAAAGACCCCAACCAAAGCGTTAACCCAGATGAAGTGGTGGCAGTGGGTGCGGCAATTCAAGCGGGCGTTCTCGCTGGTGAAGTTAAAGACATTCTGCTGCTCGATGTCACACCACTGTCTCTAGGTGTGGAAACCTTGGGCGGCGTCATGACTAAGATTATCCCCCGCAACACCACGATTCCCACCAAGAAGTCGGAAACGTTCTCCACTGCTGTGGATGGACAAAGCAACGTGGAAATCCACGTCCTGCAAGGTGAGCGGGAAATGTCTAATGACAACAAGAGTCTAGGTACTTTCCGCTTAGATGGTATCCCACCAGCTCCTCGTGGTGTGCCTCAAATTGAAGTCACCTTCGATATTGATGCCAACGGTATCCTCAACGTCACGGCTAAGGATAAGGGTAGTGGTAAGGAGCAATCCATCAGCATCACTGGTGCTTCTACCTTGCCTGGGGATGAAGTCGATCGGATGGTTAAAGAAGCCGAACGAAATGCGGCTACAGACAAGGAGCGTCGGGAAAAAATTGACCGCAAGAACCAAGCCGACTCTCTGGTTTACCAAGCTGAGAAGCAAATGACTGAACTCGGCGACAAAGTACCAGCGGCTGACAAGTCTAAGGTAGAAAAGCTGGTGAAAGATTTGCGGGATGCGAGCGCCAAAGATGACGACGAGCGAATAAAAACACTCACCACTGAGTTGCAGCAGGCTCTCTACTCGATCGGCACCAACCTTTATCAACAAACTGGCGGTGGACCAGGAGGGCCAGGAGGACCAGGAGGTCCAAACGGTGGTCCTGACGGTTCCAATCCCGGTCAAGCTTCCGGTGGCGGTGACGATGTGATTGACGCTGAGTTCTCAGAAACCAAGTAAAAAATCAGTAGATGTGATTGACGCTGAGTTCTCAGAAACCAAGTAAAAAATCAGTAGGGTGTGTTAGCGATCGCTAACGCACCATTGTATTTTTTCTAGCTAAAAGAGAGTAATTTATGAGTAAAGCAGTTTCGGGAGTACGCTGGACAGTGCGTGACATAGAAGTGCTACCCCAAAATGAGTGGATAACCTACGAAATTATAGATGGAGAATTATTCGTAACCCGCTCACCCCATTGGAGACATCAACAAGCTTGTGGCAAAATTTTTCGAGAACTTGATGCTTGGTCTGAAACCAGTGGGTTAGGGGTAGCAATTATTACTCCTGGCATGGTTTTTTCTGAAGCTGATAATGTATCGCCAGATGTAGTGTGGATTAGCAATCAACAATTAGCTTTATTGGAAGATGATGCTGGACATCTAACAGGTGCGCCAGAGTTGGTGATAGAAGTTTTATCTCCAGGTAAACAAAATCAACTACGAGACAAGGAAGCAAAGTTAAAACTTTACTCAATCAAGGGAGTAAAGGAATATTCGATTGCCGATCGCTTTACAAAACAAGTAGAAGTTTACCGTCAAGAAGATACTAAGTTAGTTTTAGTAGCAACCCTTTTATCTACTGACTATATAACCTCGCCTCTGTTGCCAAATTTTCACTGTTTGGTCTCCCGCTTTTTTGCCTAATATCAACAGGACTTACGCACTACCTCTATATATAGCAAGTCTAAATGAGTTGTAAAAATACCCTCACCCCCAACCCCTCTCCCAAAGGGGGAGAGGGGAGTAAGAAAATTTTACATCTCAAATGGAATTGCTATATATAGCGGGTTCGTAGGGGCAATCCCCCTGTGGTTGCCCCTATATATGCCTGTGTGCGTAAGTCCTGCTAATATCAAAATATTGGAGTATTTGTTGCGATCGGGGGTATAATGTCAGTTAATCCTGTTAGCACGGCGCTTGCTATTGCGATCGGAGCCGTTCCAGGTGCATTAAGTCGCTATTACATAACCGGTTGGTGTCTAAAAAACTTTGGCAGTGGTTTTCCCTATGGCACTTTTATTATTAATATTACTGGCTGTTTTTGTATGGGTTTTTTTATTACGCTAGCTTCAGGAATTGCCAACTTTCCCGATGAGGCGAAATTGATGGTAGCAACTGGCTTCTTAGGTGCTTATACAACTTTCTCGACTTACGGGTTTGATACGCTTACCCTGTGGCGGAATGGAAAACTTGCCAAAACAGCTTTTTATTGGACAGGCAGTGGAATTTTTGGTATAATTGGCGTTTACCTTGGTGCTATCTTGGCGAAGCAAATTCATATTTGATAAAATTCTATGCCTCAAAATCCTGCTAGCCATGCGATCGCTATATCTCTAGGGGCTATTCCCGGTGCTTTGAGTCGCTACTATATAACCGAGTTTACTAAAGCAATAATCGGTAAGGATTTTTCCTACTATGGCACCTTCTTTATCAATGTTACTGGCTGTTTCTTTATAGCCTTTTTTCTGACGCTAAATCAGGAACGGTTTCAGAACCTTTCTCTCGAAGTACGCTTGATGATAGCAACTGGTTTCTGTGGTGCTTATACAACTTTCTCAACTTACGGACTAGAAACGTTTACACAGCTACAGAAGGGCAATCTTACAGTAGCTGTTTTGTACTGGGTAGGTAGTGCAATAGTTGGCATGATTGGCATTCAATTAGGTGTTGTCCTGGCGAGGCTTAATCAGCCTAACAACTAAAGTCGAGGGCTCTCCCGTACCTAGGGTGATAAATTTTACTAATCGCAAGGCTCTCGAACCTTGAACAGAGGGAAATCTAAGGTTCTCAAACTAACATGTTGGGTTTCGTACCTCAACCCAACCTACAACTCCTGACTCCTGACTCCTGACTCCTGACTCCTGACTCCTGACTCCTGACTCCTGACTCCTGTCTCCTGTCTCCTGTCTTCATCCGTTTTGCAGCATCCAGACAAAAAAGCTGAGGATTTGATCGACAGGTGGTAAGGGGTAAACGGTGAGGTCAATGGTGACGGTTTGTTGAGAGAGTTTGAGAAATTGCCACTGAATGCCATTGCTAACGCTGCCGTAGATAGTGGGAATGGCTTTTTCTTTCGCCTGATTAAAGCGTTGAGCGGCAACCATTTCAGCTATACACTGACCAAATCCTGTTTTCAGGTCTGTTTTTTTGGCTTCGACAATGACAACGGTGGGTGCTTCGATTTCTAAAACTTCGGTGGAACGGGTCAAGATGAAGTCACAGATGCCGTTGAGTCCAATCGCTTCTTCAATCGTAAAGTCTTCACCAGAGAAGAGGCTGATTTGGCGATCCAGATTTCGCCGCACCTCTAGCAGCACCGGATAAATGATGCCTTCAGACCTGGCTTTTTCACTGCCTGATGTAGCAACAATGGGCAAGGTTTCTTTGAGGGTACCTGCTAACAAATCGGAGGGCACTACAGGCTCAACAGATGGTATGAAGCGTGAGCCTTCTATCGTGGTGAGGTTGAAGGCTTCTTTGGCTTTGCGGATGGTGGTGAATTGGCTGTATGGCATGGAAATATCTTATAGCAGGAGTCAGGAGTCAGAAGTCAGGAGTCAGGAGTCAGGAGTCAGGAGTCAGGAGTCAGGAGTCAGGAGTAAAGCCCTTACTGTGACAGGAGCGTGAGATTGAGAGAAGGGCAACCACAGGGAGATTGCCCCTACATATACCGATTCTGCGTAAGTCCTGCTCCTGCTATTGCGAAGATAGATTTGCTGGAAAAGCACTTGGTTTAACTGGAATTGTCAAAGTTTGCCCATTACGGTTAACTTCGACTTGCAAAACTTTACCAACATCAGTGGCATCTACTAGCTGCTGCACATCGTTGGTATTTTCAACAGGTTTACCGTCTATTTTGTCGATGATATCTCCTTGGCGTAACCCAGCAGTGGCTGCGGCTGAATTATTAATAACTTGCCCAATTAAGACACCTTTATCAGCCGTAACCTTGAAGGGTACTTTACCGCTTTTATTAATTTGTTCTTTCAGTTCTGACGTCAGCGTTACCATTTTAATCCCCAGGAAAGCATGCTCAACCTTACCTGTAGTAAATAGCTGGTTGGCAATTCGTTGTGCAGTTTGAATCGGGATCGCAAAACCTAACCCTTGGGCACCAGCACGAATCGCGGTGTTAATACCAATCACTTCGCCGCGAGAGTTTAATAGGGGACCGCCAGAGTTACCGGGGTTGATGGCGGTATCAGTTTGGATAAAGCTTACCCGCTTATCAGGAATGCCTACTTGAGAACTAGAACGACCTACGGCGCTGACGATGCCAAGCGTGACTGTGTTATCTAAGCCTAGAGGATTACCGATCGCGATCGCCCATTGTCCTGGTAACAAATTATCAGATTTGCCCAGTGTCACTATTGGCAGATTAGCGGCATCAATTTTGACCACTGCCACATCGGTAACTGGATCTGTTCCCATTACCTTGCCAGCCAAAACCCGACCATCCTTCAGGGTTACTTTAATTGTATCTGCCCCAGCTACAACATGGGCATTTGTCAATACGCGACCATCGGGGCTGAGAATAAAACCAGATCCGGTACCGTGTTCCACCCGTTCTTCTGGAATCGGCAATTGCTCGCCAAAGAATTGCTTGAACAAGGGATTGTTGAATTGTTCGGGAACTTTCTGTGCAACCTTACCCGTGGAATCAATTCGCACTACTGCTGGTCCCACTTTTGCCACTACTTGGGCAACAAAGTTGGAAGTTTCTTCTGGGGTGCCACTCTGGGTAGGAGAGAAGGGTTGTTTTAGCACCACTGGAATCGCCTGAACACCAACCTGAGAGTCAGTGTCTTGGGCTTTGAGATAGTGGCTGCTGGCTAATCCTCCACCACCGCCGATAGCTAGCAAAATTAAATATGTGATCAGCCGCTTCACAGATAACCTCATCAAATTTCCCGCTAAATACCCCATACTCGTTTAGGCTGGGGAAGAAAGCGGGGCGGGTTGAGCCGCTTTCTTAAGACAGATACTATTCTTTTCTAATCTAATTCCTTTCTAGCAGGATTTAAGAGGGTGATGAGGTTGTCGGCTGGCTGTGATGTTCTAACGATCGTCAGTCTCACTTGTAAATATCTATCTCTAGGCATAGGCTTTCCGTGACCTAAAGATAGCATTACTCAGCTAGCTATGCAGCCAAAATTGTCATTTTTGTGCTTTTGAGCCACTCCCCGCTCTGAAGAGACGGGGATTCGGGCTAGGAATTTGATACAACTTTTCGCTCGTCACCAAAAGGAACAGCTATCTGGTTGGGTTGAGTCGAGGGGGAGTATTATCTCCCGCCCCTCTTAGATCCAGACGTGCGACTTTCACCGCATCTGGCTCCCGACGTTCTTGGCTTGCGCCTTTGCTCATGTGGGCGTAATCGTGGCAGCTTTCGTGAATTGCTAGAAGGTTATTTTTCTTCCAATTTCTATGGTTTCCATCGACATGATGGAGATGTACCTTCTCGTCACTGAGCATTTTTAAGCCACAATAACCACATGAATGGTTTTGCTTTTTAAGAGCTTTAGAGGTTTCACCGTTGTAGAGCTTGCTGTTACGCTCACTCCAGTAGGCGATGTCTCCGTCGTAGGGTGATTTTTCTCCCTTGACGTTGATGTGTTTGTTTTCGGAGTAAGGAACCTCTGGGAATGCTTTGTCTAGCAGTTTCTTGCTAGTATGGCTATTCTGTTTTGATTCCTTGTTGAATACCCTGTAAGCCCTTGCTTGGATGTGATATAGCGAGTTTCTTGACCCGTCCATCTTGCAAAAGCGGTGGTAATTCCTCCAACCTCTAACTACAGGGGCTAATTTCTCAGCCTTTGTGGTAGCACCATGATTCGAGTTGTTGACGATGTGTTTTACTTTCTGACGAAAAGCCTTGAAGTTATCCGCTGAAGGGACGCATCTAAACCTTCCGTTGTTTTGCACCTTGAAGTGCCAGCCAAGGAAATCAAACCCATCTGTCGTTGCGGTTAGCTTGGTTTTCTTTTCACTAATCTTCATCCCCCTTTCTGCTAGAAACTGGCTTATCTGCCCAAGTATTGCCACTGCATCATCTTTGGGTTTTAGAATGAATACCATATCATCCGCATATCGCACGGATTGGTGGATGTCCTCTATACCATTGAGTGCAATGTTAGCTAGTAGGGGACTCACCACCCCCCCTTGCGGGGTTCCCTGTTCTGGAAATTCTGGATTGACTCCTGCTTTTAAGCATCGGAAGATTCCGAGCTTTATGCCCGATGGGGCGATGAGTCGTTCCATGATGGATTTGTGAGCAATCCTGTCGAAGCATTTTTCGATATCGAGTTCGATAACCCGTTTTTCTATTCCGTTGCAGAAGGAGCGTAGGTTGTTGAACAGGAACTTTTGTGCGTCTTGTGTCGCTCTACCTGTCCTAAACCCGTAACTTCTGGCGTGGAAAGTGGCAACGCGAGCTGGCTCTACGGCAAGCTTGACAAGACATTGCCAAGCTCTATCCCCGATAGTAGGCACTTTTAAGAGGCGGGTTGTCCCGTCTTTCTTGGGTATGGGTATTTCCCGTAGTTTCTGGTGTTTCCAGTTACTACTTTTGGCTCTAAGTTCTTCACTCAGATTCAGCCTTTCCTCATGGTTGAGTGAGGCTAGACCATCTACACCTGCCGTTCTTTTCCCAGAGTTTAACTGCGTTACCTGACGTATTGCCAGCATCCTAGCTGCGGTTGACTTGAGTATCAACCTTTGTAAGGACATAGCTTTCCGCTTGTCTCCAACCTGAATTGCTTTGAACACTCGCTTTTGGAGGCGGAATAAATCTTTCTGGAATTGCTTCCAGGGCAGATTTTTCCAAGTTTCACTAGCATTACTGCTGTGTCTAAACATACTCTTCTCCAGTTCGTGTTTTCTGAACACCTTTCAGCAATTACGCTGAATCCTACCCGGATTATGGGGATTCCGACGCTCGTCTGTCCTACTTGAGGCTCGACAACCTCTTGACCCATACTCCGTTTTTATTCGTTCCTTCGGTTAGATTGTTCGTTCCGTCTTTGTGTAGCCACTGTCGGGTCAGATTCGAGCGTCGCCGCTCTCCTCTGCCCTAAGAACCGGACATGAGACTTTCGCGCTCATCCGGCTCAAGCCTTACTTCAAGCGAGATTTAACTTGGGTTTTATGTACCTGCTTGTGACACGAAGAGTGTATGTGCTGAAGGTTTTCCATGTCGTCTGTTCCTCCTTCTGCCACAGGTACTATGTGATGGATGTCCGTTTCTTCCCCATTGAATAATGGTTCGCCACACAATGGACATCTCCATTTTTGGTTTGACGCTATCTTGTACAGCTTGGAGCCTTTCTCGAAGCGGGTTTTACCATCTTTTTGTTGGCGTGATTCCCAGTACTCTTTTAACGAAGGGTCGTCGGGACTTGCGTCACCCTTAACTTTTATATGGCGTACTATGAGCGTTTTTGCTATAGGATATAGGACAAGTTCTTTGTCCTTCCCTCGGCGGTCGCCTATTGTACAGGCGAACGTCCACTTAACGCCTTTAATGGTCTTGAAGTACCGCTTGCGAATCCACTTTGTGTTCTTGTTGGGATGTCTACGTTTAGCCCAACGCCAAAGGTATTGCCATACCCTATGAGAGATATAGCCAAAGGTTTCTTTGCTAACCACTCCTTTGTAGTAGTTGGCAAAACCCCTGAGAATTGGATTGAGCTTTTTAATCAGAATAAAACTTGCTCACTAGCCTTGAAAGCTCTAGTAGCTAGAGTTTGTTGTACATGGGCATCTATTTTTTCAGCTATCCACTTAGATTTTTTGCTTACTATACTAGAATACGAATGTAGATCGTATTCGCTATATCTGCAAGACTGACGTGCTGCATTAAAAGCCTCACTCCGCTTTTTCTTCTGCTCTCTTGGTATCTTTTTCGCTGCTTGATATAGCTCAGAACTACGGACTAGGTTCATCCGTACCATCACCTCCGACAGACAGGCGTTGTATAGTTGCCGCGCAGCCTGAAACCGCGATAACAACTCTGCATCTTGCTTGCTGTCTACGATTAATGGTAATTCAGTAACGAATGATGCTGTCTTACTCCGAGCCAACCTGTATCACCTCCTAGAAATGTTTGCTATACTATATTCAGTATAACCAAAAGTTTTATTAATGTCAACAAAATAATAACTCGAAAACCTAATTAGAAGTGATGACTCAAAGCTTATAATACGACGAACAGTACTGTAGCAGACTGATCATATATAGGGTAGCCCTGTCAAGGTGCTACAGTACTAAAAATGTTGGGTTTCGTTCCTCAACCCAACCTACAACTACTATTCTCGTTCCTAGGCTCTGCCTGGGAACGAGAAAGAACACCGATCGCAGGACTAGCATATATAGGGGCAACCACAGGGGGATTGCCCCTACAAACCGTGAATTATTTAGCTGCCACTAGCCCCTCTACAATCGTCTTGGTATTGGCAATGAGCATTTTCTGATAAGTATCACCCTCTGTCCCCTTTTCTCCCAGACCATCAGCAAACAGTTGTCTGTCTGAAACTTTGACATTAGCCTCTTTAGCTACTGTCTCAATCAGCTTCGGGTTAATCGTCGTTTCAGCAAAAATCGTCGGTACACCCGATCGCTTGATGTCTTTAACCAGTTCTGTCACCCGTTTAGCTGTGGGTGCTTCTTCTGTGCTAACGCCCTGTAGTGCCCCCTCAAGCGGAATCCCATAGGCTTTGGAGTAGTAACCAAAGGCATCATGAGTTGTTACCAACTTGCGTTGAGCGGCAGGGATAGCGGCAATCTCAGATTTAATCCAGGTGTCTATCTTAGTCAGTTCTGAGGTAAGTTTTTGCGTGTTGGCAGCGTAGAGGCTTGCTTGCTTGGGTTCTAGTTGCGCCAAACTCTTGTCGAGAGCCTCTGCCATTTTGATGCCATTCTGGGCATTATGCCAAACATGAGGATCGGTTACGGTCTTACCGTCGTCTTCAAACTGTTGCGGATTAGGAACGGCAACTTCATCCACGGCAACCTTGGAGGCAGTATTTGAGGTGGCTTTAATCAGTCTAATCAGATCCGGTTCAAAATTGTAACCCCCGTAGAGAATTAACTTAGCCCGCTCAATTGCCTTTGTGTCCTCCGGCTTGGCTTTATAGTCATGGGGATCTGTCCCAGGCGCAATCAAGCACTTGAGATCAACGGTATCACCAGCTATTTCCTTGGTTAAGCCACAAATAACGGTGTTGGTTGCCACAACCATCGGTCGAGAGCCTCCAGAAGTAGGCTGATTTGCTTGAGGATTTGAATTGCACCCAGTTAGACCAAGAGCCAGGGCGGTTAACCCACCCATAGTACAAATTTTCCGTAAATCTTTACACAGCATAAGCCTTCTGGTACGATAATGAAAATGATTATCGTTCTTATTTAAGTCTCTATGCTAGAGGTTCAACACTTATATGTCAATTACCGGGGTGTTCAAGCACTGGAAAATGTTGGTTTCAATCTAGCCGCCGGGACACTCGTGGGGCTGATTGGTCCCAACGGAGCCGGTAAAAGTACCCTGCTCAAAGCCTTACTTGGCCTAATTCGAGTCCAAGATGGTGAGGTACTATACCTTGGGAAGCCACTGAAGCAACAACTGCAACGAGTGGCTTATGTGCCTCAGCGATCGCAAATTGACTGGGATTACCCAGTTACGGTGTGGAACGTTGTCATGATGGCACGCACAGCCCATGCCGGATGGTTTCGATCGCCAAGTCGTCAGTCTAGGGAAATCGTCAAAGAGGCGTTAGATCGAGTGGAGATGTTCAACTTGCGCCATCGCCAAATTGGTGAGTTATCAGGAGGACAGCAGCAACGGGTTTTCCTGGCACGGGCGCTAGCTCAGGAAGCTGAATTATTTCTATTTGATGAACCACTAGCAGCGGTAGACAAAAAGACTGAAGCCCTCATCTTTGAGATTTATGCCCAACTCAAGCAACAGGGTAAAATTTTGCTCGTGAGTTGTCATGAATGGGGCGAAACCCTGAACCACTATGATGAGTTACTGTTGTTAAACCGACGGCTGATTGCCTCCGGTGTCCCTTATATTGTCATGACTCATGACAATATTCAACGCGCTTATGGTGTTTCTTTACAGCCAAGACGCTTGCATGAATCGTTAGAGACATTGTATTTTTGCTGATTTGAGGAGGTGTTGTGGTGCTGGAATGGCTGCTAGAACCGCTTAGCTATGAATTTATGCGGAATGCGATTATCACAGGCATCCTGATTGGTATTCTCTGCCCAGTGGTGGGTACTTATCTGATCGTTCAACGCATGGCACTCCTGGGAGATGTCATGGCGCATGCGGTTTTACCAGGACTGGCGATCGCTTTTTACTTGAGAGTCAATATCTTAATCGGAGCCTTTGTCGCTGGACTCCTCAGCGCGTTTTTAATTGCTTGGCTGCGCTCTCAAACTCGCATCAAAGTGGATGCGGCAATGGCGTTGATCTTCTCCAGTTTTTTTGCTCTAGGTGTGCTGCTAATTACCCTACTGCGGAATAAGTTGGATCTTGATAGTTTTCTATTTGGCGATATCTTAGGAGTGACAGCAGCCGATGTAGGACGCACAGCAGTTGTCACTCTGATTGTTTTACTCCTGGTCAAATTATTTTACAAAGAGCTACTGTTCTACACGTTCGATCGACTGGGAGCGCAGGCTATTGGTTTGCCCGTAGACTGGATCTATTTCGGACAGATGGCTGCTGTCACCCTCACCATCATAGCCAGTATGCAGACAGTAGGGGTCGTCTTGGTGGTTGCACTGCTGGTAGGTCCCAGCATCACCGCCTATCTGCTGGTCAAAGAACTACATCTTATGATGGGATTGGGTGCTATAATAGGCGCGATCGCCAGTGTCAGTGGCATGTATATCAGTTATTACTTAAATGTACCTTCAGGACCATCCATTGCATTAGTTGGGTTCGGGTTGTTTTTACTGGCACTGCTGTTGAGTCCCTCTCAAGGTCTTTTGACTCGTCCGGAGATAGCTCAGGGTTCAGCTAGGATTTTTCGCCAATTGAGAAACCTGATCCGGCACGATTAATCCTGCTATATAGCAGGAGTCAGGAGTCTGCGAGTCTGCGAGTCAGGAGTAAAGCCCTTACTGTGACTGGATTTGAGATTGAGAGAATGTCAATACCGCCTTGCGCGGTTGCTATAATTTAGCCAGTATCGTCGCCGCGTCACCAACAGTTAGGTTAAATTTGATACTGCGGAACGATTGAATTATTAGCTTTTGTTACAATTAAGCCAACTTCTAATTAAGCTTGATGCTATATGACTTTCCAAGAACTTAAGAATCAACTACTGAGACTAACGCCCTCTGAAAAAGCAGAGATTATCCAGAGCCTAACCCAAACTATCAGCAGTCGTGCTAAAGGCATTAGCAAAACTCCGGGTGTTTGCGGTGGTGAAGCTTGTATTGTCGGAACTCGCATTGCCGTTTGGCTGTTGATCGAAGCGCGTCGTCTTGGCATCAGTGAAGCCCAACTTTTGCAAGATTATCCTCACATCAGTGCTGCCGATTTAGTCAATGCTTGGGTGTATGCAGATGCCCATCCACAAGAAATCGAAGCAGCTATATGCGCCAATCAGGTCGCTTAACCGATGGCGCGTTTATATGCTGACGAGCAGTTTCCACGGGAAGTCAGCGAACTGCTTCGGGCAATGGGACATGATATTTTAACAGTACAAGAAGCTGGGAACGCTAATTTAGGAATTCCCGATGAAGAGGTGTTAGCTTTTGCAGTCAGCAACAATCGGGTGGTTGTTACCCTAAATCGCCAAGATTTTATTCGATTGCACAGAGCTAACACTAACCATGCAGGTATCATAGTTTGCACCAATGATACCGATCGATCTCGAATGGCAACGCGAATTAACGAAGCGATCACGGTAGCAGAACCATTGCCAGGTAAGTTAATTCGCGTGGTACGCCCTGCCAGCCGTCCTGAGTAAGCTTATTGAGCGCGTAGCTGACCAGTTAGGATCATTTGAACTACAGCGTTTCGACAAGCTGGACAATCGCAGCCATATTTAGCGATCGCCATATCTCCAACCCGATCGGAGTTGGGGTCTAGGTTTGAGTATTGAGAATTATCTTGACTTGCTGGGTGGGTAGTTATTGTCCCAGGTGCTGTGACTCCGTTATACTGGGATGCTAACGTGCCAGCATTGGCAGCATTGCCCATTACTAGCATCAAGCCCAGAGAGCCAGAGCAGCCAAGTAGTGTCAGTACTTCTTTTTTCATCTAAAAGCCTCACGGTAGTGTGGAAACCACCATCTTTTAAGTGGTGGAGGAAACGCGACACGCTAAATAAATTTAGCGTCCCCTTTCGGGGTAGATAGAAAGAGGTGCAGTTTCTACCCATTCCTGGAAAGTTAGCCGGAAACGCCCTATCCTGCACGATGTAATGTGTGCCGTCCCTAAGAGAAACCGCTACGCTAACGCCAAAGTTATCGGTCGGTACTATCCAAGCAGCACTGTCTTACCCCGTGCTAGCGCACCGCTGCGCTAACGTACAACTGTTTAACTGCTCGGTTCTAGAGCATGGAACTGGCAACGCATTCCAAGGTAAGAACTTTAACGCTTACCGATAACGTAGTTTCCCCCATTGCTGGGACGCACGGCTGGTCAGCTACCTAAAGTTAGAGGCATGACGCCCCGTCTATGAGAGAGCGGGGTGCTGACGATTCAAGACCTAATTTCTTTCATGTGCCATTATCTGTAGATCATACAGCTAAAGATGCTTTTTGGCAAGGTGAAAAAAGAAATATCTGTTAGTGACCGTTATATGACCAGTGGGGAGGATCGATATCTCGCAATTTATACACGCCATAGGAGGCACCCACGTCAAAAAGGTCTTGATTTTCCACCCCATTACGGGGTTCACCGATTTCCACGATGTTTCCATTAGCATCCTTGATTTTGAGCGTACCTGCCCAAGTAATATTCCAGTCGATCGCCAGCCTTTGGGTATGCAGAGAAGCTAAGGCGACAGGATTACCGCCAATCCCATACATATCTATCATCTGCGCTGCGGCTAGTAGTGAGCCTGCTCGTGTATAATGTACCCAGTCAATGCTAACCCCATCCATAGGTGGTACATTTTCTGGATCGATCTCGCCCCGATCGATCTGGGCAGCATAGTGCATCAGGTAAGCTCGTGCTGGAGGTCGATAGGTAGCCGAGATGATAGCCTGGGCACCAGCATCGACCATTGCTTTGTAAAAGCTTTGTACTTGTTCCCGAAATGGCGAAACTAGATCGGAAATCGAGCGACTGGTGGGAAAGTAGTTATACCAATGGGGTCCACTAAGGATAAATCTCAGTCTTTTGGCATAAATCGTCAGGATATCCAACGCTTGATGGAAATCAGTTCCCAGTTTTTGCTTAGTGGCGGTAGACAGGTGTAGATTTAAATATCCCCACATCCGCACGTCTATTTGCAGGTAAACTTCACCTAAAGCCTTGGTACTTGTAGGTCCAAACTTCCCGTCCATATCTAAAGGAGGAATGAGTTGGGCGATCGTATTCAAGGCAAGCTGCAAGTCTTTAACTTCTGCCTCACCGAAGCGAATATAATCTAGCAACATCTGAGTTGAAAAATTGGGCACCTTGAAAATGAGCCCCTGGAGCAAAGCCTTGGCATAGGTTGTGTTATCCACGACCCCAGTGACAGGCAAACCAATTCTTTGTTGATAGCTGCGAGTTGCTGCTTCAGTTGTGTTATCAAAATCTCCAGTTACCGAACCAATAAGATATTCAGTTTCTTTTAAAAACCTCTGCCAAGCAATGACAGCAATCCCACTAGAGCCTTTTGAGACAGGGGACAATTTAAGCGCATCCATATTCAAAACCATAATCTCTCCTAGAGTAGATGTCTGCTAACCAAAAAAATATACCATGTTCACCGTGCTGGATTGGGGCGCAGGGCGATCGCTGATGCGCTATCTTAATATAGTATTCCCCTGGAGGATGTCTAGCTATGGCGAAACATATCAATCAAAACCCTTGGTGCTGGTTCCCAGGCGCAATTGATCGCTGTTTAAAGTTCGGGCTAGTCAGTTGGCTAGCGCTGGGGGTTTTCGTTGACAAGAGTGAAAGAGTCTGGTAGCCTTAATATCAATGATCGGGGCAACCTGAATATTAATAATGGCAACATGATTGCTAGTGCCACCCAAGGTAGTGGAGGTAGCGTTAATCTCACTGCTAACGATATCCGCCTAAACAATAATAGTCTGGTGAGTGTAATTAGCCCAACTGAGGGTGGTAATATTACCAGCAACTCCCACATTTTTATTGCTTTGGAAAATAGCGACATTCTGGCTAATGTTAATCGTGGGGGTAATATTACCATCACGTCGCCAGTATTTGTGGCTGATATTTTTGCTAATGGTGGAGTAGGTATTTCTCGTCAAATCCCCACTGATTTTAACCAACTTCGTAGCAATGGACGGGTAGACATATTATCAAGAGCGGGCGTTGTTACTATACCTGATTTCAGTTTTTTGCAGAATGCCCTGTTGTCCCTATCTAATAGATTTAAGAATGTAGAGCAAACTGTAGTAAACAGTTGTCTAACAAGTCGTAATCGATCGCGCGGCAGCTTTACAGTTACGGGTACAGGAAATTTACCTGTTAATCCCTATAATAATGCTGATATCTGGTATGTCTTACCAGGAGTAGGGGCGAACCCCCATGCCCGCCCGGTGCAGGGGAGAACCCAACCCCTCACCTCACAATCCGGTACTGCCTCACGCCCTTGGAAAATAGGCGATGCGATCGTGGAAGCGCAAGGCATTGTGCATACTGCGGATGGTCGCACCTTGTTAACAACTATGCCCCCACAGGTGCAAACTGCTACATCTCTAGTTTGCCATTAGAGCTCCGAAGGGAGTAGATAGGTAAGGTATTGTGTTGGTTTATGATAAATTATAATTAGGACTGACGCACTGCCTTCTTCGTCTGAAAATGTCATGTCCACAAATCATTATGGCTGTACCGTTGTTTATTAAGACTAAATCCTTTACCCAGCCTGCAAGAGTTAAGAGAATGTGCTAGGCTGTTAGGATACAAGCCAGGATGGGCGACGAAAAAGTGGAAAGTGTCAACTACCACAGGTGAAAAGGTAATCGTAACAGTTTTTTTTGAGAAGCATGGGATAGCAATGGCTAATATTAAATATGTAAGTGATGGGTTGGAGGGTACTTCTAGACTTGATTTTATCGCACCTAGCAGTCTTAGTGAATGATAAATTAAGGGGGAGGCTTTTATGAACAGGACTTACGCTGAGCAGACCAAATTTATCCATGAAACTCTAGATCCGCTATACTGACGATTAGAGGAAGGGAGGCGATACCGCAGGTGACTTCTCAGCTCTTAGACAAACCAATCCGAGATCAGCGGATTATTCAACATGGAAGGACTTGGCAGCAGTTTAAGCTGATCCAAGAAGGTTTTGCCAACTCCCCAGGCGTGAGGCTGTTTTACTACAAGGGAATCTTAGAAATTTTGGCAGTCAGCCCAGAACATGAAATCTACAAAACTATCATTGGGTTTCTGATTGAGACTTTCTTGGTGGAGAGAGGTATCGAGTTTACTCCCACTGGCTCTATGACTCAGGAACGTGCAGGAGAAGCCTCCGCCCAAGCTGACGAGTCTTACTGTCTAGGTGAGTTAAAACCAGTACCTAACCTCTCGATCGAAGTGGTGTTTACCAGCGGTGGTTCAGACAAGTTGGAGCGATATCAGGCATTAGGAGTTCCTGAAGTCTGGTTTTGGGAGGACGGTTTGTTTACTTTACACCACCTGCGGGAACAAGGCTACGAACGCATTTACCGGAGTGAAGTGCTGCCAGACTTAGATATAAACTTGCTGGCTCGGTGCGTGCTGATGACCTCCACAGTGGAGGCAGTCAGGGAGTTTCGGAGGGCGATCGATCAACAGAACTGACCTCTGCCTGGGCTTTAGCCCAAAAATAGCTAGAATAACGAACAAACATAATTAAAAATCGGTTGAGAATATGCTGGGAGCTATCGCAGGCGACATCATTGGCTCGATATACGAGTTTAACAATTGCAAAACCAAGTATTTCCCCCTGTTTACTCCTACCAGTTGCTTTACCGATGACACAGTTCTCACGGTTGCCGTTGCCCATAACATCCTCAACGGTGGTGGATACGTCGATCGCTTCAAACAATACCATCATCGTTATCCCGCCGGAGGTTATGGATTTAGATTTCATCATTGGGCAGTTTCTGAAAGTACCGAACCTTATAATAGTTGGGGGAACGGTTCGGCAATGCGAGTTAGCCCAGTGGGATTTGCCTTCAACAATTTGGAGTCGGTGTTAGAAGAAGCTAAGCGCAGTGCTGAAGTCACTCATAACCACCCAGAAGGCATCAAGGGCGCTCAAGCAACCGCTGCTGCTATTTTTTTGGCACGTACAGGTCATAGTAAAAGTGAGATTAAATCTTATATCCAGCACAAGTTTAGCTACGATTTAACACCAACCCTTGACGAAATCAGACCGACTTACCAATTCAATGAATCTTGTCAGGGTACTGTACCTCAAGCGATTACTGCCTTCCTGGAGTCTAATGACTATGAAGATGCAATTCGTAACGCTATATCTTTGGGGGGTGATAGTGATACACTGGCTTGTATTACGGGTGGCATTGCTCATGCTTTTTATGGCAAAGTTCCCGATAAAATCGCAGAGGAAGTATCATCCCGTCTTGACGAACCTTTATATAAGGTAACTGTAAGTTTTATGCAAAAATACGGGATATCTTGAGCTGTCCGATCGCAAGCCCACCTAGAGCGGGGAACGCCATGTGGCAAGGCATTGCTAGCGTTAAAGTTTCCTCTGTCTAGAGTAAGGTTACTCACTTCTGTCTTTAGTAGGTGTAACGCACCTCTAGCCCTTTGTTAGTTTCAGAGTGTTGAATTCAAAAATTACTTGATGACAGTCACCAACGCGAGCGCTTACGACCAAGGTAAAGAAGCCCTTCAGGGTTTAAATGTAGACGACCAACTAGCTTTATTGTGGTTTGTTTACAAAAAAGTAGGTAGCTCCATAACACCACCAGCACTAGGCGCTTCGGGAGTGGACATTGCTCAGGGGTTGTTCAATCAAGTCAAAGAACTTTCCCATGAAGTACAGCTACAAGTTCAGCGCGATATCGCAGGAAAGAAAGATGTTCGCTTTAGTCGTCAGTATGGCTCCCTAAGCCCGGAAACCAAGCTAGCTTTTTGGTACTTGCTAGCAGAAGGCATGGAAAAGGGAACCATTATACCTATGCCTCCCGACTATGAACTCCCCCAACAAGGAAAAGATTTGTTAGAACGGATTGAGGGATTGGAGTTTAACCAGCAAATCGATTTCTTACGCGGTGCGGTGTTGCCGATGGGTGCAGAGGCAGCCGGGGGTTCTGAAATCTAGAGTTGCAGTTTGTAGTAGGGGGTGCCCCTACTAATAGGTTAGTAATGAGGGCTTTATCCCTCAGTTAGGGACTAAACTCCAGGGCAACCACAGGGCTTTAGCCCCTACTACTAAGTTTTTCTAGGTTAGT
>CASBRB010000022.1 GCA_949127975.1 Oscillatoriales cyanobacterium PMM_0019 | reverse complement strand
TCCGACTCTTACCAAGGGCTGTTGCTATACATCCGCGTTCGCTTATAGTGTTGTTGGTGGCAAATATGGGATTTGTTATGTACAGGACTTACGCACTGCCTCCATATATATAGCAAGTCTAAATGAGTTGTAAAAATACCCTCACCCCCAACCCCTCTCCCAAAGGGGGAGAGGGGAGTAAGAAAATTTTACATCTCAAATGGAATTGCTATAGCGGCTTCGTAGGGGCAAACCCCCTGTGGTTGCCCCTATATATGCCAGTGTGCCTAAGTCCTGATGTATCTGGATACATGGATAGTCCTACAAAAAAGGCCCCTGAGTACATGGACAGGGTAGACACGGTCGGAATACAGATGAAAATCTTAATTCGCTATGCTTGGGTACATAGTTCGGCAAATTTATGGGCAACTGTCGCGCTGATAGTGGCAAGTTGGTTTTTCTGTTCAGTGCCGACTCTGGCAGCATCAAAGTCTGGCTCACCAGAACACCATACCAGCAAAATCGCCAGAAACGGTTCCCATAAACATTGGATTGAAGTTGATTTATCAAGGCAGCGGTTAATTGCCTGGGAAGGTGGCAAACCCACTTATACTGTCCCTATCTCCAGCGGTAAGCACTCGACGCCTACACACACAGGTACATTTGCCGTTCAAACCAAGTACCGCTCTACCCGGATGCAAGGCAGAGACTATAAAGTTCCCGATGTGCCTTACGCCATGTATTATTCTGGCAGCTATGCCATTCATGGAGCATACTGGCATAACCAATTTGGCACACCTGTCAGCCACGGCTGTGTTAATACTCCCATAGGTGCAGCCCGCAAGTTATTTCATTGGGCTTCAGTAGGAACGTCTGTAGTAGTGCATGATTGAACTACGCAGAATGGGCATGATGGGTTACTACCACCAATCCCCACCTAAATCGGCTACCAACCGTGCGTAGGGACACTTTGATGGGGAGGTGGGGAGGTGGGGAGAATGTATTCGGACTACGCCCATCACCCCATCCCCCCATCGCCAGAAGTTGTCCCGTCTTAGACTGGTAGCCCCTAAATCTTTGATTTAGGTGGGGTTCTTCAAGCTAACATTATGATGTACGTGATACTTGGGGTAAATATGGGCGATGCCAAACGTAGAAAACGGTTAGATCCTAATTTTGGAAAAGCTATTCAGTTAGACAATATAATTAATTTATTGTCAGTAAGCACAAGTACACAAAGAGCAGAGTTTTTGCGTAAATATTTTTGGCAAACCTTTATCAACAACGCCAAATGTACTAATGGATTGTCGGGAAAAGACTGGATGTTAGGCATGATGGATGATGTTAAAAATGGTAATATCTATATCAACACTCCCCAAAAATATAGACATCTTCAGTCACAAACCGATAGTAGGAATTTTCAGAAATTTGTCCTTGAAGCTTATAGCTGTGGTGCAGACATGCATCACAAACAGATGAATATGTATCTTACTCAAACATCAGGAGATTGGTTTAATACAGTAAAATTATTGAGGAGAGAGATAAACTTTGACTTACATAAGCAGTTGCTACATGAAATAATAGATTTTTTGTTTACCAAAGAATCGTACTATGTCTTAACAGATTGTTTAGCTTTTACTTATGTTCATGTTATAACAGCAGTAAAAGATCCAAATAAAACAGAGAAACCTGATGAAATGTATGTATTGAATTGGTTCTTAAATCAAGTAGATGATGGTTATAGTGTAGGTCATGTTTTATTGAGTAACCTATGTATGCACCTACTACCCATTAAATGGGTAGAACATCTTAACTCAATATCACAAACTTCTTAAGGGCATATATAGGGCAACCAAAGAGGGAGAGGAAGAGGGACAGTCTTTTAGACTGAGTTTTTGTTCTATATAATCCTTAAGCGGTAAATTGAGTGTCAGCTTACCGATACTTTGCTTAATCGCCATTTCCCAAATACTGACAAGACTGAGCAATTTGTCGTTACTTTCATCCTCAATCAGCGTTCGGGCTGTAACAGTAAGTTTGGGATTCCCCATAAAGAACCAAATTAAGATGATAAATTCTTTAGCTTTGACACTGGGAAAATTACTCATGCCAAAATACTTAATGGCTTAACAATTAAATCTTCTCTAGGAATTGACTGATTATCAGCCTTTAAACTTTCAAGATATAATTCAATAGCTTCTGTAATATTCTCGATGGCTTCTTCAAAAGAATCTCCTTGAGAATGACAACCTTTTAGGATAGGACAAAAAGCGTGATAACCTCCATCTGATTCTTTTTCCAGAAGAACTGTGTAATTGTAAATTTGTTTATTGTTGTTTTCCATATGTTTTCAACTTGTTTGTGATCGTCTGCTGACCAGGGAGCCTCAGTCAAAAAATGGTGTAATCGGTGGTATATTACTCCTACAGCATCTCTCGATATCTGTGATAGGTTTTTTCGCTCACTTTCTCCCAGTAATCCCCCGTGCAGGATGCCTAAACCCTGTTTTTTGGGCTTTATGGCTAAAAACATCGTCGAAACGGCGACACCATCTATCAAAGCATGGGGGCATGGCACCCGGAGTGGTTTCCTTCACAGGGTTCCTCAACATGAAATCCTCACCTATTCAATATTACACCATCCTTGGCGCTATCTTTTTGTTTAAGTCCTATGGTTCAGCACTACCTATGATGAATGGTGGGTTAGCGCTTAGCGTAACCCACCATCCACACAGCGGTGTGCATGCACTAGCTAAGTTGAGCAACTAGCTGATTTTCTAGTAGTATTTGTTTGGTCAGCAGGTCTTGGACGGTTATTCGGAGAGAGCGTTGGGCATCTACGGAAAATTGGACTTTGATCCGATCGCTCCCTGGATGTCCTGACGGCATTAAAGTGGCAATACTACGGGCACCCTGTTTATCATTGAGAGCTTGTACCGAAGTTTGAGAACCTGCTTGGTTGCGGGTAAATAAGCGTGAGCCGTCGAAAAACACTTCTGTGCCCCCAGTCTCGGCTCCCAACTCCCCAATAATTAATTCTATGCTGGGTTGGTTGTCTACAGAAGCCCCCAAAAATAATTCTACAGGATCGCTCATGGGGTAAGGCTGTCCCGCCTTAATTAAGGAATGCCAGTTGTGGCGGTTATGACGACGATCCCAGTAGCGGATGCCATAACTATGGTAGAGAAAATCTTTAACTTCAATACCTTGAGTAAGTTGTAGAGCTCCTTGAGCAATAGCTTCAAAGGGTTTCGATCGGCGAATTTTCTTAGTATCAAAATACTGATGTACCCAAGTTTGTACGGCAGGGATTTGCACCGTGCCACCGACTAATAATACGGCATCAATGTCTTTAACCTCCACGCCCTGCCGCCTGCCTTGCTGGAGTACCTGAGTCATTGCCTCGTCAAGTTGTTCAAAAAACTGATGCTCTTTCAGGATGGATTCAAAGCGATCGCGACTTAGTTCTAGCTCATAACTTTCAAAAGTTTCATCGTTGAAATAAACCTCATTTGCCGATTTCTGCAAAGACAACTGTATTTTTATTCGCTCTGCTAATCGAGTAGTTAGCGGTGTCGGCTTTATTTGCTGAGTGGTGGCAAAGTAATCTACCAACCAGTTATCAATATCAGTTCCACCCAAATTTTGCCCAGCTTTCGCCAACACGCGGGCGATCCTGGGACGCTGTGCTGAACTTTCACTCAGCAACTTCTCACCCCATTTGAGAATAAAACCTAAAGGCTTTTTCCCTGCTTGGATATCTGGCGACAGTTGCACCAGGGATAGATCCAGTGTACCACCTCCGAAGTCAACCACCAGCAGAACATCTGCGTCTGTCATGCCGTAGCCCAAAGCAGCGGCAGTGGGTTCATCCAGCATCCGCACCTGCTCTACTGGTAGGGATTGGCAGACTTTACCCAGCCAATGGCGATAAGCTTCAAAGCTGTCTACTGGTACAGTTAAAATCAACGACTGCCCAACTTCAGGTAAAGTAGGAAGGAGTTTTTTAATTATCTCGGTGAGGAACCATTGCCCGACTTGCTCGAAGGTGACTCGCTGCCCATCTAATTCTGGGAGAAACCCTTGAATTTTAGTGCCAATCCCGCGCTTAAAGCTGCGGAAGAATCGGGGGTCAGTTTTGAGGTCTAAACCGCGATCGCGCACCGCCTGCCCGACGACAACTTCCCCACGCATTGCGTCCTCAATATAAATCAAGCTGGGAATCAGCGGAGGATTCTGCGTCGAGATGACTGATAACCCAGGCAAGCTGAGAGTTTCTGACTGCTGGGTAGCAGGGTTCCAGCGAGCGATTACCGTGTTGCTAGTTCCGAAATCGATTGCGATCGCCATGAGCAGGTTAATTTGCCTAAATGATAAACAGCACGGTGTCCAATCCGAATGACCCAAGGCTGAGCATCGGGATATCGCTCGAACAATCGGTTAGTGGCGGGCAAAACGTTCTTATCGACCTCAAACGCCCCGGTTTCAATGTCAATTGCAACAATTTTGCCCTCGTTTCCCGCTTCGACTTGCTCTCGAATGCTAGAGTCATAGAGTACTTGCCCACGCTGAGCCAACTCTTCTTTGCTGTAACGTCGTTGGCGAACTGCCATAGGTCTGACCTGGTTGCAACTTGACCCTTCCATTTTAGCTTGGAGAGTTGATATTGTGCTTTTTATTCAGTAATTATACGGTAGCCGATCGGGCTAAAAAATAAATAAAATTACTAAAAAAGGGTAAATCTATGTTTGTCTACCGTGTTGTAGTTGGAATATTTTTAGGTTTGCTATCCGTAAGCACTGCTTACGCTTCTAGCCCAGAAGATGTGCCTACATTTCATGGCAATCGTCAGCGCCAGGGCTGGGACTCTCACGAAACCAAACTAACTCCAGCTAATGTTTCGAGCAATAGTTTCGGTTCCCTTTGGAATTCGCCATTATTAGATGCGGTGACGATTAATGGGCGCACTTATGCTCCACACCTCTATGCATCGCCTTTATATCTGGACGAGCTAAAAATTTCAGCGGGAACTTACGCCGGACGCAACTTCAGCATTGTATTTGCGGCTACCAACAATGGCTATGTTTATGCAATTAATGCATTTGCCAAACAGGATAATCCGTCTGTTCCCGCAGGCACGATTTTATGGCGTCGCCAGCTAGGCACTGCGGGGTTAGTTCCTGGTTTTGATGGAAATCTGCCCTTAGGCATTTTAAGTACACCCATCCTTGACACCTCACAAAATCCGCCCCGCCTCTACGTTGCTTCTGATGACGCGAATTCTGGCTGGCAAGTTTATGCCCTCGATGCTACGAGTGGAAAAGTGCTTCCCGGCTGGCCTGTAAGTATAAATGGTAGCGTGCTTTCTACGTTTAATCGGAATGGTCCTACTACTTGGCAGGGACATTTAGCTCAGTCCCAGCGTGGCGCTCTGAACTTAAGTTTGGATAATTCTATCCTTTATGTTCCCTTTGGCGCTTATAACGATGGTGGAGCCGGGTGGATGGTATCAATAAATACACGATCGCCTAGGGTAGTTAGTGCCTTTGCTGGCGCTCCTTCCTCTGATAAAGTTGCTAATGGAGGCATGTGGTCATCGGGAGGACCATCTCTAGATTCCCAAGGACATCTTTATGCCACCACCGGCAATAGCCCGCAAAACTCTAAAAACACTCCGAGATTCTGGGGTCAGTCTCTCCTAGTCTGGGCTCCATCTGCCACCGGAATACTGAACCTTTTTGGAACTTATACGCCATTTAACTATTGCCAAATGGATGCAGGGGATGTAGATTTGGCAGGCAGTACACCAATGATTATTCCCGATCTCAATCCGGCAAAAACCAGTACGCCCCAATTAGTTGCATTTGGTGGCAAGCAGGGAAATGTCTACCTGGTAAATCGTGCCAAGCTCCCCGGTAGTTTAGTTAGCCGCCACCCCTGCTCTGTTGATTCTGCTTCCGATAGTTCTCTACTGCCTCCAGGTAATCAGCCACAATTTAAAGCGCCTGGCCCAATAAATGTTTTTGGCCCCTATTCCGAAAACTTTAACAATACAGACTATGCTAAGGGAAGAAGTACTCCCGCTTATTTCCAATCGGCAGACGGGACTTCTTACCTGTTTGTCTCTGGCTCAACGAAAACGGCTGTTGGTGCTATAACTGTTAAGCCCCCTTCCTTAGCTAGGCTGAAGATTGTTACACAACCTGGTAAACCTGCATATCTAGCCATCGACGCTACCGACAATTCTCTTAATCTGCTCTCCCCAGGATCTCCTGTAGTCACGAGTAACGGTTCTAACCATGCGATCGTTTGGGTGATGGACGCCAACCTGTTTCGTTCTGCACCACTTATCGGATCTCAGGTTCCCCACCCCGTTTTATATGCCCTAGACGCGCAAACGCTTAAGTTGCTATGGCATACCACGCCTTCGATGCTCGATGTGGGTGGCAAATACAATGTTCCCGCTCAAGCTAAAGGCGTCGTATTTGTCGGCACTGACAGAATCCAGGCTTTCGGCTTACATTAAGCGACAAATCCCTAATTATGTTGAATTTTCTTGATTTGCAGCTTAATCTCTCTTATTTCCCGCATTACTACTACATACTTATCAACTAAGTTGGCGTAGTTTTCTTCGAGATAATCCCGATCGTCCTGCAATTTTTGGTAACCTGACTGGTAACTTTCCAAAGTTCCCTTAATCTGTTCAATTTCTTTCCGTAGCTCTGAGTTTTGAACTTGCAGTTCCGACACCAGCCCCTCTAAAACAGTTGCTGTATTCATTTTACTTACCCTCCTTAGTTTTCTCTGCGTACCTCTGCGAAAACCTTTGCGTCCTTTGCGTTAAAAAAACCTTTCCCAATATCAGATCGGCGTCACCAACACCTTATCAACTCGATTACCATCCATATCCATCACTTCAAAACGTAGCCTATTCCATTCAAAACGATCGGTTGCCGAGGGAATACGTCCTAAATTCATAATCACGAATCCACCTAATGTGTGGTATGTGCCCCTCTGCTCTTCAGATAAATCCCCAATACCAAAAAGTTCTAAAAACTCCTCTACTGACAACATTCCATCCAACAACCAAGAACCATCCTCCCGTTGCACAGCTAGCGGATCTTCCTGTTGTTCTATCGAGGGGAGATCGCCCACTATCTCTTCTAACATATCCTTGAGTGTGACTAATCCCTGAATAACACCGTATTCATCTACTACTAGGGCGATATGGGTGCCAGTTTGCTTGAATAACTCCAAGACTTTCAACCCCCGCGTGCTTTCCGGCACAAATAATGGCTGTTGTAATGATACTGTTAGGTCGAGTGGTAGCGAGGCTAGACAGCGGAATAACAAATCAGTTACTTGCACAATACCAAGTACATTGTCAAGCCCCCCCCGGCATACGGGAAATTTAGAGTGACCACTATCGAGCATCTTTTGCCGATTTACCTCAGAGGAGTCCTCTAAATCCAGCCAAACCATATCAGGGCGTGGCGTCATTAAGGCACTAACTCGCCTGTCTCCTAAGCGAAACACCCGCTCTACCATGTCTTGTTCCGCTTCTTCAAACATTCCCGCCTCAGTGCCTTGCTCGATCAAAACTTTAATTTCTTCCTCCGTCACTTGTGGCGCGGTGGACGGTTGGACACCCAATAGGCGCACTACCAGATCGGTAGAATTGCTCAGCAGATAAACAACTGGTGAGGCGACTCTAGCAAACATCTGCATCGGAATAGCGACACTGGCAGCAATCTTTTCTGGATTGTTTAACGCTAGTCGCTTGGGCACCAATTCGCCAATTACCAGCGTTAGA
Organism: Oscillatoriales cyanobacterium PMM_0019; assembly: GCA_949127975.1. Lineage (GTDB taxonomy): Bacteria > Cyanobacteriota > Cyanobacteriia > Cyanobacteriales > CASBRB01 > CASBRB01. Next base: position 980 of record CASBRB010000022.1, on the reverse strand, counting down.
TAAGTGATGCACACCACCGCGATTGTTGAAGCTATAGCGTCACTATACGGTTTCAGCCAGGGAATATAACTTAACAGAGGTGCTACCCTCTTACCGATAACTGTTTCACCGAAAGCACCGGAGATGATAATAATCAGTGTGATCCCCACCTGAACGATTGCCAGAAACTGATTCGGGGCATTAGCTAGTTGCAAGGCAACCCTAGCTTTGGCATCCCCTTGGGAAGCCATATTTTGTAGTCGCACCTTCCGTGCCGAGACAATCGCCATCTCGGACATCACAAAGATGGCGTTGGCGATGGGCAGCAGGAGAATAATCAGAATTTCTATACTTGGGGACATGCGACTGGAAATGCGTGAATTATCAGATTTGACCGAGTTTGCCTGTTTATCTAGTATCGCTCAATCGAAAATTGGCAAACCAACATCAACAGCCTTTTACAATAAAAGGGATAGGCAGTTAAGCACTTTCTCCAACTCATGGCCTTTTCTTCTATAATTCGCGCCCTAGGGCTCAAGCCGCTAACTACAGAACTCCTGACGAAGTTAAAACGGCAGCAACACCTACAGCTTAACGGTATTCCTCGCCTTCCCAAGGGATTGGTGGCTTCTGCCTTAGCGCAAACAGAGGGGCGCAGTTTGCTCGTGGTGACAGCCACCCTGGAAGAAGCTGCCCGCTGGGCTGCCCAACTTGAGGCGATGGGATGGCAGACGGTATTTCATTACCCCACCTCAGAGTCGTCGCCCTATGAACCTTTTGCTCCAGAGTCTGAGATGACTTGGGGGCAAATGCAAGTTTTGGCAGAATTAGTCAATTTTAGATCGATTGCGGATGTTGGATTGGGGGAACCAGAGCCATCTAAAAATCCCAAATCCCTAGCGATTGTAGCTACAGAACGATCGCTCCAACCTCACCTGCCGCCTCTAGAGGCTTTTAAACCTTTCTGTATTACTCTGTGCCGGGGGCAAACCTGGGATTTA
>CASBRB010000021.1 GCA_949127975.1 Oscillatoriales cyanobacterium PMM_0019 | reverse complement strand
TGTAGACAAGGGGTTTGTTACAAAATTTAATAATATTGACGCAATCATGAATTAGGCGTGCTCACTTCGACCGAGCCAGAAAATACGGGGCTACCACGCTCCCGGTTGTCTTACGGTGTTTCGCCGTTGACGTGCATCTGATAAACCTTGTCAGCGAGGGAGTCACGGGCGTTTACTCCTCCAAAATCTCTACCAAGTCTTCAATCAGGACATCAAAGGTACGGGCTAGCTTATGCAAGGCTGTAAAGTCAACCATTGCTATTGCAGAGCGGCGGGCATAGCTTCTCACAGTACTATAAATTACCCCAGAACGGTCAGAAACCTCTTTCAGCGTCCAACCTTTCTCTTCTGCCAGTTCTCGAACTTTAACTCTAACTAAGCCCATCCTTGACAAAAGATGCAATTGCATCATATGATGATAAGGTCTCAAAAGACGATCGCCCCCCAGTAGTGTAGCAAACTCTAGAGCGATCGCTACAATAGCCCCAAAATAATGGGAAGTAAATCCTATGGTATCAAATCCTCAGTCGCTACTATCCACAGGGAGCCCAATTTCTTCTAACACGACATTGCCCATATCACAGATCAAATTTCGCCGTTGACGTGCATTTGATGAACCTTGTCAGCCAGAGAGTCACGACGTTGCTCATCTAGTTCATCAATTGCCAGCATCCCTAGATATACGACTTCCTTGAGCGTTAGTCGGGTGAGTAACGCCTGCTTATTAATCAATTCCTTGATTACGGGACTAACCCCGATCGCTGTACTTGTTCTTGCCACTTCAACTAATCAACCCTTGATAAATATACTTACTTATAGCATTTTAACAAAATTTAATTTAATTAAACAAGATTAGTGCAAAACAATTATGCTATATTATAGCTAGGTACAAAAAAAAGCGATCGCCCCCAATCTTATCAGAAGGGCGATCTGCTCTCAAACCATTACGGACAGCTATCAACTGTCCAAGGTAATTACTATGGTATCAAATCCTCAGTTGAGATCGCCCGCGATCGCCGAATCGAAAATCAACCAAAAATCACTAATTCTACACCCGCTAGCGCGATTTGTCAACGAAGAAACAGTGGCTCTACTCTTTAACCTCTCGCCAGAGCAGATTTACCGCATTGATTGCTTCCGTTATGTTGTCTATGTTCACGGCAAAGGCGTGAGTAAGTTTGTTAGTTATGCCGACTTTCCGCCCATTGTAGGAACCATGTCGCCGACAGGTGCAGATTTTGTCCTATGGCACAAGCGCTGGCGCAAACGCTGGAAAAGCAAGCAAGCACCAGCATTCTGGATAAATTTTTATGCTTACCAGTTCAAAAAAGCCCCCTCGGTGGCAAAATTGCGTGGGTGGGGAGAGTTAGTAGCAGTTGTCAAATCTGAGTTTTCCGAGGTACAATTGCAAGAACTAAGAAAAATCTACGTTCAAGAAAAGAATTTGTGGGATCAATTCTGAGTAGCCCCCCGTCGGTATATTTCACGAGCATAATCCGTCCAAATGCCTTGTCCCCAGTAACGAAAACAGCTCGTCTGAAGCAACATGTTATGCATCAGTGCTTGTCGGTAGCTAGGTAGCTTGGTAACGGATTGTTCTGCATCGGCTTGCAGCAACGAATCAAACTTTTCGTGAAACAAAGCACTGAGTTGATTCATCGGATTCAAAACATTTTCGTATCCTTTTACCCAATTCAAGTGGTTTGTCCAAGAAGCTCCATCCATGTGAAAGTTCGGGTTAGCTTGCTTCAACTCAACAATTGCATTTGCGACAGCATCAGGTTCACAGCATTCTGGTGAAACCATCTCCCATATTTTATGTTGACCGATCGCTTGACAAGTCGGATAGTCCTCAGGCGTACAGCCTGCTGCTTCAATTAGTTCTAAATATTCTGTCCCCGTCATTCCAATAACGCCTGCTCTGCCACCGCCTGAAGCTGCCATCTCATACCAAGCTTGTTTGAAAGATCTGGGAAACTCATTCATCATCACCCCACCATTTTCACCATCCCCAATCTGGGTGACTATTGGCGGCACCCATACTTTACCTAGTTGCTGTCGAGATAGAGTTTTAGCTTCATAATAAGGCTGCATCTGACCCACTAATTTTGTATCTGACCCCTGGGTTTTGATCAACACTGTAATGCTTTGGGTTTCGCCTTGGGAATTACGGGCAACTAGACGGTGAGGTAAATGCTTTTCGGCAAGGGTTTCACCAGTTTGCGTTTCCACAGAATGTTCTTGCACCAATAGCCAGCGGTATCCGCATTCTTTCAGAGCTTTAACAAATTCAAACAAGGTATCGGGGTGATTGGGCAGGTGCATTTCTGGAGGAGAAAACCCTTTGACGCGAGCCAGTGCCTCCCAACCAAAAATGGCGGCAAAATGATGTTGCCAAGCTTGAATGTGCAGTTTAATATCTGGGATAGGGGTTGAAGGAACAACGGCATGGCTCCACATAGTACCAAGCCACTCTACATAAGGCTGGTAAGTTGGATCGCAGGTAATACGCTTGAGGTTTTCTAGGATGTCTCCGCGTCCCAACTGTCTGAGTCCCCACAGAAGGTTACCAGAGTAATCCAACATGACGCGAGGATTACAACCATTGGCGACAAGCTCAGGAATGAAATCCGCCATGCGACTATAGCAATCGGCAAATGGACCTGCATTGTGGTTGTCTCCTACCTGGGGATGCTCGAACATATATTGCAGGTTGCTGATGAGTTCGCCTTGCGCTCCTGCGAGAATAGTAGGCTGGTGCATGTGCAGGGCGATCGTAAAGGCAGCAGTTACTTCCGACAACTGAATATTCGTTATAGGCAAATATACTGGCTGTTCGTGTTGAACTACTTTTTGAACTTCGGCTTCCCAACCGGAAATATTGGGTAATCCATCAATGAATTCTGGCAAAGGGGGGAGGCTATTGAATGTCGATGAGGTTAGCATAAATGGGTGCGTACTGATTACTCTTGGAATTTTTTAAACGCAAAGAACGCAAAGGGAATTCGCAAAGGAACGCAGAGGAAGACTAAACTTTGCGCCGCAATGCGATTAAAAAAGCAATCCCTAGAACCTCGGGCTTATCCCATAATGCCGACAGTGAAGCATTCAGATGCTAGCTAGTTACGAGCAAGTTGGACAAACCCAAAGGTTAAGCTGTCTTTGGCGAGGAAGTGAGCCAGGTGGTAAGCCCGCTCCTCAGTTTTCAGCAAGATTTTTTCATACAGATAACGGGTGGCGCGATCGCCCAAACTTTCCGCTTGCCCAGCTTGACGCCGAATTAGGGCAATTATCGCTTGCTCTGCTGCCAAATCGTTTTCCACCATTGGGCGGCAGGGATACACCCCATCTTCTTCTGGAGTAAAGCAGCACAGTTCTGCTAATTTATGGAAGCTAGCCACTGGCACGCCGCCTAAGCCATCCAAACGCTCACCAATTTCATGGGTATGCTCTTGGGCATCTTTATAGCTTTGTTCAAAAAACTCATGTAGCGAGTAAAATTCAGCGCCTTCAACCACAAAATGATGCTTTTGATATTGCAGGTACAGAGCCTGAAAGCTTGCCAGAGCAATGTTTAAGCCCTCACATACTGGCATGGTGACGCTTTTGTCCAGCAGAATCGGGTTGTCGTAAACCTCTCCATAGGAGCGTAATAAGCTTTGAGTTTCAGACATAGTTCTCCAAGTCTTTCTAGCAAGTTTGATGCAGACCAACCGATATTGCCATTATACCCTAAAGAATCTCCCTCCAGCTAAGTCAATAATTTTTGGCACTTGCATTAGCCTAGAACTTACCCAGAAAACACTTTTTTTGAAGTACTTGTGGTTTTTAAGTTATTGTAGTATGTCGAAAAGCATATGGGATTTAGTATCCGTACCTAGCTACTGTAGCTTATACTACAAGGAGACTTTCCCATCAGAGTTGAAAAATCGTCTAAAAAATATTATAGTAATTGAGAATAAGTTGCATTTGTGGGAGCTAATGAATCCATTAGAGTTAGATCCAGAAGCCGGGGATATTATACAGGTACACCTAGGCGATCGATGGCAAGTTTATCTGCGTTTGCAGCAGTTGGATATTCCCTGTAAGTGCGCGACTAACCAGCCGTTGCGGGTTCAAGCTCAGACTGTTGCCGCCGCCGTTCAACTCTGGAGTGTTGTCAGGCAGCTTAAGGCTCCTCGCCGCGAGTTAGTCTGTTGGCTGGAGCGCTGCTGGGATCTAGGCGGTTATATCGACGAAGATCCAGAAAAACTTTAACTTTTTTAACTTAGAGGTGCGAGGGATGGATTCAGAATTTAGCATCGAGGGACGGTTTCTGGGTTTTGTCATCAAAGATGGCTACAAACTCAAAGGGTTGCGCTTGGGTACTGCCGAGGGCGAACAATATATCAAACTATCTAAAGAGTTACGCGCTCTGCTGAGGTGGGATTTAACGCCAGGAGATTGGTTTGCTGTTGCTGGAGAAAAAACACTTGACAGGAAAACCGGCGAAATCAAACTTAAAGCCTATCGGATTACGCCCCTTGCTCCTAAGCAAACAGAGACGGTAAAACCTGCAAAAACCAAGGCGAGTATTTTGGTATGCCAAAAGTCGGATTGCATGAAGCGGGGGGGCAGAGCAGTCTGTCAGGCAATAGAAGAAAGTTTATGCGATCGCGGCTTAGAAAACCAAGTTACCATCAAAGGAACTGGCTGTATGAAAAACTGCAAAGCTGGTCCCAACATCGTCATGCCGAACAAAACCCGCTACTGCCAGATTGACGCTCAAGATATTCCGGCACTGATGGAAAAACATTTTCCCAGGGAAAAGATAAAGACACTGGTTTAGTTGATTAATTTAGGGATAGCGGCTATCGCATCTATTTTGTTTTCCAGTTCGGTGAGTTCTTTAGGGGCATCCGGGGAGGCACCGTAATGGCTGATAGTTTTAGTTCTTCCGTCTATGGTAATGGACGTGATGGCTGAAGGTGCATCAGTTGGACCTCCTTCATAGTTATCCCTTAAAGAGAAGAACTGTGCCTTATCGAATGCAGAGATTAATTCTCTAACTTTATTTTTGCCAATAAAAAATTCTTTTTTGCCAATGTGGCTGACAAACTCTTTTCCTTCAAACAATACCTTGCCTGTCTCATCAATAGTTAATTTGTAAATAGGACAACGACCCAAACAGGCAGTTCTTTCTAAGGTGATTAAAACTTTTTTAAACTTGTGTTGGTGAGTGCTGTTTACTGGTTGATGAGCAGAAAGAGCAACATTAGTATGTGATTCACTTGGGTAACAAGAAAGCAGGATTGGCATCAAAATAAAGCATAAACCAATAAATTTAGCAGCCATAATTTTTTTAGCTCAGAGGGGTACTATAGCAGGAGTCAGGAGTTGTAGTTGTAGGTTGGGTAGAGCGAAGCGAAACCCAACAAATCCACAGGCAGCCTCAACCCAACCCACTTACTTACCCAATAACGGCAATACAGTCAATTTCTACCAGTACATCCTTAGGCAGACGGGCAACCTCGACACAGGCACGGGCTGGGGCTGTTGCTTCATCAAAATACTTAGCATAGATGGTATTCATCGCGGCAAAATCATTCATATCTTTTAGAAAAACAGTAGTTTTGACTACATCCTGAAAAGTAGCTCCAGCAGCGGCAAGAATCGCCTCGATATTAGCCATAACCCGTTCTGTCTGTTTGGTTACATCATCGGGGTAGACAATATCATTGATTCTGGGATCGATCGCAATTTGCCCAGCAACAAAAACCATTTTACCACTAGCAACGATCGCTTGGTTATATGGTCCCACTGGTGCGGGTGCTTCTTCGGTGTGGATAACGTTTATAGTCATTGTTTCTCCTTTTTTTAACGACACTTTCTGTAGGCATATTTCTCGCTCAGATAATTTCGGCTGGTAAATTTCTCCATCAGGCATTCTGGCCTCACTGAGATCTGCGTTTTCAAAAGTGGCTCCATAAATATTAGCGTCAACCAAGTCTGCTTTCTTGAGATTAGCGCCATTAAGGTTCGCCTTAATCAAATTTGCCTCGCTCAGAACAGCTCTCTCTAGATTTGCCCCTTGTAAACAGGCGTTTGTGAGGTTTGCCTCTCCTAGATATGCTGCACCCAGATCTATTTTAGCCAAATTTAAGCCTGACAAATCAACTTTATAAAGTCTAGCTGATCGAAGGTTAGCTCTTTGAAAATATACCTGTTTGAGACTTGCGCCTTCTAGATTTGCACAACTTAAGTTTGCTCCAGCCAAGTAGGTATGAGTCAGATTAGCACTACTCAGGTTTGCTCTTGTTAAGTTGGCTTCACTCAAAGAAGATTTAGTTAGGTTTACAGAGCTTATATCTGCATCACTTAAATTTGCCCGTTCTAGGTTAGCACCATATAATGTAGCGCTATTCAGGTTTGCCCCACTAAGGTTAGCATCACTGAGATCTGCCCAAGTCAGATTGATGTAATTAAGTTGCACCCAACTCAAATTTGCACCTTTAAGGGATGTCTGATAGAGATTTGCTTTGTAAAGCTTCGCTTTAGTAAGGTTTGCCTCACTTAAGTCTGCGCCCTGTAAATTGGCTTCAGATAAGTCGATTTCACTCAGATCTGCACCTTTCAGGTTTAACCCACTTAGCTTTGCTTTTTGAAAGTTCCTTTCCCCTTTTGCGTATTTTTCTATAAGTTCATCAGCTTCCATTATCAACCTCAATATTTCGACTTGTACGAACGCAAATGAACGCAGAGACAGATTTGATGGGAGCAAACTTGGCGTAAACCTCTGCCTAACTAGACCCTAGGTCGTATCCCATAATGCCGATAACGCCAATAATCTCGCAAAATTTTATCATGATCGAAACAGAGATTGGTGGGAATACGCCATGATTCAAAGATCCCTATCCCCTTGGCATCATCCCCAGCTTGGGGTTCTCCCGTCGCTGTGGCGATAAAGACTACGCTGATGGTGTGCTTACGGGAATCGCGGTTGGGGTCAGAATATACATGGAATTGTTCGATTAAGTCAACTTGCACGCCCGTTTCTTCCTGGGCTTCCCTCACTGCTGCCACCTCTACCGCTTCGCCATAATCGACAAAGCCACCAGGTATCGCCCAGCCGTGGGGTGGATTTTCGCGTTCAATCAGTATAATTGGTCGAATTGGTCGATCGACCAATTCGATGATGATATCTACCGTAGGTACAGGATTTCGGTAAGCCACTAGCGGATCTTATTTACATACACTCCGTCTTTAAGCATAAATCGAAGCCAGCACCTAATTTAGTTATCTGAGAATTTATATCTATAGTCTAGATGAGAAGTAGTTAGATTTTTTTCGTACATGATAGAGTTATATCATTTAGACTTTGTGATTAATTTAGTTTAGGTTGATCATGCCCTTTCCCAGATCTAGTGGCATTTTGCTACACCCCACATCCTTTCCCAGTCGCTTTGGTATTGGCGATTTAGGTATAGAAGCTTATCGTTTTATTGATTTTTTGCGGGATACTGCCCAGCAATATTGGCAAATTTTGCCTGTCGGACCAACTGGTTTTGGTAATTCCCCTTATATGTCTTATTCCGCCCTGGCGGGAAATCCGCTGCTGATTAGCCCAGAAAAGCTGCAAGACGATGGGCTGCTAAGCGAGCACGACTTTTTCAATTTGCCCCAGTTTCCTGCCGATAAGGTGGATTATGGGCTGGTGATTGAAACCAAGATGCCGTTGCTACAGAGAGCTTGCGAGAACTTTAAAAGCAAGGCAACGCCCCTACAGCAAAAGGCATTTGCAGGTTTTTGCGAGAGTACGGCTCACTGGCTTGATGACTATGCTTTATTTATGGCGATCGGGAATGCCCATGAGGGTGCTAGTTGGCATACTTGGGAACCGGAACTTGCCAAACGCCAACCGGAAGCCTTAGAAAAGTGGCGGCAACGTCTGAGTGGGGAGATATTCTACCACAAATTCTTACAATTTGAGTTTTTCCGTCAGTGGTCAGAGTTGAAAAGCTATGCCAAACTGGGCAACATCCAAATCATTGGCGATATTCCGATATATGTGGCTCACAATAGCGCCGAAGTCTGGGCGAATCCACAAATTTTTGCCATAGATGAAGAAACTGGCGAAGTAGCACTGATGGCTGGAGTACCCCCAGACTACTTCAGCGCCACAGGTCAGTTGTGGGGAAATCCAGTATATAATTGGGATCGGTTGCAGCAGGATGATTTTAAGTGGTGGGTGCAGCGCTTTGAGGCAATGCTGGATTTTGTAGATATCATTCGCATCGATCACTTCAGAGGGTTCCAAGCTTATTGGGCGGTAAAGGAAGGGGAAACTACTGCTCTGAATGGAGAGTGGCTGGAGGCACCTGGTATAGCTTTTTTTGAGCATATTAAGGATAAGCTAGGCACGTTACCCATCATGGCTGAGGATTTGGGAGTCATTACGCCAGAGGTAGAGCAGTTACGCGATCGGTTTGAGTTCCCAGGGATGAAAATTTTGCACTTTGGCTTTGGTTCGGATGCAGGTAATGGTTATTTACCTTTCCATTATCCCCGCAACTGTGTGGTTTATACTGGCACGCACGACAATGACACCACAGTAGGCTGGTTTAATCAACTGTCAGACTCGGAACGAGAGTCACTAATGCATTATTTGGGTTGTAATAGTTCTGATGGCATCCACTGGGATATTATCCGGTTGGCACTAAGTTCGGTGGCAAACCAAGCGCTTATTCCCCTACAGGATCTCTTGGGATTAGACTCTGAAGCTAGGATGAATTTTCCTAGTACATCTGAGGGCAATTGGGCGTGGCGGTATCGAGCTGATGTTTTGACTGAGGAAATAAGCTCGCGCCTCAAAACCATGACTCAAACTTACGGTCGTGCCCCTCAATAAAGCTAGTTGATAGCTTAGAGTTTGATCGAATTACCGATATAACTCAAAAAATATTATACTCTAAGCGCTCATAAATAGTGCTTTTGGGGGCTACTGGTGGTGGGTGATGACCCATCACCTATCACTTATCCTTCATCCTTTTTATGAGTTGCCTCAAAGGTTTTTTCCTTCACTTCGCTTGGGGCTCCCATTTCCTCTGCCTTTTGCTCGTTATAAGCGAGGAGGACACCACCTGCGTTACCAGCCCTTATTGTTAGCTGTTCCTTAGCCTCCCATGTACGCCGATCGCCCTCTTGCAGAATACCCTCAAACTCTGTTTTGCCATCCGCCACGATGCGCACCCAGGAAGGGGATTTGACGGTAATGCTCACCTTTAATGGCAGATTGTTTTTACTAGATTGCGTCACCTCTGTGGTTTTGGTAGCATCTGAGTTTTCTTCGGTTGTACTGGCTGGCGTTACCTCAGTTGGTTTGGAAACATCTAAATTTTCTTCTTTTTTACTAGGCGGCGTCACCTCAGTTGGTTTGGCAGTATCTAAATTTTCTTCTGTTTTACTTGTAGTCTGGCTCACCTCAGTTGCTTTGGCAGCATCTAAGTTTGTTTCGGGTTGCGTCACTTTAGTGGTTTTGAAAGCATTTAATTTTTGGGGCGATTTTGTTTTAGTTTGTGTGGCTTTGACGTTTTTACTAAGCGCCAGTTCGCCAGGGGGCTGGTAAATTTGGGCGTTACTTACTTCGAGTGCTGACTGGTTGAGCAAGGAAGACAGACAATTGACTGCGCCAATTACTAAAAACACATATAACAAGTAAAGATGAACTGGTCGCAGTTGAGCTGTTGGTAAACGCATCCAGGAAGGCTTGAGAAAGAGCATTGTCGGCCAAGTGGGTAATCTACTGGCAAACTCCTCCCCATTTAAATCCAGCGCGTTAGCAAATCGCTTGATAAACCCCTGAATGTAGATCGGCTCAGGTAATATTTCAATTTTGCCTTCTTCTATTGCCCTGAGCAGGCGTACTTGAATCCGAGTCATAGAAGAAACTTCCTCTAAGGACATCAACTGGTCTTTACGTACATGGCGCAGTTGGGCCCCTAATTCTTTCAGCTTGTCAGCTATTTCTGACTGATCGTAAAATTGATTCTCCTTCATATTATGGCGCTCCTTAATGTCTGCTGGTACTTTTAATGATGTTCAGTTGACTTGGTTTTTGAGAAAACGAATTTCAAATTCTTCAAGATAACGGTATTTACCAGGTAGTAGTACCTTTCCCCGTGCTTCTAAGCCGATAGGACCAATCGCTTTGCGGTGCAGAGCCACCACTGGGTAGCCTAGCTGTTCTGCGACACGTCGAATCTGCCGATTTCTACCTTCTCTGAGAACAACTTCCAAAAGGGTTTGAGAATCGTGCTGCTTGATTACTCGGACTTGAGCGGGTAAGGTTTTTCTATCCAAAATAACCACACCCTGTCGCCAAGTTTGTAGCACCGCTTCCGGTGGATGTCCTTGTACCCAAACTTGATAAGTCTTGGGCACACAATGGCGAGGATGCGTTAGCAAAAACGTTAGGGAGCCGTCATTGGTAAGCAGCAAGGCCCCCGTAGAATCGGCATCCAAGCGCCCAACCGGGTGCAGCCCTTTACCCAGGAGCAGTTCGGGAGGCAGTAAATCAAGAACGGTAGTGCTACTTTTGGGGTCATAACAAGTGGAAACTACACCAGCGGGTTTGTTAAGTAACAAATATATCAGTTGAGGACGATCGCTTGGTTTGATGGGTATGCCATCGACTTCGATTTGGTCTATTTCTGGATTGGCCGAAAACCCCAACTCAACAACTGTGCCATTGACGCACACGCGACCTGCTAAGATCAGTTTCTCAGCTTGACGACGTGAGGCAATACCCCATTGGGACAGAATTTTTTGCAGCCTTTGGATCATGGTTTGGACTGCGGTGCTTGTTTGAGCTAAAGTTACAGTCAAGCTAATCGACCGAGCGATCGGCGTAGACTATGTACAAATATTACAGTAAGACGGAAAGGCATTGACACCTAAGCAAACTGGGATTATTAGCACGGTTTTATCACCCGCTTGCCATGTGTGGCTGCGATCGCAAGTGTCCCATGTGGAAGACTTACAGGTTAGCATCGAAGGGGGCGATCGGCAAATTCTCACAGGTTACGTCCCTCGCGTTGCTATCTCGGCTCACCGTGCTGTTTACCAAGGACTGCACTTGAGCCAAATTCAGCTAGCGGCAGAAAACATTCGGATTAACTTGGGTCAGTTACTTAAGGGCAAGCCTTTGCGCCTCCTCGAACCAGTGCCAGTTTCCGGTGAACTGCTCTTGGACGAAGCTGATTTGAAGGCATCCCTACAAGCACCTTTATTATCCACTGCTTTAACTGATTTGCTGGGTACACTGCTACAATCCGGCGGCAGCACTAACCCAGCCCAAGCTTTAAAAGATCGATCGATTAACTGGCATGACGTAGCTCTTGATGCCAATAGGCTCACTCTGGCTGGGGAATTGGTCTACCCCGATAATACCACACCAGTGGTTATTCATGCTGGTCTTCAACTGGCAAGCAGTCATGAACTGCGGCTCGCCCCCCTAGATATTCAAACGTCGCTAAATTCCCCTGTTGCTAATTTAGATGGCTACCAGATAGATTTAGGTCCAGAAGTGGATATTGAGGAATTAACTCTCAAACCAGGGCAGCTAGTTTGTCGTGGGCGAATCAGGGTTTTGCCATGAAACTATTTTGGATTTTGGAATCTGAATCACAAACTCTGCTCCTTGCCCTAATGCTGAGATACATAGCAATGAGCCGCCGTGCTTTTCCGTCACTATGGAATAGCTAAGAGTTATCTCCTAGTAGCCGATTTACTGGACATTGTTTGACAATACTGGACATTGCAGGAATCGGGATTAGCTCAAAAAATATGTTATGCTTGACCCTACACCCTAGCAGATTGACCTATGTATGCCATTAAGCGCGAGTTGAAACTTAATAACTTGGAACGAACGCTAATGGCTCAACATGCTGGGTTTGCCCGTGTAGTATATAATTACGGGCTATCTCTGTACAGTCAACTCGACCACAAAGAATATTTGGGAGCAATTCCTGGACCATTCTGATTCTTCTTTAGCAAAAATCAACTCTTCTTCTGCATCTGCTTCTTGACGACTAAATTCAGAGGTATAAAGAACGTCTAACATTGATTTTTCTCCTAAATACTCATAATCATGGTTCGTAGTGAGGGCTTTAGCCCTTGTCATGGTTCGTAGTGAGGGCTTTAGCCCTCGCGCCTGCATATCCAGCTAGTTCAGTACTTACGCACACTGGGCACATATAGGGGCAACCCACTTGGGGATTGCCCCTACGAATACTGGGCACATATAGGGGCAACCCACTTGGGGATTGCCCCTACGAATACTGGCACATATAGGGGCAACCCACTTGGGGATTGCCCCTACGAACCGCTATATATAGAGGCAGTGCGTAAGTCCTGTCGTTAATAAAAAAATCATAATTCCTCATTATGATGGGTAATTGGAAATTTCATAACAAATTTAGAACCAACTCCCAAGCTGTTTTCAACTTGGATAATACCATTAAGTTTTTGGGTAACGAGGTTATACACAATGTTTAAGCCCAATCCGCTACCGCCCTGTCCGCGTTTTGTCGTAAAAAAGGGATCGAAAATTTTGCTAAGGTTTTCTGCGGGAATGCCTTTACCATCATTTACCATCATCAGTATATTCAAAAATGATATGCTCACCATTTTGTTTAAAGTTAAACACAATCCTTCCCTCATCTTCGGGCTCATAAGCATGAATGAGAGAGTTCATCAGTAGATTCGTCACAACCTGAGCAAACGCGCCCGGAGCGCTATCTAAACTAATATCTTCATCCCCCTGAATTTCAAATTTATGTTTAGTGGTTTTCAGTTTCGAGTTTCCTGTTGTAGCTCTAGATTTTGCTTGTCGCCCAAGTATTATATTCCCGTCTTTCTTTAACAACTTGCTGTTTGGGGTTGCTTTGCATAAAACAAATACTATCGGACTTTTCTTATTAAACTTTATAGTAAAAATTGGATTATTGCTGTATCCGATAATACAAACAATTTTTAATAATCGCCTATTTCAGCAATCAAGGCTGAGATAGTAGAGGCAACAACAGGGTAACAAAGTAGTAAACCAAAGGAGCCGTAAATACATAGCTATCGGCTCTGTCTAAGATGCCACCGTGTCCCGGAATTAGCTGCCCAGAGTCCTTGACACCTGCATCTCGCTTCATCATTGACTCTGTTAAGTCACCAAGCAGACTGGCAATACCAATCAGCAGCCCCAAAGCGACGCCGCTGAACTGCCAAATCGGCCAGTGAAAATACCAAGCACCTGCTGTCGCCACAACCACGCTACCTGCAACGCCGAAAACCGCACCTTCAACGGTTTTTTTAGGGCTGATATCTGAAAGGCGAGTGCGACCAAATAATTTGCCGACAATGTAGGCACCTATATCAGCCGCCCAAATACAGCTAAAGGCTAGGAGTGTCACCGTTAATCCCTGAGGCAAGGCGTTGAAGTTTTGCCAAGAATCAGGCAAGTAGCCGTTCAAGGGTAAGTTATGGGCAGCGGGCGATAAACCCACGCGCAGCCGTACCCAGTAGCTGGGTAGATATCCACCGTAGAATAATCCCAAAATTGATGTCGAAATGTCGGCAATAGTGGCTAATTTGGGCTGAAACAGTAGGTAAAAACAGATCAGGGTTCCTGCCACAGGAAAAACAGCGTCTACCAGTTGGGGTGATATAGTGGCGGTAAGGAGCAGTACTTCACTAACGATAATGGTGGTTTTAGCCGCAGGAGCGATCCCCTTAGCCCGCACGAGTTGAAAATATTCTAGCAAACCTAAGTAGACAATAATCCCGAAGCCCAGGGTGAAGTACCATCCCCCAAGTACGATGATAGCCATTGCAAAAGCGATCGCTACTATGGCACTGAGGAGACGAGTCAAGGGCATAAAAGAAATTTGATTGGTCATTTGTTATTTATAACAGTTAAAATTTTTTCTCGTTTTTCTCGTTCCCAGGCAGAGCCTGGGAACGCTTTTGGTGAGGCTCTGCCTCCTAATTCCACGGTAGTGCTTTTTCTCGTTGGCAACGCTTTTGGTGAGGCACTGCCTCCTAATTCCGCGCAGTTAAAATTCTCCTGTGGACCTTTCATTCCAGCTTCTCGCCACTGACGATAAAAATTGGATTGACTGCTACAAAATTTCGATGTATGCCTCTTGTCTCTAAACGGTTGACGGCAGACTGGACTACTTCGATATTTCGGGCTTGTTGCTCGGCAAAGCATTGTGAGATGGCATACAGATTTTCTAGATTAGCAGCCGTGGCGACCACCCGCCCTTCGGTTTGCAAGTATTGCCAGACTTCAAAGAAGATTTCCTTAATCGAGCGTCCTCCCTCTATGCAAACTCGATCGGGTAGATGGGGTATGTCTTTGAGACACTCTGGGGCGCTGCCTTCGATAACTTCTACGTTGGTGACGCCGAAGCGCAAGCAGTTACGGCGAATTAAGCTTGCTACTTCCTCATCCCGTTCTACGGCAAAAATCCGCCCTTGAGGACACAGCAAGGCTGTTTCCACCGGGATCGTGCCTGTGCCTGCACCAATATCCCACAACACCGAGTCGGGTTTGAGTCTCAGGGCGGAGATGAGCAGCAGTCGCACTTCTCGCTTGCTCAAGGGAATTCCTGGCAAGCGTTCAAATAAATCATCTGGTATCCCAGATGTCACATAGGGCCAGATTTGACTAGGCATAAATTGTGGTTAACTTTTGCGGTGCTTTTCGCAAGCTATGTGTTTTTAAGTACTCTCAAAGTTTTTAAGGTACGATCGCTACAACCCGTAATGTTTCCCCCTAAGGCAAGAATCTGTTGCAGGTAGTCTAGGGCATTTGGAGCGATCGCTTCACCAGGCATTAAAACTGGGATTCCTGGTGGGTAGGGGCAGACTAATTCCGCACTAATGCGATTGGTGGTATTTTCTACTGGCAGGGTTTCAGTTGGCGAAAAAAAAGCATCACGGGGTGAAATTTTGGGTATGCTGCTAAAAATATTTTTATTTACCATTAAATTTGGATTTTTTGCTAACTCTAGCTTTTGATCCAGATTATAATCTTTGGATAGAGTAGTAAAGCCTTGCACCAGTTTTTCAATATCTCCATCGGTATTTCCCAAACTGATAATAAACGTCAGATTTTGCAGGGAAGGCAACTCGGCTATTACACCTTGTTTAGCTAGTATTTCATCTGCTTCAAACCCAGTCAACCCTAAGCCGGAAACTGTCACCGTCAGCCGCGTCAAATCCAAAGAAACAAAACCTGGGTTTGCCTTAACGAGTTCTAAAACAAATAATCCCGGAATTTGACTGATTCTAGTTCTAGCTAACTTAGCTTTTTCCAAGGTTTGAGCCATTAGCTGTTCCCCATGTAGTGCCATTTGTTGACGTGCCGCATCTAATGAGGCTAGCAGTAAATAGCTGGGGCTGGTAGACTGTACTAATTGTAAAGCTTTGCTTACCCGGTCAAAGTTTACCAAACTGCCCTGAATGTGTAGCATAGCAGATTGAGTCATGGCACTCAATACTTTATGGATGGATTGCACCGCCAAGTCTGCCCCGGCTGACAAGGCAGCAGTGGGCAAATCTGGATGGAAGTTAAAATGGGGACCGTGAGCTTCATCTACCAGCAGAGGGATATTATGTTGATGAGCTAAATGGGCTATAGCTCCGACATCACCACACACGCCGTAGTAAGTCGGATAAACCATCATCACCGCCTTGGCATCGGGATGATCTTTGAGGGCTTGGGCTACAGCATCAGGGGTGATACTGTGGGCGAGTCCGCTCTGGCGATCGTATTCTGGGTTCAGGAAGATGGGGATAGCACCGGAGAGGATTAAGCCTGCGATCGCTGACTGATGTACATTTCTAGGCAAGATAATTTTATCACCTGTGGCACAAGTAGCTAAAATTGCGGCTATTATACCGCAAGTCGAACCATTAACCAAAAACCAGGTATGTTGCGCCCCCCAAATTTCTGCCGCCAGTTCTTGAGCTTCTTGAATCACCCCCTCTGGAGCAAACAAGTTATCTAACTCCGACAACTCCGGCAAATCTGCTCGAAACACAGCCTCGCCCAAGCACTCAGCCAGGGACTGGGGAATACCTTGTCCCCTTTTGTGCCCTGGTGCGTAAAACGGAGCATGGGGGTTGAGAGAACGCTCCCGCAGGGCATCAAGTAATGGCGTTCTGGCTTGAGAGTGGTTAGCTGGCATAAGATCCTAATTGGGGAATGAATTGCTCAATCTTTGCTAAAATAATATATTTGTGTGCATTTAGGCACAATTAAACGTAGGTTAGCCATGCCCACCTTAAAATTATGTTTAGTTTATCGATCGTGTAGCCATTTCGGGAGATGCTATATTTTGAGGTTTTTATGTAACGTAATGACAATGAGTTAAATAATCCAAAATCATGATTTATCCCAGTCCTAATCCCTTCCCGCAGCCAGATAGCCCCAATCCTTTACCCCGACCACTGCCAGGACCAGAAACAATTCCTAGTCCCGTACCAGAGCCAGTGCCAGCACCAATTCCTCAGCCAATTCCCAGCCCAGTGCCAGAAACAGTGCCAGCACCAATTCCTCAGACAGTTCCAGGATCAATACCTCAAACAATTCCAGGACCAGTCTGAAATTAATTTAGCCCAGTTTTACCCTTTGAACTAAAATGCTTAGAGCCGGAATTGTCGGATTACCCAACGTCGGAAAATCTACCTTATTCAACGCCCTAGTCGCCAACGCTAAGGCCCAAGCCGCTAATTTTCCTTTCTGCACCATTGAACCCAATGTGGGCATCGTCGCCGTGCCAGATGAGCGGTTAAATGTTTTGGCTAAAATCTCCGCATCCGCTCAAATAGTGCCCACTCGCGTTGAATTCGTCGATATTGCTGGTTTAGTCAAAGGCGCTAGTCAAGGGGAGGGACTGGGCAATCAATTTTTGTCCCATATCCGAGAAGTGGATGCCATTGTTCATGTAGTGCGCTGTTTTGAGGACGATGACATTATCCATGTTGCCGGATCTATTGACCCATTGCGCGATATTGAAATCATCAATTTGGAGTTGGCTTTAGCAGATTTATTCCAAATCGATCGCCGGATCGATCGTACCCGTAAACAAGCACGTACCAACAAAGAAGCCCAGATTGAATTGTCAGCTCTGGAAAAACTGAGTGCAGCCTTGAATGAGGGTAAACCAGCACGACGAGTAAGTTTAACAGAAGAAGAAGCCGAGCCAGTAACCCAGCTAGCCTTGCTTACCGCCAAACCTATCATATATGCGACCAATGTATCTGAAGATGATTTAGCAACAGGTAATCAATGGGTGGAACAGGTGCGAGAATATGCCGCTGCTGAAAACTCTCAAGTTGTGATTGTTTCTGCCCAAGTAGAATCAGAACTTATTGATTTACCAGAGTCAGAAAAAGCGGAATTTTTAGCAACTTTGGGGGTGGAAGAAGGTGGCTTAAAATCTTTGATTCGCGCTACTTATGAACTTTTGGGCTTGCGTACTTACTTTACCACAGGTCCGAAAGAAAGCCGCGCTTGGACTATTCACGCTGGGATGTTAGCGCCGCAAGCTGCTGGTGTAATTCACTCTGATTTTGAGCGCTGCTTTATTCGAGCTGAAACTGTTGCTTATGATGACTTGGTGGCAACTGGCTCGATGAATACTGCTAAGGAAAAAGGCTTAGTTCGCAGTGAAGGTAAAGAGTACGTTGTCCAAGAAGGGGATGTAATGCTGTTCCGGACTGGTTCGTGAGGAAATTACGCCCCTAATATAAACGTTTGTAGTGAGGACTTTAGTTCTCATTATTATGTGTTTGTAGTGAGGACTTTAGCATATATAGGGGCAACCACGGGGGGATTGCCCCTACGAACCGCTATATTTAGAGGCAGTGCGTAAGTCCTGTTCGGGTTTTGCGTTATTACAGTGCTGTAGGATAGAACCTATTCGTAGGGTGCGTCAAGGCGACTTCGTCACCTTGACGGTGTTGTCACTATCGAAACCGGGTTGGTTGATGGGTGACACTTCGTTAACCCACCCTACAAGTTGAGTCAGTGTACCCAACCTTGTAGGGGCAATCCCCAAGTGGGTTGCCCCTATATATGCCCAGTGTGCGTAATTCCTGTATTTATTCAGCCTCCAAGTATTTTTATAGCTTCATTTAGTGCATTTAAGAAGTCACTCAACATGAATTTTTGTATAATTGGTATAAAGTCTGGGTGAGTATACTCTGTAAATATTTCTATTTCCAGCATATCAATACCCTTGTCTTTGTTAATTTGTGCGATGTCTTGTCCCTTGAACTTAATTAAAACTGTCATTTCGTTATAGTTAATGTCACTGAACCAACAAATATCAAACCCATAATCCATGTTGATAGCCACTTTTTTCCTTCTAAGTTGATTTTTTCCAAGAAATTCATGCTCTTAGGCGAATTCAGCCAAATTCACCTGTTGTAGGATTTAATCTAAAACTGTCACCCTCCATTAACTTTATGATTAAGTTATCATCAAACATTAAAATTTGTTCTGGCAAATCCGGTAAGCCATGATTAAATCGTAGCGAACCATTGGGGTTAAATAACAATATCTCGTGTTCGGTCAGAACTGCCGTCATTTCTTGACTAATTTTGATCTCAATCAGGTTAGCTGTCAGAGGCATGGCAAGACAAATGCGACCAGTTTGCAGACAAATGGCTGCTAATTGCAGGTCGATACCAATCCAAAGCAAATTTTTATCGGTTGAATATTCAATACTTAAATCAACTGATTGACTATACCAGCTAATTCCATAACATCCCAACGTCTTGCCCAAGAATAGGCAAGCGAATTTTCGAGCGTATTGATGAACGATGATCTGCCGTAATGCTGGAATTTGGTGAAATTCTGATTCGCTAATGTATTTAATTTTCATGGTGACTTGCTAGTCTTTAACCCACACCGGAGAAGAACGCCAAGTATAACTCTTACCGTCTAACTCGTAAACGATAACAGCTTCTACTTGCTCTACATCGCCATAACCTGAAGAATTTGAAAGCTGATATCGCTGTGGAGCAATTTCCAAAGGATGAAGCAGCAAATCTCTGGCAGGCAGAGACATCAAAGGTGTTTCACTGCCTACAGGATGCACCTCTATTGAAAGCAGTTTAATCACTATAGATTGTTCGCTTTTATTCTCCAATGTAAAGCTTAATGAAGCAAAACCAAGTGGACGTTTGGCATTCCGAGGAGTACCTGGAGGAATTATATTGGGGTTTTGCTGCCAAACCTGAAGAGTAAGCGGTTGAGTAACAATCATTTTGCTAATCTTGAAATTTTGTTGAAAATTTGGTTGGTTGTTATATATCTGAGTCACCGCAGGATACATGAAAGAATTTAATGAGGAGATAGTTGTCAAAAAACTAAACATAATTGTAGGCTGGGCAGTTCTAGCAATACCCACCCTACTACTTAGAAGGAGGGCTAAGGCAGAAGACTTAGCTTTCAAAAGATTAGTTTTCAATTGAGGGATTAGGCAACATCAACTTCAAAAAAGTCGGTATAAAAGTCGTTGTAGGAAATGGTTTTGAAGCCTTGATTGTCCCCCGTCGGCTGCTGATCTCCGTTATCGCCCCAAGGGTTGCGCACTGTAATCGTCCCATTACTTAGATCGACACTATAAATCGTGTACTCATGATTGTAGACGATCCCAGTGTTAGAGTCTAATTCTGTATCTCTCGAACCTATTGTCCCTCCCGTCACTGCCTTACCACTTGCAAAAAAATTAGCAATGTCTGATAAGCTGGGGAAATTTCCTAATTGATTATTACCATTAGATTGATTGGCGTAATAACCTCCATTACGACCTGAAATGGAGGGCATTGCTTGGAAGCCGTTACCACCTTCAATAACGCCGTAATTGTTGGGGACGTAGCCAGTGTTAGGATCGGCCCTAGGGCGTTGAGCTAACCCTTCCTGGGCAAACTGGACATAAGCTTTCTCTGCGAGTGCTACCCATAACCCGATGGATGAATTATAGTTGGAAAAATTGTATCCATCAGATTTATCAGTTGATACATCAACTGGCAGATAAGTGTCAACTGTCACGTAATCAGCAGGAGTATTTACAGTGCCGTCTTGCTCACCAAAGAACTTCACTGTGTAAGTACCATCACCATTGTCGATGAACATATTTTTAATAGATGATGGATTCTGGAGAACATTAGCTCCCAAGGAAGCTAGGAAGTAGCAGTTTCCTAAAAATCCTTGCTGAATATCTGTAATTTGAGGTGTTCCTTTGTCACCAAACAAACTTCCTGATGCGTAGTTATAGGTTATGTATCTTGTAGGGTTATCAGCGCTGGCTGCTATGATGTTCTCTGGATGATCCGTTCCTAAGAACCACTTGTCAAGCAAGTTTTCAACTTGAGTTGCACTACTGCCAGCATACAAGTTTCCCAAAGACTGATCCTGATAATATTGATTAGCAACATTGCCATTGACAATCTTGCCAGACAAAACTTGGGCATAATCCGGCATATTGAACTTGCTGGCATTGCTAACAATGGTGCGTAAATCTGTAAGCTCCGTAGCATTGACTACACCACCATTTTCTGACTCTACCTCACGGAAGATATCAATCATGTCCTTGCGGTCTAAAGTTCCATCAGCAGCTCTGTCACGGGTTATAGCTTGCAAACCGGAATCTTTAATATTTTGCGAAAACCAGTCTGTTGTTGGTCCTGGATTTGGTCCTGGATTTGGTCCTGGATTTGATTTAGTATTTTCTAAGGTTGCCGCTATGTACCAGTTGGAGTCGGAAACAGTTGGAAGATCCTTCGATGAGGAAAGAGTGATGCCTTTCATAAACCACACCGCATTTTCACCCGTGTATGTGTTGCGCCACAAAATATCGGTGTTGCCATCGTGGTTTAAGTCCCCCGTGGCTTGGATTTCCCAATCAGTGTCGCTTACAGTTTGGAGGTACTTGGTAGCTGAAACGGTGGTGCCATCCATCAGCCATGTCGCATTGTCACCCGTGTATGAATTGTGCCATAAAATGTCAATCTTGCCATCATGGTTAAAGTCCCCCGTGCCTACCATATTCCAATCGGTGTTGTATATAGTTGGGAGGTACTCCGTAGAAGATACGGTAGTGCCATTCATCAACCACACCAAATTTTCACCGGTGACTGAGTTACGCCACAAAATATCAGTGTTGCTATCGTGGTTAAAGTCCCCCGTGCCTACTATGTTCCAGTCCGAACCACTAAAGTAGAATGAATTGTAGTCAGGGGCAGGTGCGAGATTCTGCTGTGAAGAAAAAGTGGTGCCATTCATTAACCACACTACATTCTGACCCGTGGTGGGATTGCTCCATACAATGTCAGAGTTACCATCGTGGTTGAAGTCTCCCGTGCCTACTATTTGCCAATTGGTGTTACTGACTGTTGAGATATTCGGCTTTGAAGAGACAGTAGTGCCGTTCATCTGCCACGCCATATCTGCGCCCGTGGCATAGTTACGCCACAAAATATCTTCTGTTGTGTTACTGCTATTGCTAACTTGGCTCTGAAATGACGGTGCAGGTTTAGTAAATCCTGTGAAGGTTCCCACCATTTGCCACTTAGCGTCGGGGACAGATAGGAAATCTTGTGATGAAGAAAGATTTGTGCCATTCATATTCCACAACACATCTTCACCCGTAGCTTTGTTACGCCACACAATGTCAGTGTTGCCATCGTGGTTGAAGTCCCCAGTGCCTTCTATCTTCCAGTTGGTGTCGGAAACACGTAAGATATCCTGGGATGAAGTGAGGTTGGTGCCATTCATGAACCACACTACATCTTCACCTGTGGCAGAGTTGCGCCATAAAATGTCAGTCTTACCATCCTTGTTGAAGTCCCCCGTGCCTACTATATTCCACTTAAGGTCGGAAATACGTAGGATATCCTGGGATGAGGTGAGGTTGGTACCATCCATAAACCACACTACATCTTTACCTGTGGCAGAGTTGCGCCATAAAATGTCCGTCTTGCCATCGTTGTTGAAATCCGCCGTGCCGACTATTTGCCAGTTGAGATCCCCGACAGATAAAATTGCCTTCTGAGAGGTTATAGTAGTACCATTGAGCGTGCCAATGACATTTTGACCAGTAGCAGAGTTGCGCAACAACAAATCATTGCTGCCATCGTGGTTAAAATCTCCGATGCCTGCTATCTGCCAATGAGTGTCGGAGATAGGTTGGATATCTTGAGATGATTTGAAGGTAGTGCCATTCATCTGCCAAACCACATTTTCTCCGGTAGCCGAGTTGCGCCATAAAATATCTGTAATGTCTGGCAGGTTGGTTTTGGTACTGCTCTGGGCGTTTAGTTTCGGGCTACTCACGCTGCTACTTGAGCTATGTGTCGAGGAATACAAATTTGTGTTTAAGGAGCCAGTTCCACTTTTCAAAGTCAAAGGGCTGGCATTAAGGTTTAGTTCCTTAGCTGTACCTAAACTTTGACCTGTATAGTCAGGGGTCATATTAATGTCCTCATCAAAATTACAATATAATCTATTGGCTAAGTATCGTCTTGAGTAAAAATACTTATTTTTAGCAAATTTATAGATCTTTTACCAAGAATGACAAAAGTCCGCACTACTAACCTTTACGGACTAAAGTCCGTACTACTAACCTTGTCCTCTCGTTCCCAGGCTCTGCCTGGGAACGAAAGCTTTGAGGCTCTGCCTCCTCCCCCAGTTCCTTAACAAGCGTGACTTTCATTTATAGTATACTATCGGCAAATGGGTATGGGGTACTGGATGCTGCTATGGTAGAAACGGCAGCCTATTGTTTATCGAAAGAGATGTCATGAGCATTGATGAATTGCTTCAACAAGCGGGGCAGCTACCGCTAGAACAACAGCTACAGTTTGTGGCTTTCTTAATAGAGCGCATTCGTCAACATTACCCAACGGCAAAATCTCGTCCTAGCTGGCATGATATTAAAGGATCTGCACCCTATCCACTGGCTGGTGAAGATGCTCAAACCTGGGTATCGAGAACTCGCCAAGAAGGGGACAAGCATCGAGAACAGGTCTGGAACAGGTAACAATGAATATTGAGGAAGCATTACAGGATGTACATCGTCTGTTTCTGGATACAGCCCCGGTGATCTATTATGTTGAACGTCACCCAGCCTATTTTAATCGAGTTAGCCCAATTTTTGATCGGATTGATTCAGGACTGTTAACAGCCGTGACTTCACCTGTAACTTTGGCAGAATGCTTGGTGCATCCTTACCGATTGGGGTTGAACCAATTACAGCAAGATTATTTAAATGTGATTGCCAACGCAGAACATACGGTATTTCAATTAATTGATGCAACTGTAGGGCAACAAGCTGCTTCTATTCGTGCAGCGTATAATTTGACGTTGCCAGATGCCCTCCAAATTGGTGCTGCTATTACTGCAAACTGCGAAGTTTTTTTAACAAACGACGACACCCTGCAACGAGTGACTGAATTACGAGTAATTGTGTTAGGCAATCTAGTAGACGGAGCAGCCCCTTTTGTAAATGGCTGACAATCAACCTTGAACTGCCACTACATATAGCGGGTGGTAGGGGCAATCCCCCTGTGGTTGCCCCTACATATGCCCAGTCTGCTACAGTACTGTATTTGTTTCTGCTACGGACTAAAGTCCGCGCTACGAACCTTTACGGACTAAAGTCCGTACTACGAACCTGCTTCTACAGAGGCAACTTCTAGCAACGTTTTCACCACTGAATCTGGATTTAGACTCATCGAGTCAATCCCCAATTCAACCAAGAAACGGGCAAATTCAGGATAATCGCTTGGCGCTTGCCCACAAATACCAATCTTGCGCTTGTTCTTTTTGGATGCAACTATAGCCATCTTTACCATCTCTTTGACGGCTTCATTGCGCTCATCAAAAATATGTGCCACTAATGCTGAATCTCGATCCAATCCTAATGTTAATTGGGTTAAATCATTTGAGCCGATCGAAAAACCGTCAAATACCTCGCTAAACTTATCAGCCAAGATGACATTGCTAGGCAATTCGCACATTACATAAATTTGTAAGTCCTCAGGGCGGGGAAATACTTCCCCCACAGGCTGGAAATGTCCCCTTTCTAAACCTTGCTTTGCCATTTCGGCTAACACTTTACGCCCTTCATCTGGAGTACGACAGAATGGAATCATTACAATCACATTTGTCAAGCCCATCTCATCCCTTACCCTTTTAATTGCTTGGCACTCTAGGGAAAAGGCATCCCGGTAACGGGGATCGTAGTAGCGAGATGCACCCCGCCAACTGAGCATTGGGTTTTCTTCCTTTGGCTCAAATTGTTGCCCACCCAGGAGGTTGGCATATTCGTTGCTCTTGAAGTCACTCATCCGCACTACTACAGGTTTGGGATAGAATGCAGCAGCTATCCTCGCTACGCCGTAAGCTAATTTATCCACGAAGTACTTTGGCTTATCGTCGTAGTGTGCGGTTATTTGGGCAATCTTAGCTTTGGCTTCTTCATCCTCGAGTTCGTCAAAATGAATCAATGCTAGCGGGTGTACTTTGATATGGTTGGCGATGATAAATTCTAATCTCGCTAACCCTACCCCATCATTAGGCATGGCTGAGAGCCGAAACGCTTCTTCCGGGTTGCCCACGTTCATCATGATTTTAGTCCGGGTGCGGGGTAGGTTTTCTAGGGTAACTTCTTTTAGTTCGTAGGGCAGTAACCCTGCATACACCCGCCCTTCGTCTCCTTCGGCACAAGAGACTGTCACTTCTTGACCTTTTGTTAACACATCAGTGGCATTAGTGCAACCCACTATAGCTGGAATTCCCAACTCTCGCGCAATAATTGCTGCGTGGCAAGTACGTCCGCCTTGATTAGTAACGATCGCACTCGCCTTTTTCATAATCGGTTCCCAGTCAGGATCGGTTTTAGCTGTCACCAAAACCTCTCCAGGTTTAAACAACTCTAACTTGCGGGCATCCAAAATTACACGAACTTTCCCTTGTCCAATCGCTTCCCCAACACTGCGCCCGGTTACTAACACCTGGCTATGTTCTTTCAAGTGATAGCTGCGTAAGATACTATTACTCTTTTGGGATTGCACGGTTTCCGGGCGGGCTTGAACGATAAACAGTTCATCAGTAGCTCCATCTTTCGCCCACTCAATATCCATCGGGGTGTAAGAGCCATGTACTTGGCTATAATGATCCTCGATCAAACACCCCCAGCGAGCTAGTTGCAAAATTTCGTCATCGGTAAGAGTAAATTGCTGCTGCTCTTTAAGGGTAGTTCGCTCCTGCTTGGTAATCTTACAGCCCCCCACGTCACAAACCAGTTTTAATTCTTTCGTGCCTAGTCGTTTTTCGATAATCGGGCGAAACCCTGTTTGCAAAGTAGGTTTAAACACTAAATATTCGTCTGGGTTGACTGCCCCTTGCACTATATTTTCCCCTAGACCGTAAGATGCTGTAATCAAAGCGGCGTTTTTAAATCCGGTTTCGGTATCAATAGTGAACATCACCCCAGAGCAGGCTAAGTCGGAACGCACCATTTTTTGCACTCCAACCGACAGGGCAATGTTAAAATGGTCAAAGCCTTTTGTGTGGCGATAGGAGATGGCCCGATCGGTAAATAGGGAAGCAAAGCATTTGTGACAGGCTGCCAGAACTCCTTTGTCAGTTTGGATGTTCAGATAGCTTTCCTGTTGACCTGCAAAACTGGCATCCGGCAAGTCTTCGGCGGTGGCGCTAGAGCGGACGGCGACATCCATATCTAGTCCGTAGCTAGAGCACATCCCAAGGTATGCATTACTAATCGCATCCCGGAGTTCCACTGGAAATGGGGTGTGCAGAATTAGCGATCGCGCTTTATTCCCCCGCTGCCGTAAGTTATTCACATCATCAACATCTAAGTCGGCAAACAACTTCCGCAGCTTTTCTTCTAAACCAGACGACTCAATAAAGTAACGATAAGCATAAGCTGTAGTGGCAAACCCCGTGGGAACATTAACTCCTTTAGCACTCAGTTTTTGGATCATTTCCCCTAGGGAAGCATTCTTGCCGCCCACCAGGGGAATATCGGCTATGCCCACTTCATCGAACCACAGTATCAGGGATTGCTCTTTTGAGACTGGAAAAGACTTTTCTTTAACTGCTGTAACCATAGGTTTTTTCATCTATTCTGTCTTCAGTGTAACGAGCGATACATTCCATATGGGTAAATGTGAATAACTTGTAATTTTTTTTATAATTTCTTTGGGATCGCGCGATCTCGCTCGTTTCTTCTCGTTCCTAGGCTCTGCCTGGGAACGAAGGTAGCACCAAGGTGGGCTGGTGCGTGGAATTGGAGGCAGAGCCTCTCCAACAGCGTTCCCAGGCAGAGCCCTTGTCCTTACCCACATTTTTTATGCTGGAGTTGGAGTTTACTAATACTGAGGGAGAAACTTTAGCTCAAAGTACGCTATCGTCCGAGCAAGTCGTTGTTGTCTGGAAGGCTAAAACTAAGAATTGGCTACCAGTTTCAGAAATACTTGCTGCTATAATTAGTCATTTATCCGAAGAACGCAAGCGAGAAGTATTGAATTTCGCTCGGTTTCTTTTATCATAACAGAAGAAAAAGTAGGAGAGTGCCTCTTGCAGGATGAAGATTGCGAGTTTAGCCGAACTTAACGATCTTGCTATCAAGCCGTTGCTGTTACAGCAGTTACAGGCAGCAATTGTTTTATCCGCACAAAATTTCGGTCTTGGGACAGAAGACTTTGCTACTCGCGATCGCATACACAAGTCGATCTTTAATCTAGCAGTCCCAGCGATAAATAATATCAAACCTGAAGTCATTCCCCTGCACCAGGTTCAGGATGAAATGGTTTATAAAAGTGCTTTAGCCCTCAAACTAGCTAGCATTTGCCTTTCTCCCGCTCTGGACATCGCCCATCAGCTAGTAGCCAGTTTGAGATTAAATCAGGACACTATTGCTCAACCACTGTTAGATTTTACTGTCCAAGTTTTCCCCCCCGGCTGGATTTATTTCTATCTCACTGACAAGGGTATAGCCGAATGGTTGCAAAACTTGACTCAGATTCCCCCGATGCTAGGGAGACAGGAGGAAGAAACTTCCCAATCACCAATCAATTTATTCCCAGTGCAGTATGCTCATGCTCGTTGTTGTTCACTTTTACGCTTGGGGCATCAGGAAGGCTTAATCAAGCTCAGCCCCGACACCAAAGTGGTTGCACCCAACCCCATCCCTTGGCTAAATGCCGATAACCAACTCTGTCTGGTGCATCCGGCAGAAAAACGTCTGATTAGCCAGTTGTTAGGGGTGCTAGATGAACTCAGTCAACCTAGTAAATCCGATCTATACTCGATCGTAGTAAAACTTGCGGCTAGTTTGAGCGATGCGATGTTAAGCTTTCACAGCAGTTGTCGCATCTGGGGTGAGGTGAAAACACAGACGCCCCAGCTAGCTCAAGCAAGATTGGGCTTAGTGGGCGTGACTCAATCAGTCTTAAGGTTGATGCTGCAAGATATATTAGATGCTAACGCACCAGTAGAACTGTGAAGCTATATATCGGGGCAACCACAGGGGGATTGCCCCTACGAACCGCTATATATCGGGGCAGTGCGTAAGTCCTGTCCTTACTCAGGTTCGTAGTGAGGACTAAAGTCCTTACTCTTCCTAAAGTTAGATATTTCTACTTGGGGGGTGACAAAAAGATGGAAGTCGTATACTATTCAGGTGTGTGAGGAGCGAACCAGTAATGAGACCGAGACGAAACACGGCCAGTCGTCGGTCTCATTACTGATCGCCACTAATATCAGGTGGTTGACAGCAGGAATGTTTCTATTGCGGCTGCCACACCGTCTTCCTCAACACTAGGAGCCACCCACTGGGCTTTTGCCTTCACCTCTGCTGGTGCATTATCCATTGCCACACCCAGCCCAGCGTATTCCAGCATTTCGACATCATTAAAATTATCCCCGATCGTCATCACGTTAGCAGACGACAGCCCCAGCATTTCTTCAGCTAAGAAACGCACAGCTGTACCTTTATTCACCAAAGGGTTAGTAGCTTCAAAGTAAGTTGCTACAGAGGTTGTCATGTATAGCTCAGCGGGAGTGTATTGCTTGCGGAGGCTCCCCAGCAGGTTGGCAATCACAGCAGTATCATCACTGAGAGCTAAAACTTTTGTGGGTTCAGAAGTTAGGACGGAGCGCAAATCGCCTACAGGGATGGGGTTAATCCCAGAGCGAACTGCATAGATTTCCGTTTCTTCCGTTACTTCCCGAACATATAGCCGATCGTTGATATATAAATGGAGAGTAAGAAGCTCGCGCAACGACGGCTGCTCAAAGTAGTCTAGTAATTGCCTCGCCATTGGTATAGAAACTGGCAAGTGACGATGAATTTTTCCAGTTATGGGATCTTGAATCCAAGCTCCCTGGTAAGCTAGCACTGGCAAAGTCGAGCCAATGGCGCTATGAAAGCGCAAGGTAGAACGGTACATTCGGCCCGTAGCGATCGCTACCAAGACGCCTTTAGCCATTACCGCTTGAATGGCAGCGCGTACTGGTTCTCTGACATCGTTAGACAAGCCTGCTATTGTACCATCAATGTCTAAAACTAGCAACTTAATATCCAAAGCTTCTGCTGTAGCAGAGTTTTTCAACACCGACTGATTAAGGACAGAGAGTTCTTGCATGGAAAATTCTCAGTACAAAATATAGGCTCTTGCAGCTTACTCCAACATCCTCGCATCTAAAATCGAAAATTTGGGGACTGGGGGGTGTTAACCGATACTGTTTGGGGTAAATGCCATGCTAGCCTTGATTTCATGACCCAGGCATCAAACCGCTATCGGACGATTCGTCTGGTTTTATTTGTGACGCTATGGCTCACATTATTTGTATTGTCAGTGAAAGCTTCCGCAGGCTGGACTACCCGATCGCTCAGTGTGATGGCAGAATCGTTGTACACCTTGATTAGCAGCTACAGTACCTTGTTGAGTTTATTCGCCGTGACGGCCATTGATCGCCCCAATGGGCGCGAAGCCTATGGTCATGGTAAACGGGAAACCTCGCTCACCTTGTTACTGACAGCCTTTTTGGGCTTCGCCTGCCTAAATTTATTAACCATGTCGGCGGCTCAATTGGCAGCAGTCCCTCATGGGGGAACACTGCCTCATGCTGTGCGTGTTAGTCCACGCTTGCTGGAGTTGCTGGGCTTTTTAGTGACAACCAGTCTGGGGTTGGCGATAGCGTGCATTCACCAAGCCGCACGGTTAAATAGCCCTGCCCTGCGCTTCAATGCCAGACAGCAACTGACTGACGCTGGGCTAACTTTATTGGTAATCGGTGCCCTAGCGACAACTTGGTGGGGTGTAGTCTGGCTGGATGTAGTACTAGCGATCGTGCTGGTGATTTTGGCGGTGGTAAGTGCTTGGCAAGTCCTCAAGTGGCATTTACCCCTATTTGTACAGCAAACGGCGATCGCTCCGGAAGTGCTAGCGCAAATTGCCCGCCATAATGGAGGCATTACCAACTGTTACAAAATTCGATCGCGGGGAGTAGTTGGGCGTCTGGTGTATGTCCAGATGCATTTGGTTCTGCATCCAGATTTTGGGGAAGTTGCTCCAGAGATCGCAGCGCGGATTGAGGCAGAAATTCAAGAGCGCTTCGGTCCTGTGCAAGTAACTTTCTTCATTGAGAATGCAGTTTTACCCCCGGGACCGAGAAGAAACAGAGGAATAGATGGCTAAAATAAGGCTATGTCCTACTCTGAGGTCACCATTACGTCGAACGCTGCCGACACATTACCAGAAAAGTCGCCTTTGTTGATTCTGGTTGATGGTCATTCCTTAGCCCGTCGCTCTTACCATGCCCTTGCCAAAAGGGGCTTAAAAACTTCTACTGGAATACCCACCAGTGTATGCTTTGGCTTCCTCAAGTCGCTGAAGCAGGTAATTGCATCCCAGCATCCACAGGCAATGGCTCTAGCTTTCGATCTCGGTTTGCCCACATTCCGCCACGAAGCTGATAACACCTATAAAGCCGATCGTCCTGAGACACCAGAAGACTTTATCACCGATCTAAAAAATCTCCACGATCTACTGGATGCTTTAAACTTGAAACCCATCACTGCTCCGGGCTATGAGGCAGATGACGTCTTAGCCACCTTAGCCGAGCAGGGTGCGGCTGCTGGTTATCGAGTGAAAATCGTCACAGGCGATCGAGACTTATTTCAACTCATCGATCCCGCAAGAGGAATTAGTGTTCTATATCTAGAAACAACCTTCTGGCAGCGTAGCGGCAATACAGGACTAAGAGAATTTGGACCAGAGCAAGTTAAAGAAAAAATGGGCATCACACCAGAGCAGGTTGTTGATTACAAAGCCCTCTGCGGTGATACCTCTGATAACATCCCTGGAATTAAGGGAATCGGCGATAAGACAGCAGTGAAGTTGCTCCAAGACTACGGTTCACTCGACCAAATTTATGCTTCCTTAGAAGAGATTAAAGGAACACTCAAAACTAAGTTGGAAAACGGGAAAGAAGAAGCATACCGATCGCAACACTTAGCAAAGCTAGTGAGAGATGTCCCAGAGGTAAATTTAGAAGACTGCCAACTCAAGGGTTTTGATGAGGAGGTTTTAAAACCCCTGCTGTTAAAGTTACAATTAAAGTCTTTCTTACAAGACATCAAACAACTTCAGCAAGCATTTGGAGGTGTGGTTGATGAAGATAAACCACCGGAAACACCTGTAACCGAAGAAGATGAAGAATTGGGATTTTATACCTTTGAAGAAACTCAAGCAGCCCAGGAGCGATCGCACAAGTCGCAGATTACACCCCGAATTATCGACACCACAGAAAAACTTCAGGAACTGGTAAGCGAACTACAAACCTACACCAATCCCGTAGCATGGGATACAGAAACCACTGATTTAGAGCCACGAAATGCAGAATTAGTAGGTATTGGTTGCTGCTGGGGAACTCTGCCAACAGACATGGCATACATACCCTTGGGGCACAAAACGGGCGGTAACTTAAATAAAGCGGAAGCACTGGCAGCTTTACGTCCTATCCTGGAAAGCGATAAGTATCCAAAGTCATTACAGAATGCCAAATTTGACCGTTTGGTGTTACGCTGTCAGGGGATAAAACTGGCTGGGGTAGTATTTGACACAATGCTAGCTAGTTATATTTTGAATTCAGAAGCTAGCCATAATCTCAGTGAACTATCTAAACGATACCTAGGGCTAACTGCAAAAAGTTACGCGCAATTAGTGCCCAAAGGTAAAAATATCGCTGATTTAGACATCCCGACTGTAGCTGATTACTGCGGCATGGATGTTTATGCCACATACCAGTTAGTGCCTAAACTTAGCGCTGAATTAGAGGCGAGTCCCAAACTTTACCAGCTACTGCTAGAAGTAGAACAACCCGTAGAACCAGTTTTAGCTGAGATGGAATTCGTTGGCATTCGCGTTGATGCTGCCTATCTCAACTCACTATCGCAAGAGATGGAAAAGGATTTAAAGCTAATTGAGCAGAGAGCTTATGATAGTGCTGGTGAAAAATTTAATTTAGGCTCACCAAAACAATTGAGTAAGCTACTATTTGAAACATTCAATTTAGACACTAAGAAGTCTCGTAAAATTAAGACTGGTTATTCTACGGACGCTGGAACATTGGAAAGGCTGCAAGAAGGAAAAGACCCACACCCACTTGTCGATGCTGTTGTGGAATACCGCACTTTATCTAAGTTGAAGTCTACTTATGTAGATGCTTTGCCGAAGTTAATACATCCAGATACCCAGCGGGTGCATACTGATTTTAATCAAACCGTTACTGCAACTGGGCGCTTGTCTTCTTCTAACCCGAATTTACAGAATATCCCGATTCGCACAGCTTTTAGTAGGCAGATTCGTAAAGCGTTTGTGCCAGAAGCAGGTTGGCTAATGGTAGCGGCTGACTATTCGCAAATTGAGTTAAGAATTTTGGCTCATTTGAGTCAAGAGCCAGTGTTAATTGACGCTTATAAAAATAATCAGGACGTTCATAACGTAACCGCTAGGTTACTCTTTGAGAAAGAGGAAGTAACAGCAGATGAACGACGGTTTGCGAAAACGATCAATTTTGGCGTGATTTACGGAATGGGCGCTCTGAGGTTTTCGCAATCAACTGGCGTGAATAAGACGAAGGCGGACGAATTTATTAAGCGGTTTAACCAGCGGTATCCTCGGGTTTTTGAATATTTGCAGCAGGTTAAGAAGGAAGCTCTAGCAAACGGTTACGTGGAAACTATCCTAGGACGCCGTCGCTACTTCAACTTCGAGGGTGGCAGTCTCCGTAACCTCCAAGGGAGCAAGCCGGATGAGATTAAGCTAGAGCAACTGCGGACGCTAGGGCAAACCGACGCCCAACTTTTGCGGGCAGCCGCCAATGCCCCCATTCAGGGTTCTAGTGCTGATATTATTAAGATTGCGATGGTGAAACTGCACCAAATATTGCCAAATTATCACGCGCGGTTATTGTTGCAAGTGCATGATGAATTAGTGTTTGAGGTTCCCCCAGATGAGTGGGAAGAATTACAGCCACAAATTCGCTCCACGATGGAGAATGCCGTGCAACTGAGTGTACCCCTAGTAGTAGACGTCCATACGGGGCAAAATTGGATGGAGACTAAGTAGGGGCGATGCCCCCGTGCTCGCCCCGCGATGCCCCCGTGCTCGCTCCGATGCCAAGGATGTGTTTTGAACCAGGTTTGGGTAGAAAAAATGACAAATAGAAACGATATTGAATTTAATCCTAAACAAGTGATGGAACTTTATTTACATCAGCAGTATGAATTGTTATCAGAAAAATTGTTAGCTATTTTAGAAAATTTTGCTAATATAAATTTTCTAAATTTGGAGATTGAAGTTCAGCATTTTGTTAATGTTTTCATCAAAAATTTTTTATATGTTTTTACTCAACCTGAGTATACTCTAAGCGATAACCACGCAATTAGATTTATTGAAATGAATGCCACCATCTCTAATTTAGTGGCAATATCTAGCTTCAAAACAACTGATACCTACTTGGAAATATTAAAACCTCAGCCTAATAATTTCGTAAAAATTCTGGCTCTTTACTCAGCTCGCAATACGGTTAAGATAGCTTACCAAATATTATTTGATGCACATCCTTACTTTGCCGGTCTTTGGTACTCCCACTTTTGCGAACTTTACCGTTCGGCGCTAGTCAACCAGGAAGCTTACCAAAACCTCATCAAACACCTAGAATACGATGATGATAGATTAAACAATTTTTATAATATTTCAAGCGTTTATTTTGGAGTAACCGACATAGATGGCTCTCTGGATAGAAAAATTAAGCATAAACTTAACCAATCTGTCAAAGCCAGTCGATTGTTCGCAGAAATTCATGTTAACAATAGACCATTACCTAAAAAGATAGCGATCGTTACCTGTGTATGGTTTCCAGGGCATTCTGTCTACCGCAACTTGTCTGATTTCGTTGAGTCGCTCCAAGATGACTACGAACTAACCTTAGTACACTTGGGGTCGATCGGGAATAGTTTAGATATTGCTTCCTTTAAAAACATTAGATACGTTGAATATCAACACGATTTTTTGTATATGGATTCAATTCAGAATAATGATTTTATGGTAGTTTTTTATCCTGATATTGGGATGAGTCAGGAAAGCATTATCCTTTCTAATTTAAGAATTGCGCCTATACAAGTTTGTGGAGTTGGGCATTCGGTTAGTACATTTGGTTCCGAAATTGATTACTTTATTAGCGGTGCCGATGTAGAAGTTTCATCAGGAGCGGAGTAAAACTATTCAGAAAGATTAGTGCTGTTACCAGGGTTAGGAATCACCAACAAAGAGCCGAACTATCAACTGAAGAATAACTCCAAAACCCGCTCGGAATTTATTATCAATTGTTCTTGGTTTTCTCACAAGGTAAACTATCCACTGCTTTTAATTTTAAAGGAAATAGTTAACCAGTCTAAACAGGAAATTATGTTTAGATTTTTCGTGGGAGGTGTAGAATCTATATTGCGAAATAATGGGTTTATCCCGTTTGCTAGGGATTTAGAATCTCTCTTAGGTAAAGAACGCTTCGAGCTGATTCCCAGTCTACCATACGGAGAATATATGGCGCTGATGGAAGAGGGAGATATCTGTATCGATTCCTACCATTTTGGAGGCTGTAACACAATCGTTGACAGCTTATACTTAAGAAAACCGACTGTTACTTTTGAAGGAACCAAATGGTACAACCGCATTGGTTCTCAGATGTTACGCTTAGTTGGGTTGTCAGAATTAATCGCCACCAACCCGCAAGAGTATATTAACTTGATTTTAAAACTTATCCATAACGATAAATATCGAGTAAAAATACAGGATAAACTAAAGCAGACAGACTTAAATAGTACAATTTTTAATGTGGAAAGCAAGAAATACTTTAAAAAAGCTATTGACTTTTTAATCGAGAACCACGAACAGCTAAAAGCAGAAGATTCAAGAAAACCAATATTAATTCATTGAAGAAGGCAGAAGGCAGAGCCTGGGAACGAGAAACATAGCATCGTAGTTAACTTGACTCATCAGAACACCTCCCCAGTCTTCTCGTTCCCAGCCAGGGCCTGGGAATGAAGCCTTAGAGGCTCTGCCTCAAATAAGAGACAATCTTTGCTTCAATTCACAGGACGCACCACACGAATTAATTTCCCTGACAAAGGTTCCTCTCGTGTAACAGCTTCGTCGATCCGAGCGGCGAACTGTTCCCAATTGCGATTGTTAGTACAAACAACAATGCCAAAATGATTTGAATTGAAACGGTGCAGACGGATGAAATCATCTCGATTTATTGTGAGAACTGCCCGCTCTTGAGAAATAGCAAACGCCAGCACAGCTTCATCTGGAATTCCTTGACCTGAGTTACCAGCTTCCTGAGCGGTCAAAACGTCATGCTCCAAATTACGCAATAACTCCACTACAGGAAAAGGAAACTGCTCATCTGTATAAAAACGTACCATCGACTAAGCCACCTGATTGCGTTGGATGGTAAGTTCAATTTCATCAGGATAGGCTTGTGCATAAGCCCAAGCATTTGCTAAATCAGTAGCACAAAGAGTTGGATAGCTTCTTAAAAGATCGGCATCGCTATATCCAATGCGACGAGCTTCTACAAGAACCCAAACCGGAATTCGAGTATTGGTGACGCGAGCATCTCCGCCGCAAACACCAGAAGTTTTCTGGATTCCTTGCCAAGTATTACCCAAGCTCTGAGCTAATAGCTGAATTGCCTGTACCTTTTCAGACGAACTGAGGGCTAACAGGTCTTGTTCTAGCTCTTTGAGAGTCATGGCAATAGTTTCCTTGGTGTTGTAGTTGCTAGCATCTGCTAGTAGTTGGGTTACCATCGACTAAAAAAATCATGGTTGGGACTGGTGCTGTGCCTTCGATACTGGAGTTTTTTCTAGGCGGCTATCTTACCAGGTGGCGGTGGCATGGTTGCAAGTCTGCTACACTACTGTATTATCCAACACTTGTATGAAAACTTGATGTTCTGCACTTCCTAATCCCTGTTGTAAAACTTCTAAAACTTTCGCTAAATTACCTGCCAATAAAGCCGCTTTATCCAACCATAATCCAGCAAAAATTTGAGAGCAAATTATACCATTTTTATTTGGTTGTTGCTGGATATATTCTCCTTCTATTAAACGAAACCAATCAAACTGAAGGTCATAAACTCGCCAAACTAGATATTCTTGTACTTGATTGCGGCGATAAACTTTAAGTTTTTTATGCAAATCAAGAGAGGCAGTAGAAGCAGCAATTTCCACAATTAATTCTGGCGCACCTTCCACATAATCATCGTCGCTAATGCGCGATTGTCCCCCGCGTTCAATCCGAAGCATTACATCTGGTTGTGGTTCGTTATCGGCATCAAGACGCACAGTGGCATTATCATAAAGCCCCACACCTGGCGTAGCGGCTTTATAAACTCCGAGCCAAGTCATTATATAAGCATGAGGTTCTCCGTGACTCTTTGCACGTAAGGGGGATGCCATTTGAACAACTCCTTCAATTAATTCCGCCTTTTTCACCAAAGGCATTGCATTGTAGCGACGCTCAAACTCAGCACGGGTGAGTTTATCGCCGTTTTCTAAAGGAGGAATAGTTAAGATAGTAGAAATCGCGCCGCCAGATATCATAATTTTTTATATAAGGAGAATTACAGTCCATCTTACCTGAAAAGTTCGGGAGCGTCAATCCGGTGGCTCTGCCTAGGAACGAAAAAAACCCCAGGAGGCAGAGCCTCTTTATCAGCGTTCCCAGGCAGAGCCTGGGAACGAGAAACAGGACTTACGCACTGCCTCTACATATAGCGGTTTACCCTGAGCTAAGGAGAAGGGTTGGTAGGGGCAATCCCCTAATCATGGGGGCGATCGCTACGGTAATATCACAAAGGGAGTTGGACGATCCGATCAAACCATTCCGAGGGGCTTGACGCTGACCAAATTAAAATTAGTTCTTCAATGATAGTCCCTAGCGGCAGGTTTCTAGATACAATTAAAACTCCTGTGCTGCGATTGGTTGTGATGAACTGTGCAAATGCGTCAGGCATAGTTTTGCGGTCGTGGCTGACTAGAATTCTATACTGTCGTGCCGCCAGTGCGAGTACATCTAAGTCTTTCATTCCCTCCAACCCAGCATCAAAGGCAGTTTGAAAGTCTATCTGAGGCTCTCGACGCACAACCGCTTTAACAATTTTTTGGTCGAGATCGGCATCAGCTTGATAACAAATGTTCAATCTGACAACCTAGTCGCTTTAGCTGCCATGAGTTTTTCATACAAAGCAGGCGCAGACACTCTTAATGGTTGAGGATTCTTATAAAACTCTGCTTCCTCGTTCGCCAAATAGTGATCGATGTCACTACGGCTCCCTAGGTAGAATGCTATAGCACCATATACTTGTTCGAGTGTTAGCAGTGGGAAAGACTCAACGATACTTTCTGGTGATTCCCCATTGCGGTAAGCATAAACAACAGAATCTAACGAGATTCTGGTTCCCGCGATGTAATAGCCACCATTCCTCTGCTCAATATATGGCTGTTGTGCTACAACTGACATAATTTAAGTTCTAGCCGATAGTATATCATTTTCATTATGTCACATATGGTAATTTAATATTTTCATGTGAAACGAGACAGACACGGGTTTTGCTAAAATCCTATCGCAGGAGGAGATCCAACTACTAGCTCACGGTTTACTAACGAACCGCGATGCCTGCGGCGGGCTACGCCTACGCTGTCTATTTGCCGTCTGCCTATTCAGCGCGTGCCGCATCAACGAAGCGTGTATCATACTCACGGTGGATGCCTACGACGCTAGAGGTAGAGTTAGTGTCCCTGTCAGGATTTTAATCTTTCTTCAGTAGGATGGCAAATTAACTTATCAGTCTCTTGAGCCTTTAAGGGTGAGGCTGCTAATAAAGTGCGCCCATCTGCTAGTACGACGATACCTTGTGCTTCTACAATAGCATCCCCTATTTTCCAAGGAGTAGATGAAGACGAATGAGGAGTAGTATTGGTATTTCCCCTTGCTCTCAAAGGCTGCACCCCTGTCAGCACGTACCTACCATTGAAGGGATCGTAAGGTGTGGTTGGTAATCCTCCGGTGCCCGTTACCGTAAATTTGCCTTGCTCTATATTGCGGCGTGCTAGACAACTGCCTGCTATAACTTGCTCTGTACTTCGGACGTGACTTGTGAGTGGCGTTAAGGTATTGGTAACGTCAAACCCTAGAGTTCTTATTTGCACTACTCCATTGATTCCTTGTTGGGAACTAGCAGTAATGGTACTATCTGGAGAAAGGAAAACTCCTTGAGTGGTGATTTCAATATTTCCACCCTTTCCTTGAAAGGCATCGGCTTTGATATTACTGGCATCCAGCCCGACTAAAGTATTGGTGTTAAGTTTGAGGTTGCCGCCATCACCACGATTTCCAGCAGTGGCAGATACTAGACTACCACGAAATAGTTGCAATGTACCTGCCGTTAATGTAATATTACCTCCTTGGCCCGATGTCGTTGATGCCGAGACTATGCCATTTCTGTTC
The DNA here is from genome assembly GCA_949127975.1 of Oscillatoriales cyanobacterium PMM_0019. GTDB lineage: Bacteria > Cyanobacteriota > Cyanobacteriia > Cyanobacteriales > CASBRB01 > CASBRB01. Next base: position 7,815 of record CASBRB010000021.1, on the reverse strand, counting down.
AGGATTAGCTCGTCAGCGGTTCTTAAAGTTAAGTTACCACCGTTGCCCTTACCTAGACTATCTACAGAGATGCTAGCGCCGTCTAAAATTGTCAACTTAGCTGTGTTCAGTAAAATACTCCCAGCAGTGCCTGTAGAGTTGGCAACTGTGTTGGCAAATATTCCTGTAGTACCATTGTCTGCACCTGCGCCGGAGATAGAAATGCCGTTTGTAGCATTGATATTGATGTCTCCGGCATTGCCAGATTTGGTGGCAGTGGTGAAGATTTGTCCGCCCGTGGTTATTTCTAGTAAATTGAGGTTAGCGGTAATATTACCGCCGCTAAAAGCAGTACGCGATCGCGCCGCTATTTGTCCTCCATCTTCGATTCGCAAAGTATCAGCCTGGAGCGAAACTGAACCGCCCCTACCCTTTGATCCCGTGTTAGAATTAGAATATATTCCACTGCCGAATATAGAACCACCAGCTATATAAATAGTATCTGATATCTTCAGCACAACATCTCCACCATTACCTAGGGCGCGGGTGCTAGTAGACACTTCACCGTCATTGGTTAAGGATAGATTTTGGGCAGTAATATTAATTTTGCCTGCGTCGCCTACTGCTCCCGGTCTAACTCCACTAAATACACCACTCGGCCCTATTCCTGAACCATCAAAGCCAACGCTGCTGCTGGCAGTAATGTCGATCTTACCTGCATTTCCCTGTCCAAAGGTACTAGCAGTAATTTCAGAACCATTGGTAGCAGTTAGAGAGGTGACGTTTATATTGATGTTGCCGCCATTACCCTGTCCTAAAATCTGGGCTCTGACTTGAGAAGAATTAAGTGAGAGCGATCGACCACTAATATTTATATCACCACCATCTCCTACGCCTTCAGGGGTGACATCGCTACCTAAAACACTATTTTCAAAGTAAATATTGTCACTGGCAGTAATTGATAGATTGCCTGCATTACCTTGTCCGTCGGTTCTGGTAGACAGTTGAGAAAAATTAGCGATCGAGAGCTTTCCGGTATTAATATAGATATTACCAGCATTACCAGTGCCAGTAACACTATTAATAATGTTACTAGCTGTTAAGGAAATATCTGTGGCATTGAGGTTAATATCCCCAGCGGTGGTTTGGATTGAACCTTGAGCGATCGCAATTCCCGTTCTCAAAGTATTTTGAGCTAAAGCATCTCCTAAAATATTTAAATTCCGAGCATTAATAGCAATACTGCCACCAACCCTACCACTCACATCAATATTAGTTCCATTCCTACCAGAACTACTGATAAAGACATCTGCCCTTTGTCCTTGGTTAGGAAAACTCAAACTTTTCAAAGACGCACTACTAGGATCGAGATTAAGTCCAACTATTCCTGGTGCCGCCAACCCACCGATTTCAATCCGACTATCAGGACTTCTTAACAGAGTACCCGTAAGCGATACCTTGCCCCCCACCAGTGCTAAAGTTTTCCCTGGCTGAACGAACAACCCAGCCGAATTAAGCGAGTTTAAGCTATTACCTAAGAAAATAGAGTAGCTCCCGCTGTCCGAGCCACCATTATCCCAACCACTGAGAGGGTTGGCAGCACCATCACCAGTCGGAGCAGTAAGAGCATTGTTGAAAATATACCCACCTTTGCTGAGAGGATTGTTACCAGAGCTAGAAATAGCTATATAGTAGTAACCGGAAACAGCAGGAGTAAAAGGCTGTTTCGCTGGTACAGATGACTGAATAGTTCCAGCAGCGTCATCGTTAGCATAAAGACCCAAACCCTTACCATTGAACAAGAATAACTGCGTATCGACTAAAGTGCCACCGACTGTTGTTGCCTGGACTGGTTGATTAGCAGGTAAGTAAACTTTGTACAAATTGACATCATTGATATTATCGAGTTTTCCATAAATAGCACTTGGGAGTGGTGTAGACTCGTTGTTAACTGTCTGTGCTGTAATAAGACTATCACCTGCATGCCCCTGTTCTGTAAACGTGTTAGAGGGAGGTTTACCAGTATTAACCACTATATTTCCTTCAGTGCCGTTAAACCCTAAGCCAACTGGTACGCTAACGGTGAGCAGAGGCGGGGTTGGGTTGATGGCACTAAACTCTGTGCCATCAGCAAAAAAGATGCTACTTGCTGTCGTGCCTAAAAAAGAGCCACCGAGATTTAATTGAGCTCCTGCACCAAAAATAATCCCCTTCGGGTTGAGGAAAAATAAGTTAGCCGTACCGTTGGCTTTGAGAATCCCATCAATATTGGAAATCCCCCCACCCGTAACGCGGGTAAAAATATTCTGAATCGATAAGTTATTATTGAAAAAAGCTGTCTGCCCTGTGGGGACAGAAAACTGCTCAAAACTGTGAAATAAATTAGTTCCCCGCACCGCTCCACCATCTATTTGGTGAATCAACGAGTTCAGCGGTGTTCCCACTCGGCTACTTTCCCTACCCAGAGAGGCGTCGGGTACTATCTGTGCTGTCACTATCCCAGAATTGATGCTCCATGCGCCAGCTAAGACAACAGCCGTTGCTAACCCTAACTGCCAACCACAACGCACCGCACTAGGATGTAAGCACCAGCAACTTTTGTTGAGCTGTTTCTTCATGACGATCACCGGATAGTAAGATTATTATCCATCTTATCATACCTATTACAGATGCTTAAACAGGAATTTTTTATTATTTCTTTACATTTTTGGACTTTCCGGCTGTGTGGTGATAAGTTAGGCTTATACACACAGGCAATGGTTGCTTCAGCCTTTCGTTATGCAGATTTTTGTATCTCACTATACCGTTTTCACCATAGATCCGGGAGGTGCCTGTAACACGAATTGCTCCCGGATTGTTCCCAAATCCTAAACCAATAGGCACACTTACCTTTAGTAGCGGGGGAGTTTGGGGATTAATGCCACTAAACTCTGTGCCATCAGCAAAGAAGATACTGCTTGCTGTCGTGCCTATGTTGGGTTTCGTTCCTCAACCCAACCTACAACTTTTAGTCTTTTCCAGATTTGGGACTTCAGTTTGGGATATTTTCGCCAGGATAACAAACTAAAGCATTTGCCTCAGACACTTTGTTGGGCAAGGCAGCTAATAAAATGCGACCATCAACAGTACGCACGATGCTAGTAGCCTCCACAATTGCATCGCCGATTTTCCAAGGGGCAGATGAAGAGGGAGAAGGTGATGTCTTAGTGTTTACTCGTTCCCTAAGCGGCGACAAACTTATTAGCACATATCTACCAGGGATGGCATCGAAAGGATTTATAGGTAATCCCCCAGTGCCCGTGATGATAAACTTGCCTTGCTCGACATTGCGGCGTGCCAGACAACTACCTGCCACTACTTGCTCGGTACGGAGAAAATTATTGGTGACTGGAGTCAAGCTATTGGTGATATCCACTCCTAAATTTGTGACTTGCACCACCCCATTGACACCAAACTGTGAAGTGGCAGTAATTTTGCTATTTGGGGCAAGAAAAACCCCTTGAGAGTTAATTTCAATGTTACCGCCTTTTCCTCGAACAGCATTAGCTGTAATACTGCTATTTTCTAGGGCAACTAAAGTTGCTATGTTGAGGTTGAGGTTGCCACCATTCCCCGTGCCACCTGCGGTGCTAGTAATGGCACTGTTGTCGCGTAATTGTAACTGTTGTGCCGTTAAGGAAATATTCCCGCCTTCACCAAATGTAGTTGCGGCTTGGATGCCACCATTTTTTAGTAAAATAGAACCAGCGTTTACTCTCATTGAACCAGCATTACCTGAGCCGTCATTTCTGACACTAACTAATCCTCCATTGGTAACCCTCAACCGTCCGGTGTTAATCGTCAAATCTCCAGATGCTCCTGAAGGTACTGGTGGCAGTCGGAATCTTTGTTGAGTAACTTTATCTACAATCAAGGCAGCCGAATCCACCAGACTAGGATTCACAGAATTAGGCACTGTGCCGCTGACATCAACTGAATCAGTAGCGTTGATAATAACACTGCCAGCATTGCCCGTAGCGAAAGCGGAAGAATCAACCCTTCCTCCGGCTTGTAGTGTCAAAGAAGATGTATTAATTACCAATTTACCAGCATTTCCAGCATGAAAACTGGTAGCACCAATTACACTTGGCAAAATAAAATTTGGGTTTACTCCTAACAGTTGTATAGACTGGCTGGCATTCACGGTTATATTTCCGCCGTTGCCGTTGCCATAGATGGTAGCAGCCACAGCTGCTCCATCGACTATAGTCAATTGTCTGGTTGATATTGTAATATCTCCCCCAGTTCCAGAGCCAAAATTTCTAGCAGCTAGTCTGGTACTGAAAAGAGGATTAATGTGGGAAAACCCTAAAAGTTGGATAGAGTTAGAAGCGTTGACATTTAAGGAACCGCCTGTAGCACTACTGGTAGTTCTAGAAGATACTTCTGCTCCATCTTGAATCATTAAATTATTAGTGGCAATTTCAATATCCCCTCCTTTGCCAGTGCCCAGAGCTTCAGTCGTAATCCGGCTATTAATTTTGCCATCTGGAGAAGTTCCACTAACTTCAAGAGACTCGGAGGCATTAACGGTTAATCTTCCTCCTGGTGATATCCCTTGGTTTTGAATTAACACTACTGAGCCATCACTGATGCCAACAGTTCCCCCCTGAAAAGTAATTGAGCCGCTACCATTACTGCCGCTGGCATCTACAGCCGCTTTAGAAATTAGCTGAATATTCCCAAACCCAGGTACACCATTATAACCCAAATTCCAACCAGAGCTATTAGGGTTGAGAGTAACATTCCCTCCGGCAACTGCTCCTAACTCAATCCTTCCCGAAGGTGCAGTTAACATGCCGCCTGCTAAAAAAACATCACCTCCTACTAAGGCGAGGGTTTTCCCTGGTAATACCCGCAAGCCCGTGCCATTACCTGCACCTATGATGGGTGAGAATGTAGCATCTGAAACCGTTAAACTGTGCCCGGTGCCAGTAACACGAATTGCTCTCGGATTGTCGGCAAATCCCAAACCCACAGGCACACTTACCTCTAGTAGCGGGGGAGTTTGGGGATTAATGCCACTAAAATTTGTGCCATCAGCAAACAAGATGTTACTTGCTGTCGTGCCTAAAAAAGAACCACCGATATTTAGTTGAGCATGGGGGCCAAAAATAATTCCATTGGGGTTGAGGAAAAATAAGTTAGCCGTGCCGTTGGCTTTGAGGATACCGTCAATATTAGAAATCCCCCCACCCGTAACGTGGGTAAAAATATTCTGAATCGATAAGTTATTATTGAAGAAAGCTGTCTGCCCTGTGGGGATGGAAAACTGCTCAAAGCTGTGAAATAAATTAGTTCCTCGCACCGCTCCACCATCTATTTGGTGAATCAACGAGTTCAACGGTGTCCCTACTCGGCTACTTTCCCTACCCAATGAGGCGTCTGGTACTATCTGTGCTGTCACTTTTCCAGAATTGATGCTCCACGCTCCGGTTAAGGTTAGGGCAGTTGCTAACCCTAAGCACCAACTACTACGCACTGCATGGGGGAGCAACCACCAAAAACTAAAACTATTATTTTTATTTATCTGTTTGGTCACGAATACACCTAGAGGATTAACTGGTTCTGAGTGCATGATATTCCACACCTCGCCACCTATATTGTTTCAGGGCGATGTATAAGTTGATGTATACGCAAATGTATAACTTCGCGATCGCATTTCGCTCAATATACCATGATATGTCAAAAATTGACACTTATGGTTAATTATGAGATCATCAAAGTAGAGTATACTCTCGTTTTGGCAGGTGGCTATGAACGTTCACATTGGTGAAACATTAGATAAGTTCGTCCAGGATCTCATCCAGACGGGACTTTACCAATCTCAGAGCGAGGTGATCCGCGAGGGATTGAGATTGCTAAAGGAGCGAGAAGACCTGCGGAAGCTCCGCCTCGAAGAACTGCGATACGAGATCCAGAAAGGAATTGACTCTTCCAGTAGAGGAGAGAGCAATCCGTTCGATATCGAAGAAATTAAGGCTGAAGGACGAAAGCGCCTCGGTCAACGCCATGATAGGCGCAACTGCCTCATCTCCGAACAATAGGGGAATTGTTAGGCTACTATTAATCTAGCGAATGAATGTACTTGAGTTTTATGACCGTTGCTCAGTCAGCGAAACCCTACAGTAGTGATATTACGGTGACATTGAAGCGGCTCGTTGCTCTTTTAGAAGAGGATGAGACGGATGAGTATGGAATTTTACAACCGAGCCAATCCGCCTTTAAGTTGGCGATGCGATTGGTTGTAGATGCTTATGAAGCAATGGGATCGCGCTTTCCTAGGGCATCAGCTTCGACGGATGAGCAAGGTAGTATTCGACTAACATGGAGCAAACAGTCGCCTGAACGTGAAGTCCGGTTGGTTTGCCCACCTACAGCCGAACAACCAGCCTATCTGTATCATGAATTGGGAGATAATTACGCTGTCGAACGGGATGTGACAGCATTTATTTTGGTGCAGTGGTTGGAGTGGCTCAACCAAGGATGAGACAGTTTGAGCCATTGCCAGAGGATGCAGCTGTTTATAGAGTGTTGCTGCGTAAACAATGGATCGATGAAGACACAGTTTATGTGAAGGCAGATGCTTATTTCCTACGAGCTACTGAGCCTGGGCTTTCGGTCAATCTCGCAAGTGTGTATTCTCCAGAACAGTGTGCTGGGTTGTTTCGCAAATGTTATGGAGTTGCCAGTCTTGAGGTTGGACGTGTTCGGGAAATTGGGTTGGATGTGGAACAGGATTCGGTGCATCATGCCAATATTGTTGGTTTACCGCATAGAGAAGATAACCTAGCCGAAGCGGAACGATTGGCGGGGTTATTGGCGAAGCGATCGCATATCGTATGGCAACCAAAGTGATGTGGATGAGATCGTCAAACTAGAGTATTCTCTCGTTTTGGGACTTCGCAGAGATTTTAGGAGGCAGAGCCTCCCCAACAGCGTTCCCAGGCAGAGCCTGGGAACGAGAACCCACCCCTAGCCCCTCCCGGGAGGGGTTGGGGTGGGGTTTGCCCCTACGAACCACAATATGTAGTGTAGTTGCTACAGTACTGTAATCTTAAAGTTCAAAAATCTTCGTCATCGTCTTCGCCCATATCCTCAGATTGCGGATTTCCTAGTTGATAACCAGACAACCGCCAGAGGATAGGTGCTAGTGTACCCCCAATTACACCCGCACTGGCACTAAATCCTAACACTACACCGACTGGCATCTGAATTGACTGAAAAACTAGAAACTTCAGCGATACAGAGGTGGCGTTTTGTACAGATAAAATTGCGATCGCACTCACCCAAACAGCTAAAACTAGGGAGGCAAGCAAGTTATTAATAGTTTTCATGGAATATTTCGTTGATAGTTGATAGTTGACATTCAACTGTCAACTATCAACATAACTTGCCTTAAACTGCTACGGGTTCCATCCCTGCGATGATTTTTTCCATATATTGAGCAGTTTGGGCTAATTTTTCTGGAGAGTTAGTTTCCAGGTATACCCGCATCAAAGGCTCAGTACCAGAAGGTCGCAACAATACCCAGCTCCCATCTTCTAGGTAAAGCTTAATCCCGTCTTTGCGTCCCACTTCTTTGATTTTGATGCCAGCAATTTCTGATGGTGGGTTTTTAGTGAAAGATTCCAGAACGGCAGCTTTATGAGCGTCGTCTAGGTGTAAATCCAGGCGCTTGTTGTACAGGGGGCCATCAGCTTCGGCGATCGCTTCTTCTACCAGTTGCGACAGCGGCTTGCCTTCGTAGGCGATCGCTTCTGCTACCAGCATATCTGCTAAGATACCATCTTTCTC
>CASBRB010000020.1 GCA_949127975.1 Oscillatoriales cyanobacterium PMM_0019 | reverse complement strand
CTACGAACCCGCTATATAGCGCGTCTAAATGAATTGTAAAATTTTCTTACTCCGCTCTCCCAGGAGGGGACCTGGGAGAGCGGAGTAAGAAAATTTTACAATTCATTTAGACGCGCTATATAGCGGGTTCGTAGGGGCAAACCCCCTGTGGTTGCCCCTATATATGCCAGTGTGCGTAAGTCCTGGGCAATTTAGGAGTCAAGCGTATTTCTTCTGCTTGCTCCCGTCAAATGTAACCATGTTCAGCCAAGAAGGCAGCGCTAATTCCGTCATTATCGATAATCCTAGAAGCCGAATTTTCAGTAACAGATGATGCGGGATAACGCAGCAATTTTTCCACGTACTTGCCCAAAATATCGCCTTCCAAATTTACCAAGCTGTTAGGCTGCAAATAGCGCAGGTTTGTCTGCTCAAAAGAGTGGGGAATTACAGCTACACCGAACCAACTGCCCTCGCTGTCACAATCTGCCACCGTCAAGCTAACTCCATTGACAGCAATACTACCTTTAGGTACAATGTAACGGGCAATATGGCGCTCCCACTGCAAGGCATTCAACGTTGGTGCTGTAAAACGCATCTCCCAAGCTTGGGCGGTTTGCACTACTGACTGGACTGAACCGATTCCGTCTACGTGCCCGGTGACGAAATGCCCGCCGAGCTTGCTGCCCACCCGCAGAGAACCTTCTATATTTACATAGGGGGCGCGAAGCTCTGACAGCCCTAGAGTGGTGCGACTGAGGGTTTCAGGTGAAGCTGTTGCTACAAAGCCTTGGGGCAAAATCTTCTCTACCGTCAGACAAACCCCATCTACTGCTACGCTATCACCGATCGCCAAATCTGATAACAGCGTTTTCCCGTCTTCCCTGGAGCAGGAAACCTCGAATCTGTCTCCGGCTTGGGGTCGAATTGTTCCCAGTGTTTGAATTAATCCTGTAAACACCCAAATGCTCGCGATCTATGCTAAGTAATATCACAACTGTACTGCATAGGCAATGTTATTTTTTCGACCCCTGCCACCCTGCTTTGCTCCCCGATGATATTTTTGGGTAAACTTACCAGTCCAATCGCTTTAAGACTGAGGCATACTGGGAAGTACAGCGCAAGTTGTTTTCAACCGAGTCGTGTTACCAGATAGAGGAGCCGACGAAGGTACACGGTAAATTTGGATTTATTACGTTTTACTACGTTTTACTCCGATTCACCGACTACTCCTCATAGTTGGTTGTACAGTCCCAACCTATAAATTAATTAGAACCGCAAGCGTGCTTGTGTAGGTTCAAAGCCCGTCCAGTATAACTTTATCGCTTCGCTTTCACCATGTCGCTCATATTTTCGAGGCCAAGCTGATGATTGAAATGAGAATCGCAGGTATCGCTTTAGATGCCGTCACTAAAAGCCCGATTGTCCTGCTAAAAGATGGTTCAGAGCGACGTGCCCTGCCAATTTATATTGGGCAAGACCAGGCAAAAGCAATTATCAGCGCTCTGGAGAGACAAACACCACCTCGCCCTCTCACTCATGACTTGATCGTCAATATGCTGGAGGCTTGGAACATGACTTTGGAGCGCGTGATCATTAACTCCCTTCAGGATAATACCTTCTATGCTCTGCTGATTGTTCGCCAAGGTGAGGTCAAAAAGGAAATTGACGCTCGCCCTAGTGATGCGCTCGCAGTCGCCATCCGCACTAATAGCCCAATCTGGGTGCTGGAAGAAGTGGTTGCCGATGCCTCAATCCCTGTCGATCGCCATGCAGATGAGGAAGAACGGCGAGCCTTCCGGGATTTTGTTTCTAAACTCCGTCCAGAAGATTTGATCCAGAGAGGAGGCTCTAGCCCTGGCGAAACTTAAATCAAAACAAGCAGGAGTTTAAAAAATGCGTTCTCGCCGATTTGGCAAAACCAATCTCCTGTTATCAGTTCTCTCACTAGGGACGATGCGCTGTCTCGCTAGTGAGTCAGACGCTCACCAGACGGTGCTTCAAGCTGTTGCTTTAGGAATTAATCACCTGGAAACTGCTAGGGGTTACGGCAAGAGTGAGGAATATCTGGGCAAAATTTTACAAGTTGGTTTGCCCCTGCCACGAGAGCAGTTATTTATCACCACCAAACTGCCGCCCGTTCCTAATGCTGATACTATGGGACAGTGGATTGAAGAATCACTGCAACGCTTGAAACTAGACTATATAGATTGTCTAGCCATTCATGGCATCAATACCTGGGAGCATCTTAACTGGGTGCAAGCGTCAGATGGCTGTATGCAGGCAGTACAGTCAGCGCGATCGGACGGTCGAGTGCGGCACGTTGGCTTCTCCACACACGGCTCCCTGGAACTGATTCTGGCGACAATTAATACAGATTTGTTTGAATTTGTCAACCTCCACTACTATTATTTTTTTCAACGCCACCAACCAGCGATCGCATTAGCCCACCAAAAAGACATGGGCATCTTTATAATTTCCCCAGCGGATAAAGGAGGGCGTCTTTACACACCGCCGCCAACTTTAAAAAACTTGTGCCATCCCTTCTCGCCACTAGAGTTGAACTATAGGTTTTTGTTGAGCAATAGTCGGATTACCACGTTGAGCGTGGGGCCTGCAAACCCTGCTGAACTCACAGCACCCCTGAGTATTGCTGATTGCGATTACCCTTTAACAGCAGAGGAAATTGAGGTAATTGAGCGTATAGAGCATCAACTGACAGAAACCCTCTCAACTGATTTGTGTAGCCAGTGCTATGAATGCCTGCCCTGCCCAGAAAACATTAATATTCCAGAAATTTTGCGGCTGCGTAATTTAGCAGTTGCCTACGACATGACTGAATATGGTAAATATCGCTACCGGATGTTTGAAAACGCAGGACATTGGTTTCCTGGAGTCAAAGGCAACCGTTGTACAGAATGCGGCGATTGTTTGCCCCGCTGCCCCCAACAGTTGAACATTCCAGCGCTACTGCAAGACGCTCACCAACAGCTCAATGGTACAGCGGGGCGTCGGCTATGGGGGGAATAGGAACTATTAGCATTAAAGTGTTGTAGGTTTAATCTCAGTCTACCTTCTTTGCTAGAGAGCGATCGCTCTATGGGGCAATACTCACCGGAGAGAATTAGACTTTAGAGATATTTTGCTATGACACTAATCCCCCTGCCACTCAAGTGGCAGGCTTATAGCTAAAGTCCATTAAAATGAACTGAACAATTAGTCCTTTTGAGAGGACTTTAGCTATGAGCCAAGGATTTTAATCCTTGGCGGGTTATTGCGAAACCCAACATTACCAAGTGCGATCGCTCTATGGGGCAATACTGGATCTTTCGGGTATAGTTGAAGGAATTAACAACAAATTAAACCTGTTAATAGGAACTATTAGCATTAAGGAGATGTCATGATTTCTTGCCTCAATACTTTATCCGAACAAAATGTCAAACCAAAAAATAAACTATTGGTATGCCCAAACCCTACAATTACGACCTTCGTCAGTTGTAGTTGTAGGTTGGGTTGAGCGTAAGCGAAACCCAACATAAACCCACAGGGGTGATGTTGGGTTTCGTTCCTCAACCCAACCT
>CASBRB010000019.1 GCA_949127975.1 Oscillatoriales cyanobacterium PMM_0019 | reverse complement strand
GGGTTGGGGGTGAGGGTATTTTTATAAATGATTTAGACTTGCTATATAGAGGCAGTGCGTAAGTCCTGATGAACTCTAAAAACCTGAGTTTTTCTCTTGCTCAATTTGTTTGCGAATTTTTTCCTCTAACTCTTTCTCTTTTTGTTTTTCTTCGTATTTGGCGATTTTCTGTTTAATAGCTTCTTCCGCTATGCGGATATTTTCTTCTATAGGTACGCCTTCTTTAGTAACCATCGGTCCGTACCAGGTGGCTTCTGAGTCGGGAGGATTACGGCGACTAAATAGAACGCGCAAAGGTTCAATCTCATCCCGATGTGCAAGTGCGTATGCTTTCAGTTGAGCGTTAGTCATTTCTTTAAAATTCGGTGGCATCCAAAAACCTCCAATATCCACTAGGTGCTACAATAATTTGAAGTTCGACCCTTGCGAGAATAAAGACTATTTCGGTTCGATCGTCAAAACGGAATAAGTGAATATCCCGATAATAATTGGATAACATTTGGCAGACTCGTAGACAAGCTTGGGCTTGTTCGTTAGTTGGGTTAATAGCTTATTCCTCAATTGTGACATACATTACTATAATACTCTTAATGTAAATACTGCAGGACTTACGCACACTGGGCATATATAGGGGCAACCACAGGGGGATTGCCCCTACGAACCGTTATATGTAGTGTAGTTGCGTAAGTCCTATACTGGACTGACGCTCTAGCTAGCAACTCAAGACGAACACGAAGTGTCCCGATGGACGGTTGGTAGCCAATTAATGTAACCTTCAAGTTAATCAAGATGATTAAAACAGCATGGGTATTTCCGGGACAGGGTTCCCAGGCGATAGGAATGGGGTTAGATTTACTACAACAGCCTGCCGCCAAGGCTAAGTTTGTGCAAGCCGAGGAGATTTTAGGCTGGTCTGTTCCCGAAATATGTCAAAAGGAGGAAGATAAATTAAACCGTACTATATATACTCAGCCTTGTCTATATGTAGTAGAAAGTATTTTAGCTGACTTGATGCGGGAACAAGGGCATCAGCCCGATGTCGTAGCTGGGCACAGCTTGGGAGAATATGTAGCGCTCTATGTGGCTGGTGTCTTTGACTTTGAAACTGGATTACGCCTGGTTAAGCGTCGAGCAGAACTGATGGATAGCGCGGCAGGTGGCAAAATGGTGGCAATAATAGGATTTGAGCGCGAACTGTTAGAACAACAAATCCAGCAGACGCCTGATATTGTATTAGCCAACGATAACAGCCCAGCTCAAGTAGTTATTTCTGGTACACCGACAGCAGTTGATGCGGTTCTAGGCAAAGTAAAAGTAAAGCGTGCCGTACAATTAAACGTTTCCGGTGCCTTTCACTCCCCCTTAATGTCCCAGTCCCAGGCAGAATTTGAGCAAGTGTTGGAGTCCGTCTCGTTTAGCACAGCTTTGGTACCTGTACTATCTAATGTGGAACCAGTTCCCAGTGTAGACCCTCAAGTGTTGAAGCAGCGCCTTAGTCGTCAGATAACAGGTGCAGTGCGGTGGCGAGAAATTACCATGCAACTGCCTGTGGAGGGAGTTACGCGAGTGGTGGAAATTGGTCCTGGTAAGGTACTCACTGGCTTGATTAAACGGATGTGTCCTGAATTAGTGTTGGAAAATATTAGTAGCATTGCCGATTTTACTAACTTATGAGCTACTGTATCAAGCCTGGATGTAAACAGGCTCAAAACGAGAATAATTCGCTATTTTGCACCTCCTGTGGTTCCAAGTTATTACTCAGAGAACGGTATCGCCCAATACAGCCTCTAGGTAAAGGTGGATTTGGTAGAACCTTTTTAGCCATAGATGAACATATGCCCGACGCACCCCGCTGTGTAGTCAAGCAATTTTCTTTCATAACAGAGAATGCTGAATCATTCAAGAAAGCTGTTGAGTTATTTCGCCAAGAAGCTGTTCACTTAAATCAGTTGGGAAAACATCCCCAAATTCCTTATTTGTTAGGGCACTTTGAACAGGATAAACTTTTGTATATGGTGCAAGAGTTTATTGAAGGGCAAACCTTAAGCCAAGAGTTAGCGCAGGGCGCTTTGACTGAGGATCGAATTTGGGCGCTACTTCAAAATCTGTTGCCAGTACTTAAGTTTATCCACCAACATAAGGTAATCCACCGAGACATCAAACCGGCAAATATTATCCGGCGCAATAGCGATGATAAGTTAGTTTTAATCGATTTTGGAGTGGCTAAATTACTTACTAGCTCGGGGATGGGGCGCAAGGGAACAGTTATCGGTAGCCAATACTATGCAGCCCCCGAACAAGTTCAAGGTAAAGCAGTTATAGCTAGCGATCTCTACAGTTTGGGCGTGACTTGCATTCGCATGCTGACACGAGCCAAGATAGGAGATATATACGATGCTAAGGAGCAGCAGTGGTGGTGGCGCTATCATCTAGTACAAGGAAAAAAAATTACTTCGCAATTAGCAGAAATTTTGGATAAATTGGTACAACATAAGGTGAGCGATCGATACCAATCTGCTGATGAAGTGTTGCAAGCGATTAAATCAATCCGAGCTACTGAAACAACCGTATTCCCTGACAATGTTCAATACCACCAGGCTAAAGCCGATGAACTGAGATACATTAATTCTTCTCTAGAACCTTCTCAACTAAGGTTTGATTACGCCAATTTCCAGCATCTACTGACAGCGCAGAAATGGAAAGACGCCGATCAAGAAAGTTGGAGACTGATGTGTCAGGCTTTAGGCAAGCCAACTGGTACTTATATTCAAGTAAGTGATCTCGATCAATTTCCCTGTCAGGAGCTGCTATTAATTGACCAGTTGTGGGTAACATCCAGCCACGGGCGCTATGGTTTCAGCGTACAAAAGCAGATTTTTGACCGAGTTAAAGGTGACTATGTAAGTTTCTGCAAGCAAGTCAATTGGCCAATATGTAGTGCTACAAGTTATTATCAGAAATTGCTGTTTAGTCACGTCGCCCCCGTGGGACACTTGCCATCCCGTATTTGGGTAGCAGGTTTGGGATGGCTACATCACGCAGAGGCTATGGCTGCAAGATTAGAACAGTGTATCACCAGTTCTCCGTGAGTCCTAATTTAACCCAATCTTAACCTAAAGATGTGACAGAGTGTGGTATATACTTAAGCTAGTAGACAAAAAAATAGGTTAACTGCCAGCTAGTCCAGAAGTCCGATAAATATATGTTGTAGACTAGAACTTAAAATAATCTTTCCCAAGACAGCGGAAAAGTATGAAAAAGGTCATTTACTGGCTAATGGGTGAAAAGGCGGGACGAACCATCGTCGGGACTTGGAACTGGTTGTGGGGAATGCCAGTGGAGTCCGGCGGTAAGGTGGCAGTAGCCGTAGCTGAGGAATCCCTGCGCTCAATGCAGGAATCGGTGCAAAAGCTGGCTGCTGGGGTTGCTACTCAGGTTGCTGCTTACGAGCGTGCCAAACAAAAATACGAGGGAAAAGTTAAGGAACTAGGGATTTGCGAACAACAAGCCCTGGTTGCCCAGCGTAACGCTAATGAAGAAGCAGCACGTCTAGCGATGACAAGAGTGATTCAGATAGAGCAGTTATTGCCCCAGCTAGAGGAACAAGTCAAGCAGGCTGAGACCTATGTGAATGCTTCCAAAGAAAGGCTGAATCGGGAACGAATGAAGCTGGAACAATACAAAACCGATATGCAGAACATGAAGGACATGTCGGAGATCAATGAAGCTTTGGGAGAGATTGCTAAAGTTAATAACGATCTAAGTATTGATTCGGCACGTTCTCAGTTTGAACAAGCTAAAGGTGCTGTCCAGCGACACAATTTCAAAGTCAATGCTCAAGCAGAACTTTCAGAAAATCCAGCCGAAAAAATCCAGGCTGACTTAGAAAAAATGGCTGCAGATGACGAAATAGAGCGCCGCCTCCAAATATTACAGGAACGGGCAACTAACAAACAACTACCGCAGTAAAACATTTTATGGCTCAAAAAAGCGGTCCTCCTCCTATTGTTTTTATTCTGGGGTTTCTCGTCCTTGCTGGGATTGGCTATTGGTTCTTTACAAAACCACCTAGTGGGCAGCAGGAAGTAAATGGACAAGGTGGACAAGTTACAGCTACCCCTGTGCCCACTACATCTACCGCCCCTACAGGTTCTACATTTCCTCTGCCTGCTTCAGTGCCAGCAGGCACAACGGTGAGGATTGATGGTTCTACCAGTATGGTGCAAATTAATGATGCTTTAAAAGCCGGCTTTCAGAAACAATTTTCTGGCAGTACTGTTACGACAAGTGCGAACGGTTCTGATAAAGGTATTCTGTCTCTAGTAACGAGTAATGTAGATCTGGCAGCAGTATCTCGACCTCTCTCTCAGCAGGAACAAAGTCAAGGCTTAGTAGCAGTGCCTGTGAAAATTGACACTATAGCAGTAGTGGTAGGGGACACAAATCCGTACCGCCAAGGATTAACCAGCGCTCAAGTAGCTGGGATATTCCAAGGACAGATTACCAATTGGTCGGCAGTGGGAGGCCCCTCGGCACCCATCCGGGTGATTAATCGCCCTCCTGTTAGTGGAACCTATCAAGTTTTTAAGGATCTGATACTGAAGGGAGCTAATTTTGGCACCGGGTCTAGTTTTACCACGCTAGCACGAGATGAGACAACAGGGCTGCTGCAAGCCCTTAAAACTGACGGCATTGGTTATGCCACCAATACTCAGGTAGCTAATCAGCGAACAGTGCGAGCTGTTACCATTGATGGGTCAACGCCAACGGCATCTAATTATCCCTATAAAAGGTTTCTGTACTACGTCTATAAAAACCCTCCTAACCCAGCGGTGCAAGCATTCTTAGGTTATGCGAATTCCTCTCAAGGACAGCAACTTCTGGCGGCTGGAGGTTGATATGCCTAGAACGACGCACATTGGTTCCCACACTCCCGGACTTTATTTAGGTGGCTAAAAGACGCGAACCTGTTACCAGTTTAATTCTCTACCACTTGTTTAAGTGGTCGGTTGTCAGCCCGATGCTGCACGTTTACTTTCGGGTTCGCATCTATGGAGCCCAAAATGTACCACAAGAAGGACCACTTGTGGTAGTAAGCAATCATGGTAGTTATTTAGACCCGCCAATGCTATCCTCTTGTGTGGGACGTCCAGTCGCCTATATGGCAAAGGAAGAACTATTTGAAATCCCAGTTTTAAAGCAAGCGATTACACTGTATGGTGCTTACCCAGTAAAGCGGGGCTCTGCCGATCGCTCTGCCATTCGTGCCGCGATGGCAAGTCTTGAAGCTGGATGGGCGGTTGGTGTATTTTTGGAAGGAACTCGGACACCAGACGGGCGGATTCAAGAACCTAAGTTAGGTGGTGCGATGATTGCTGCCAAGGCGCAAGTTCCCTTGCTGCCAGTCAGTCTATGGGGCACTGAGAAAATTTTCCTTGATGGCTCTAAAATACCTCAACAGGTGCCGATAACGGTGCGGATTGGTGAGTTGATTGATGTCCCCAAATCTAGTAAACGGGAGGACTTGGAGGCAGTTACACAAAGATGTGCAGTTATAATTAATGAACTGCACGATTTAGGGCGCTAATCTTAAAAATGTCACATTTAAGAGCAGAAATAGCAGAAACACTGGATGAGGCAGAGTGGGAATGGTTGATTCCTCATGTACAGCGTGATGTTGTGGTTGTGGTTGCCGAAAATTTGGATTTGGTGGATGTTGGGGTAGCTCTAGCAACTGACAATGTCTCTTCTATCCAACATTGGATTAGCGAACAATTGATTGGTAAACCTACTTTTGCCCAGCTCCAAGTATGGAACAACGATCGCACCAAACGATTTAAAGCTGCGATCGTACAGCCCTATGTTCTCATCCAGGAATTTTCACTTTGATGCGATCGTCTGTATTATCTGGACTACCAGCCCAGACAATCCCTACCTTTCATTATAGTTCTCTTCAGTTAAACATTTCCGTGCCAAGCATTGCTTTTCGATAAATTACATCTGTTGTAGCAAGGAGACTCCAACTATAATTTAACAGTTTGGCTGTAACGACACGACGAGCATTTTAGCTATCATAATTTTCGTCCAATTGAATAAATCTTTTGTTACTTAAGGTGTCTAATTTACACGAATTCAGGTTTTCTATTTGGTTTTTTCTATTTTTATTTTCATTTTCTATCTCTAGTCGATAAGTAATTTGTTGCAATAGGACTTCCCATTGTTCTTCACTTAATTTGTCAAGAAAAAAAACTTCTGGTTCATCATTAGCAATCTCCAAGGTTTCTTCCTCAAAAATTTTTAGTAAAATTCCAGAAATAATCAGCTCTGCATTCTCATCATATTCAGATATATCAACAAATAAAGTTATTTTCTCTCGGTCTGGATGCCTTACTATAATTTGGAGTACATCGGTTAAATCTGATACTAGGCTTTCTTCTGATTCACACCAATCAGGAAATATAATTAACTTTATTTCTTTGCATAGGGCATAATTTAGTTCGTTAGTAAAAGAAGCATTTGTTTCTTTAATAGCAAGTAATATAGCTCTAATAATAACTACTCGATCTGGTAATTCTTCTTGTTCTAGATTTAAAAGCTTAAATTTTCCTTCAAATCCATAACTTTTACACAAATCTATGTAAGCAGGGAATTCTATACAGTAATACATGAATGAATTAATATTCCAAAAGCTTACATGGGTAGGATCTTGAAAAACTCCTCTACCATCTGTTGAAGGAACTCTAATATCAACCCTTGCATTTGGTTTACAAATCCTCCATATTTCATTCATGGTGTGAATTCTATTCGGTAGATGTTCAATTACATCATGCGCTCTGACTTCATCTACACTATTATCTGGAAATGGAAAGCGTTGATTGAGATCGGCTACAATATCTACTCCTGGCTTTGAGTATTTATCCACACCAATAAAACCTTCTGGCTTCCATGCTCCACATCCTAAATCTACACGGCATATCTCTGATTCAAGGTTTGACATATTACTATTACTAATTTTGTTCAGAATAAAATTAATTATGTGATGGTATTGATATTTTTCCTTTACATCTTTATTTAGCTGATGTGCAATTTCTAATCTCTCTTTTTCATGGGATAAATAGTAGTCAATTTTGTAGTTAAGTTCTTCTAGTGTCCGATAGGAAATTTCTTCAGATACTGATGTAATATTTTGTAGCTCAGGCTTCCAGTCTGTGAGAATAAACCCACTCGCAGCAGCGACATCTATAACTCGATTAACTACAGCATTATCAAATTGTAACGAACTTATATTTAAGTTAATTTTTGACTTAGTATAAATGTTTCTAGTTTGATTTGCTTCTGTGGTTGAAGGGTGGTATCTTATTCCTGGTTTATTAATAAATTCTGCGGATATATTGGATTCACTATTCTGTAAACTCGCTGGATATCCACCTATAATATCTATGTTTGTACAAGTTAATTTTTTGATTAATTCTCCCCGAAAAAATGTACTCATTAGGGTCATTAAATAAATATAGTAATATTTGTTTTCGTAATAATTTATATTGTTTTCAGATATTTTTTTAGAAAAATCTATAGCAGATTGCTCTATATTAAAATCAAACCTTGCTAACCGATTCCAAAAATCAGCTTGCAAATAATGAGAATATATGTGGCTGCTAAATCTGATAAACTTACTACTTTCTACACCTTTTAATAAAGAACCCACAAATGATACTTCGTAATTATAATAATTGGAATGGTTACTTTTAAAAAACTCAGAAGCATGGTAAATAGAATATACGTGTTTAAACCCCATAATTCTTAAATCTAAACTATTAGAATACTCTAAGCAAAAATGAAAACTTCTGTCCTTAACTTTAAGTAACCTCTGTAAAAAATTTTTATTTCTTTCTATATAAGCAGCAATATTATCGTAATGAACAAAAATTAATGGGATTTCAATTAATTCAAATATAAACTTTTCTTCTGGTGATAAAGATAGCAATGTGACTACATCGCCAGTAATTATACAATAATCTATTTGTTGAAGTTTACAAACTTGAAATAAGTTGGTAACGGCGTCGTTATGATTATAAAATTGGCTTGAATCAAAATAGAGCACTTGGTGATCTATACCTTCTAGAGCGTCCTTTAATCCTTTGCTTATCCTTTGATAAATTGGTGTTCCTGGACGCTCCATGAGGAAGTGATATTTTGGTTTATACTGTTGGTTTTCCAAGTGCGTTCCCTCTTCGCCTACTTTATTCTAGCACATTTGCTAACATATGCCAATGTCTGCTAATAAATTTTGTGAAGGAATTCTCTACTAAACCTTGCTGATGCAGCTCCTTCATCAAGTCCCCCGGCAGTTTTAGCCCACATTCCGCACCCCTCACTCCGGACTTGGGCCGTGCTCACGCGTACAGCCGTCGGGGCAGGCTGGAGGGTGCAACTTTCTAAGTATAAATGCTCAAGCTCTCTAGAGTCGTAAGTATAAATACTAACCTGAGCTATGACAGCAAACTCTGATAAAATAACCCTCGAAGGATATATATGTGGCGCTCGCTTAATAGATAAATATGAATCAACATCAAGATATTGTAGTCAGTATATAGTCGCATTGAGTAGGGTGTGTTAGCGTCAGCGTAACGCACCGAAAATTAGCACCCATTATGGTGCGTTACATTTCATTAACGCACCCTACAAGAGCGACTGGCATATATAGGGGCAACCACAGGGGGTTTGCCCCTACGAACCCGCTATATGTAGAGGCAGTGCGTAAGTCCTGTAACTTTTCTCTCAACAAGACGAAGCATCCACTTGGTTCGACAATGGTGGTTGATGTATTCTTAGTTCTACGAAAGTGTTCTTGCAAGGCTGAGTGTCGTAATTTCTCATTCGTCTCTGCGTCGGGCGATAGAGCTAAATCTATTAATTCTTCATCACTCAGTAATTCAAGGTTTATATCAGACATATTTTTGAAGCCCCCACTATACCACAAGGTTAGTGGGGGAGAAGGTAACTACCTAAATTAAGTCGTTACCCCATTCGGCAAGATTGCCCCACGCAGGTAGGCTTCACTCAGATTGACATTACTCAGATTTGCCTCAGTCAGGTTCGCTCCTATCAGGTTTGTTTCAGTTAAATTTGCTCCCGTCAGGATTGTCTGACTGAGATTTGCGTGACTTAAATTTGTTCTCGTCAGGTTGGCCCCACTTAGGTTAGCCCCACTTAGGTTAGCCCCACTCAGGTTCATATTTCGCAGATTTACCGCAATCAGGTTCAGGTTCCTAAAGTCCCTTTGTCCTGCTAGATATCGGCTGAGTAGTTCTTTAATGTTCATATTGTGAGCTCTTTTAAGGACTGTTCAGATGTGCGCAAGGTTAAGGAACTCAATAGCGGGAACGTCCCTTTCGCTGCTTCTGCTTGGCAATAGCTTTCCGCTTACGTTTTTGAATAGGTGTTTCAAAATGACGATGCTTCTTCATATCTGGGAAAATTCCCGCTTTAGAAACTTGTCGCTTGAATCGACGTAGTGCTGACTCAATTCCTTCATTCTCGCCTAGGATCACTTGGGTCATGCTATCTCCTTAATTGACTAAATTTAGGACTGGATAAGGTTCAGCTATCCAGCAAGCTGTTAACAAAAAACAAAATTTGCAGAGCTTAGAGTAAAATATTTGTTCTCAAAGTTTATTAGCGTCGAGAAGACCGATTATTGTTTGACCAGTTGTTCCCAGAAGGACTTCTTTTTTCGCGGGGCTTAGCCTTATTAACCTTCAGGTCACGACCCATCCACTCAGCACCGTCAAGGGCTTCAATTGCTGCCGTTTCTTCGGCCTCTGTACCCATTTCCACAAATGCGAACCCGCGCTTACGACCTGTTTCACGATCGGTGGGTACCTGTACCTGCTTAATGGTTCCATATTCGGCAAAGACTTGGCTGAGGTCCTCCTCGGTAACGTCGTAGGATAAGTTGCCCACATAAATTGACATAGAAAATCTCCAGAATCAGATGGCGTAGAGAGTTAGATCCGGAGAAACGCTGGCTAAACGAATTACACTACCGAAAATAAACCTTATATGGATATTATATCATAGATTGAAAACTTCGATCGCCGCGAACTGCGTCCGATTTTGGTATCAAAGGATACCAATGCACTATTTATGAGCATCTGGATTATATCATATCAATCGCCAGTATTGAGTCGTCCAGGCTTTCCGAGTTCAGCACCAGTATAACCAGTAGTAACCCAAAGAATGGCTCTAGCTCCATCGCGGAAGGATTTGTCAAGTGGTTCAGGCGATCGCTTTGAAGGCACCGATATCGGAGCGATCGCAATTCCCCGACTACCAAAAACAATTTCGCCGATGACACGAGCGCGGCGCATATGGTCTTCAGAGGTAATTAAGTAGACGCTGTCAATTGTTTGGGCTTTGAATTCGTCCGCTAGGGAGGTAAAATTTGTTACAGTGTCTACAGCTCGGTAGTCCAAGTGGAGGCGATACTGGTCGATCCCAGCTTTAGCAAACAACCGTTTTAGATATCTCTGATCTCCCGCCCCAGAAATCCAGATCGGTAAATTGGGGTGCTGATGAGCAAATTCAGTAGCAAACTTTTCTCGATGGGGATCTCCACCTAGGACGAATATAGCTTTCGGTTGTACCAAATAACTTTTCATCTGCTCGTATCCTAGCCAAAACACAGCTATCAGGATTGGCATCAGCCACGCCAACAACCTGATTTTAGAGCTTGTAGGTTTTAAAAACCCGTTTTTTTGTTTGCTAGTACGGGATTTCAAGAGCATGAATCAATTTGCCGTTGGATAGGCAAAGGGCGAGACGCCGATCAGTTGCGTAACTACTTTACCGTACCGAACGCATAAGGTCTACGCTGTAGCAAACCTACACCTAGTTTTAGAGGAGATCCGGAAAAAATCACAGTGTTGTAGCACTGCCTCTACATATAGCGGCTTGTAGGGGCAATCCCCCTGTGGTTGCCCCCTATATATGCTGAAAAAACGGGACTAGCCGGGGTCGAACCGGCGACCTAGCGCTTCAGATTGGTGTGAGTTTCCCCACTCTCTGGACTATATCTTCACCATAGGCTCAAAAGCCAGTAGGTGGTGGCCGTTTAGTCTCTACACCTTCCTGACTCGCACTATCGCCCACATAGAAGTCTAGTGACGAATCAGACTTGGCTCGGTATTGCCGTAGAGTGTTACTCTGTAGGTTTCACCGACTTTGACCACATTCACACATGGAGTTTCCTCCACAGTGCCCGATAATTCAGGAGGCGCTCGCTCTATCCAGCTGAGCTACAGCCCCAAGTATACAGCCATCATAACAAACTTTCCTAGTTAAGCCAATTACTCGGATAGCCAAGTTTCTTCCCAAGGGCTACCGCCAGTTTCTAAGCCACACAGAGAACTTTGTGCCTCTACGATAATTTTAGATTTACCCTGACATCGCTCTCGTAATTGCAGATGCAACTGCCCGCGCATGGTGTCCTGGCAACAGAAGATTAAGCCTTTTTCAGTAGGAGCGCGTAAGGGAGTACCAGGTAAATCTGTGGTCCCCATCAATTCAACCTCATACCGTTCATTCTCGGCAGTCATCTGCCATCTACCCCAAGGGTGAATATTCCACGTTACCTTTGAGTTCCAGGGTACAAATTCATAGAATTTACCTCCATAGTGCAGCCCCACCATCGCTACAGATTCCATCCACCACAGCACCCCACGCCTGCCGCCACCAGCGGTTAAGGCGAGATCCGGTTCACCATCAAAACAGTTGCAATTGAGCCAAAACCATTTTTCGGGAAAAGAGCCTCCCCAGTTTTTTTCGCTGTATGCCGGAACATTGGTAAAATCGTAGCGTTTTCCGTTCCACTCAATCCAGCCTGTAGCCAAACCGTGAGCCATTAAAATCTGCCATCCTGGTTCAAAAATTGGCAAAAAAGACAACCAGCCAGCAGTTGCTTGGCTTGAACTATTCTGGTTGCCCCAGCCATACACAGGCTTAATTTCATACTGCCAACGAGCCGCGTTCCCAGTAGCGGGATCGCAAATCATTCCCTGATGCCATGTATCTATAGCCTGATAGCCCTCTTGGACGTGACGCTCAAACTCCGTTGGCTCCAAGTACCTTGGTTTGATGGATAAATCGGTTTTGCCCCAATGCCCTAGCTTTAAAGCATCCCGGCTTGCCCAGAACTTGTCTACAGATGGGAAGGTACGCCACAGATACTCATCATCGGGACCGAGGATTTGTGCTGCACCACCGCTGTGGGGTTTGCCGCCGAGGGGATCTTCAATTGAGTACATGAAAGCAAAACTTTGGCTGCAATCTGGTAAGGTGACGCGGTAATACCACCCTTCAAAGAAGCGCGAACTACTACCATCCCAGTGATAGCCACTGTGAGGCGTCTGGAGAATGGTGGATGTTGAAAATTGAGTTTTAAGTCGATCGATAAAATTTAATATAGGGCTCATCAGTTAAATGTCTCCTGTAAACTAGAAAAAATAATTCCTGAATTTGGGTCAAACAGTCTGTATAAATTACCATAAAATGGTAACATTTGATTTCAGGTGATTTTTTCAAGCAGTACTTGGCAATCGTTTCCAGTGAGGAGAATAACAATGAAAAAACACACTAACCTGTGGGTAAAATCCATTTGTGGCAGTTTGCTTCTCTGTCTACCCTTGATTTCTTTGGCAGCAACAGCCGAACCGCTAGCAAACGTTAAGCAAACCAGTGAAAAGAAGACTTGTGTACCGGAGACACCTTCATCTTCTGGAGCTAACCCCGGTGATTCGCCTTCTCAACCATCACCGAGTAGCACTACCAACCCAGTTGAAGGTCCTCCAGTTAATATTACACTGGTCAACCTAACTAACTCGCGTATCTGTTACCAAGCGCTCAAATATACTGGAACTCGAAATTTATTCGGTCAAAGCCAAATAACACTAGAGAAATTGCCTACACCTGTAACGGTAACTTTCTATCGAGTGGATGGTGGGCTATTACAGGTAAATCTTAATCGAGAGTCCCAAGGGATGGTTGTTATTTTCAGCGCCACAACTGACTTAGGTGCTGACAGGCAAGCACTTACTGTCGATCAAACAGGTAAAGTCTCTCTCAATTAAATTTGGTTGACTGTTGACTATTGACTGTTAACAGTAACAGGACTTACGCACACTGGCATATATAGGGGCAACCACAGGGGGTTTGCCCCTACGAACCCGCTATATATAGAGGCAGTGCTACAGTACTGAGTAAATGTCAACAGTCAATAGTAGAAATTGTCATATTTATTGGGAAAAACCCAGACAGGACTTACGCACACTGGGCATATATAGGGGCAACCCACTTGGGGTTTGCCCCTACGAACCACTATATGTAGTGTAGTTGCGTAAGTCCTGACCCAGATTTACAAGTTGCCGTGAGTTTGTGCAACTTTCTCTGGATCTTGGGCTTGTAGCGGCTCAGGGGTAGTGGTTTGTACAGACTCTTCAGCGAACTTAGTCCATTCGGTGTGGAAGACACCTTCCTTATCAGTACGCTCGTAAGTGTGGGCACCGAAGTAGTCGCGCTGAGCTTGGGTGAGGTTTTGCGGCAAACGATCGCGCCGATAACTATCAAAGTAATCCAACGACGCACTAAACGCCGGAGCGGGAATTCCCAGTTTTGCCGCCTGTGCCAGCACTTCACGCCATCCGTCTTGCCGATCCAAAATTGTTTGCTTAAACTCAGGAGCTAACAACAGGTTAGACAACTGGGGATTTTCCTTGTAGGCGTGTTTAATCTTATTCAAGAACCCAGCCCGAATAATACAGCCACCCTTCCAAATCCGGGAAATTTCACTCAGGTTGAGATCGTAGTGATATGCCTGCGACGCCGAACTCAGTAGAGCCATTCCTTGGGCGTAAGAGCAGATTTTTGAGCAATAAAGGGCATCGCGGATTTGGTTAATGAAAGTTTTAGTATCGCCCACATACTTCCCATTAGGACCTGTTAGCACCTGGGAGGCAGCTACCCGTTCTTTCTTAAACGAAGACATGATCCGAGCATTAACCGCAGCCGTAATTGTGGGAATACAAACGCCCAGTTCTAAGGCACTCTGCACCGTCCAGCGTCCCGTTCCCTTCTGCCCAGCCGCGTCGAGAATCACCTCAACCAGGGGCATATGAGTATCGGCATCGACGTAGTTGAAGATATCTGCCGTAATCTCAATCAGATAGGAATTTAGTTCGTCGGTAGTATTCCATTCGGCAAAAACTTCTTGCAGTTGCTTGTGGGTAAGCCCCAAGGTATTCTTGAGCAGGTCATAAGCTTCTGCAATCAGTTGCATATCGCCGTACTCAATCCCATTATGTATCATTTTGACGTAGTGACCTGCACCACCACGACCAATGTAGGTAACACAGGGACCGTCATCTACCTGAGCGGCAATCTTGGTCAAAATTGGCTCTAGGTTTTCGTATGCAGATTTAGTGCCTCCTGGCATCATCGAAGGACCATTTAACGCCCCTTCTTCACCACCGCTGACGCCCATGCCGATAAAAGTAAAGCCAGCGTTTTCTAGATTATGGGTACGGCGCTCGGTATCTTCAAACAGGGAGTTACCACCGTCGATGAGAGTGTCACCCTCCTCTAGGTAGGGTTTGAGCTGATCGATCATAGCATCTACTGGCGCACCAGCCTTCACCATAATCAGGATTTTGCGGGGACGCTCCAGGGACTTGACAAATTCCTCGATCGAATAGGTGGCTTTGACGTTCTTACCACCTGCCCGTAACGCCATAAAATCATCAGTTTTTTGGGCAGTGCGGTTATAAACGGCTACAGGGAAACCATTGCGCTCCACGTTCAGCGCTAAGTTCTCCCCCATCACGGCTAAACCAATCACACCAAAGCTTTGTAGTGTCATAAGCCTTCTTCGCTAATTCTGTAATTTACGGTAGGGTTTCTTTAAGGTTAGCCCGATCCCCAAATTTTGTATTGGAAGAAGTGATTAATTTTCCATCCCTAATCTCGATCGCCCGATCGCCATCAGTGAATTTTAACGGGTATTTAAGATATCATAGCAGATCGCTGATTTTATTTACTGTATCTGGATTAGCACCGCGCTCGTCCCAAAGTGAGATTTTAGCGATGGTAAAAAATAGCAAAATCAAAGGCTTGGTATTCCTGTGCATCGGGATTTTGATGTTAATATCCATAGTTGGAATTAACACTCCTTGGACTAGAGCCACTCCCAAAGGAGAAGCATTTGGTCATCCTGGAGCTTGCCCAACTTGGTCTGCTTCCACCCTGACTTTCATCGGTACTGCTCAAAACCCTACTTCTCAAGTATGGTTCACTGGCTTGGATGGCATTATCGGTGAGGTATTTTACCCCACTCCCGACAAAGCAGCTACTGTAGACTGGCAGTGCGTAAGTCGTGCTTCTTAAAAGGGCGTGGCGGCACACGCCCCTACAAACCTTTTTAGTCAGCACTGACTGTAAATTTGATAGTTGAAGCACTAAAATCATAAAATACAGACTTGTTAGCGTACTGTGCTTTTAAGTCATTTAGATATTTCTGTACCAAAGGTGTTGGCCCCGAAACCTGCCAGGTAGCAACATTGCCATTACCGCCAAAATCTACAGCAAGCAGAATATCCGATAACTTCCATTTTTTTCCCTTAAAGGAACCAATTTCTTTGGCAAGGTTAAAGGTTTCTGCCATTTTCTGAGCCGAGTTAAATTTTCCAGTAAAGGTGACGCCAAGATTTTTTTCAGCTCCTACCCAATAAAACTTGTCAGCAATAGTTGCACCAGGTGGATAAAGCCGCTGACAGTAGCAGGTAGGCTGGTTCTGAGCGACTGTTGGTGTTCTAGCATCAACCGTTTTCAGATTGTGTAAATAAGGTATCGATATCACAGACAAAGAAAATAATACACCCGTAGCCCACTTCATTGCTTTTTACCTAGCATCGTAACTGTCAGCTTTCAGCAGACTTGGGAGTTTAGACGCCATGCAGAATCAAATGTTCCTTCTGGGTAGCTAATAGCAAAACTCTTTATCAGCTTGCATGGCAAGAGTGTGTTCAAGAGGCAAGTGAAAATTTGTTAAGCTTATCAGGAGTATATGAAAAACTTCCTCATGACTGCCCTTTTCGCACAAACTTATCTAATCGCTCCATCCCCTTTTCAATCGTTTCCATATCTGTAGCATAAGAAAGTCGGATATGATCGTCAGCACCAAAGGCTATACCAGGAATAGTGGCAACTTGGTGAGATTCCAGCAAGGCATCGCAGAATTCCAGCGAAGTCAGATTAGTCTTGCTGATATTGACAAACAGGTAAAAGGCTCCATCTGGTTTGGCACAGGTTAAACCGGGGATAGCGTTAAGTCGCTCCAACATTACCTGACGCCGCTGGGCAAAAGCTTGGCGCATCTGCTCGACACAGTCTTGGGAACTTTCCAAGGCAGCGATCGCTCCATACTGAGCAAAGGTACATACATTTGAGGTACTGTGGCCCTGGATTGTCGTCACTGCTTCTATCAATTCCACCGCACCAGCTAGATAGCCCAAACGCCAGCCCGTCATCGAGTAGGCTTTAGCAAATCCATTGCTGATGATGCTGCGCTGAAAAATCTCCGCTCCCAGCGAACCAATACTAACCTGCTGGGTATTATCGTAGATTATCTTCTCGTATATTTCATCCGAGACTACCAGAATATCTTTCTCTACTACAACTTCTGCCAGCGCCTTAATTTCCTCTGGTGTATAAACTACGCCTGTAGGATTTGAGGGGGAGTTGAGGACAAACAACCGCGTCTGAGGCGTTATCGCTTGGCGGAGTTGCTCTGGGGTGATTTTGTAACTACTTTGGGCATCTGTCTGAACAATTACTGGTTTACCCCCAGCCAGCTTTACCATTTCTGGGTAACTCAGCCAGTAGGGAGCTGGGATAATCACCTCTTCCCCTGCTTCAATCAGTGCCAGCATCAGGTTGAATAGGGAATGCTTGCCGCCGTTAGTTACTATCACATTGGCGGCACTATAGTCAAGATTATTATCGGTGCGGAGCTTGCGAGCGATCGCAGCCCGTAGTTTTGGCTCTCCGGCAGCGGGACCGTATTTGGTTTTACCAGCGTCCAAAGCTTGTTTAGCTGCGGTTTTGATATGCTCTGGCGTGTCGAAATCCGGTTCACCAGCGCTGAAACTACATACATCTATTCCTTCGGCTTTCATCGCCTTGGCTTTAGCGGCAATTACCAAGGTTAAGGAAGGAGATACCTGTCTCACTCGTGCTGCCAGTTTCATGCTTTAAACATCCAAGGATACAAAAAAAAGCGATCGCATCTGCAAATATCTAGTTTCTCAGATTATCCGCAATTTTTTTAACTTGAGGCTAAAATGTCAAGCAATGTTGACATTCGGCGATCGGTAAACATCCTGGATGGTGTCAACTACCCCTAATCATGGCTGGCTAATTTCTGAACAAATGCCGCGTGTTCGGGAGATAGCAAACCTGCTTGTAAAATAGTTAATACGGACAGCATATTTCCCGCCAATAACTCTGTAACCGCTAACCACAACCCAGGAAAGACCTGACTTTGTAAAATTCCATCCTGATTAGCTGATAACTCAAGATACTCACCCTGTTCTAGATAAAACCAGTTCACTTTCCGATCCAGAACTTGCCAGACGATATATTCTTGCACTCCATTCCGGCAATAAGCTTGTTTTTTAGCATGAAGGTCTATGGCAACACTGCTGGCAGCAATTTCGACAATTAACTCGGGTGCGCCTTCAATATAATCATCATCACTCAGCCGTGCTTGACCACCTGCCTTTTGGTTGATTAGAAGTACAGCATCTGGTTGAAGTTCATTATCCAAGTCTAGGCGCACGGTGGGTTCAACTCCCAATGCCACACCGGGAGTTCTAGATTCGTAGGTGCCGAGCCATGTAAGAATCCAACCATGAGGTTGACTGTGGCTTCTAAAACGGAGTGCGGCAGCCATGTAGACAATTCCTTCAATCAATTCAGCTTTTTTAGGGTTTACCCAGGCGTTGTAGCGGCGCTCGAATTCATCACGGGTGAGTTTATCGCCATTTACCAGAGGGGGAATTGTCAAATGCTGTGAAGATGTTTTCACCTAAAGATCTCCGGGAGTGTGGAAGCCCCCGTGTTTTTACCGGGGGATGAAACAAGCGTCCCAAGAGTGGGGTAGCTTAAATGTCAGGCAATAGTAACATCCGGCGACAGGTAAATGTCCTGGATGGTATTAAATAGCTTTACTCCCTCCTCAAAAGGACGTTGGAAGGTTTTACGACCTGAAATCAGTCCGGAACCACCAGCTCGCTTGTTAATCACAGCAGTGCGCACGGCTTCGGCAAAGTCGTTTTTACCCGAAGCACCGCCGGAGTTAATCAACCCAGCACGACCAGCATAGCAATTCAATACCTGGTAGCGGGTTAAGTCGATGGGGTGATCGGTGGTCAATTCTGAGTATACCCGCTCGTTCGTCATGCCGTATTTCTTACCTGTAGCTTGGGCAACTGCTCCATAACCATTGTTACACTCAGGCAGCTTTTGTTTTATAATATCAGCTTCGATCGTCACTCCCAGGTGATTCGCCTGCCCTGTCAAATCTGCCGCTAGATGGTAATCTTTATCCTGCTTGAAAGCGTTATTACGTAAATAGCACCACAGGATAGTTGCCATACCCAGTTCGTGGGCTTTAGCAAAGGCGCGGCTCACTTCTTGAATCTGGCGAGTGGATTCCGGTGAACCAAAGTAAATGGTGGCACCCACGGCTACAGCGCCCAAATTCCAGGCTTGCTCTACAGAAGCAAACAAGATTTGGTCATATTGATTGGGGTAAGTGAGCAGTTCATTATGGTTGATTTTCATAATGAACGGGATTTTATGGGCATACTTGCGGGAAACGCTGCCCAAAACGCCTAGTGTGGTGGCAACGGCATTGCAACCAGCTTCGAGGGCGAGTTTGACAATGTTCTCGCTGTCGAAATATATCGGGTTAGGTGAAAATGAAGCTCCAGCAGAGTGTTCAATTCCTTGGTCTACTGGCAGAATGGAGAAATAGCCAGTATTGGCTAAACGCCCTTTAGAATATAACTGTTGGAGGCTGCGTAACACTTGCGGAGGTCGATCGCTCAGTGCCCAGATCCGATCTACAAAGTCTGGTCCCGGTAAATGCAGTAAATTTTTGTCAACTTTGGCTTTGTAAGTCAGCAGATCTTCTGCTTCCTTTCCCAGCGACGATTCCAGAAAACTGGGTATAGATAGTGTCGTTGTCATAGCTAATTTCCTCAAAACTTTAGGCTAGATTCCCTAAAATCTAGGGTAACGCTTTCAGTTTCTGGTTGTTGTCAATCTTGACTTTTTGTAATTTTTACTATTATCTGTCTTGTCAACCCTCGCTAGATAGATTATTAATTTAATCCTGATACTCATTTCGGCTACCAACGTAAGGCGGGACAAGGTAAAAATCATCAAACTTTGAAAGCCCCCTCTCCCCTGCCC
>CASBRB010000018.1 GCA_949127975.1 Oscillatoriales cyanobacterium PMM_0019 | reverse complement strand
GAAGAATATTGGATTTATATTCCTTATGAATTGCAAGAGATTTTTGATTCTATAGCTCACAAAATTCTTATAAATTTAGTTTCTAAGGATGAAAGTTTAGACATTTTATTTAATGATATTAATCAAAAAAGTTCTCAATTAGCAAATTTGCCACAGCTATTTAAAGAGGTTTTGAATTTTCAAAAAGATTTCGCATATAACATTTTTAATTTAAAAAGCAGAAATAAAGCTTTTCCAAAATTTGAAATAGATAAAATATTTGGGAAGATACATAATTCTGTCTCTAAGGATATTGAGATTTTAACAAAAAAAATAAAGGCTTTAGATAACGTTCAAGACATTAGGCTTATCGGGAACATAATTAACAATTTTCATACTATTAGATTTGAAGTTCAAGTTCCTCAAGCTGTTTATGATGAAGACTTAGATGATAATATTTGGGAGCAGGCTGAAAGGTTAGCATTAAGAGCAAATTCTTACTTGCGCAATATTACTGGAGAAAAATGGTATTTTAATGTAGAGTTAGTTACGAGCTTTAGTAGTTACTCGAGTAATGAAAGAGTAATTATCTTTAATCATGCCAACCATTCACGATCATCTCTCTCAAGCTGATTCCAATAAGCAATCCGCAATTGATTGCCAGTCTACTTATCCTGATTGGACTGTGACGAAATGTTTTTATGCTGCTATTCACTATATTGAGGCTTACGCCCTTTATAGAAGAGATGATATTAATACTCTTTATGGGCATTTAGACCCTTCTCCTCATGCCCGCCGAAAACATTATCTTACAGATATGGCCATAGAAAATGGATGGTCTGAAGAATTTTTAATTTCTTATAGCAAGCTTGAAAAAGCAAGTAAGAAAGCTAGATACTTAGAAAAAATAAACACTACGGCTGTAAGACATTTTAAAATAGGTTCAACTTATTATATTGATTTATTGCAAGTCATAAACAATACTTTAAATATAAATTCTATAAAAATTAGTATTTCTTACTGATGAGAAGCCCTACCTCACTCTGCTGCAAGCCGCTGTAATGTTGGGTTTCGTACCTCAACCCAACCTACAAGTAATTCCGTGCAGCAGCCCGCCGGGCGTGCGGAATGTGGCTAAAGTCGTGGGGTTGTCTCAGATAATAGTCTTATCCAGTCGCCTGCAACTTCTGCGTAGATGCCTTTTTGAAAAGGAGATGTTCGAGAGCGATTGGGAGCAGTAATTAAAAATTGCAGTTGTTCAATCTGCTTAAAGTTGGGGGCTATAGATAAAGCTTGCTGGAGAAACTGTCGCAAGACTCGACGTTGTAGGGCGAGAGGTGCCTCACGCAATACCAAGCGATTAATTCCGAGAGTAGGCGATTGGGCTAAAGAAAGATCTCCAGAGGGTTGATGTTCGCTGAACCCAGTCATTGCCTGTTGTCTCAACTGTTGAGCTATGTTTTCGAGATATTCTACGTCTGCTCGTAGCAGTTCAGCCGTTTGGGCTAGGGCTTGCTCAACTTGCGGGTTGAAGTGGTTTTGTAAATAGGGCAGTAACTGATTACGGATGCGATTGCGGGCATATTTGAGGTCTTGGTTATAGGCATCTTCCCAAATCGGCAACTGTAAGTTTTGGCAAAACTGGAATGTTTCAGCGCGGCTGACTTCTAGGAGTGGACGTACCAGTTGTAATTCCTTAGTTAAGGGGCGTCGCCAGGTAAGCGCTTGTAAGCCATCGGCCCCCGTGCCGCGAATCAGGTTATACAGTAGGGTTTCGGCGCGATCGCTTTTTGTATGAGCTGTGACGATATCTTGATAACCATGTTCTTGAGCAATTTCCCTCAGAACTTGATAGCGCCACTGCCGAGCTGCCCCCTCGCTAGTTGTAACCATTGCCGCTGTTTTCAGGTGGAAAGGAATAGCCCAAGTTTCAGCTATTTTTTCAACATGAGCCGCTATCCCAACATCTTTGGGCCATCGGTGATCGCAGTGTCCTATGCCCAAATGCCAACCCCACTTCGGTTGCAAATCCAGTAGTAATTTGATTAAGCAGAGGGAATCCTGCCCACCTGACACCGCCACCAATATACGTCGGTGTCCTTCTAATAACTGGCGGTGTCGCAGCGTCCGATGTAGCCTATGATGGAGAGGTGTCCAGGTGGGGCAGTTAGACATGAAAAAGTCGATTTTTGTTAGTGATGGTTCATATCTTCCCAAACTTCATCGAGTAGTGAGTCTTTTGAACTTTCTCCAAACTCATTGTTTTCCGACAATTCTTCTAGATTAAAATCATCATTTTCTTCAGAAGTTCCTAGCATATCTAGATCGAAATCATTGGCTTCAGAAGTTCCTGCCATCCCTAGATCGAAATCATCGGCTTCAGAAGTTCCTGCCATCTCTAAATCAAAAGGATTAGCTTCAGAACTTTCTGCTATATCTAGATCGAAATCAGTGGCTTCTGCTGCCACCTCAAGTTCTAAAGCTTCCTCATAACTAGCTTCTGCTGCTGCCTCCAGTTCCAAAGCTTCCTCATAGCTATCTTCCGATGCTTCTGCCAGTTCCAAAGCTTCCTCATAGCTATCTTCCGATGCTTCTGCCAGTTCCAAATAGCTATCTTCGCTTGCTGACTCCAGGTCTAAAGTTTCCTCATAGTTATCTTCGCTTGTTAGATTGAAATCTTCATCAGTAGTAAACGTTGGTGCCACTGTTAGATTGAAAGCCTCATCAGCGCTTGGCGCTGGCGGTGCTACGGGAGTGACATTTTGCTGAACTGGTGCTGGAGGCGGCGCTACGGGAGTGACATTTTGCTGAACTGGTGGTGCTGCTGAGGTTTTTGTTGAATTATGAGGAACTTCAGGGCGAAATTCCAGACAGATTCTAACTTTTCCTTTTTCCCAACCTTGAGCGCCGAATCTTAAAACTTCACCATCAACGCCTTCTTGGCTGAACCAGTTATCCTTTTGCTCGGCTCCACCTAACCCACTGTCCAAGAGGGCTCTGATTGCTTGTGACAACTCGCTCACTCTGAAAGTGCGGTGCCCAATTAAAATTTTGGACGAATCATCAACAGATAGAACTTCACCACTATCTAGCGGCTGGAACTGATTATCCACGCGGAACTCCCCCTGATTGAATTTCTAGTTATTAAATAATCATTTGTCAATTGTCAAAAGTCAATTGTCAAAAGTCAATTGTGAGAAAGAAAACTAATGACTAATGACCAATGACCAATGACCAATGACTAATGACAAAAAGTTCAAAAGAACCACCCATAGCTGTGGAGTCCTTTGCCAAGTAGATTGACCCCAAGATAGCAAATCCAGACAACAATAAATCCTGTGGTAGCTAAAATTGCTGGTCGCCTGCCCTGCCAGCCACGAGTAATCCGGGCGTGTAGGTAGGCAGCAAACACCAGCCAGGTAATCAGTGCCCAGGTTTCCTTGGGGTCCCAGCTCCAGTAGGAGCCCCAGGCTTCATTTGCCCAGACGGCACCAGCGATAATACCAATAGTTAACAGGGGAAATCCCAGTCCAATGATACGGTAGCTGATGTTATCGAGGGTTTCGGCAAGGCTCAGGCGCTGAGGTGAAAGAGGTTGATGTAACGTTGCACTGGCGTCAGTTTGATGTTGTGCCGAAGCTGTGACTAAATCCAGAACTGCTGTTTTACTGGCACCATTGCCTTCCACATAACCTTTAGCTACGGCTATGGGGGCGCTGGTATATGGCTGGGGCTGGAGTCCGCTGGTTGTTTTTAGTCGGTAGTGATGGTTACGATAGGCACCGTTACCTATGGAACTGCCCCGAAGTTCGACATTTTCACCTCGAGTTACGACGAGAAAAGCGATCGCCAGCGCCGAACCAACCATTAGCGTCGCATAAGATAACATCATCACGCTGACGTGCATCATCAGCCAATTAGATTTGAGAGCAGGCACCAGAGGGGCAGCAGACTGCATTGACGACGGCAATTTTAGGGCGGCAAAGGCTGTGATAAGCATTGCCAATGGTGCCGTGAAGACGCCTACCAAGCGGCTACGGCTCATATTTTCAGCAATCAAATGGATGGTAGTAATCCCCCAGGTTAGGAAAAATAAGGATTCATAGAGATTGCTCAAGGGAAAGTAGCCTGCTTCTAGCCATCTAGCTCCCAATAAAGCGGCAATGCAGAGATTTGCGATCGCCATCCCAGCCGTCGATAATGCTGGTACATAGGGAATACGAGGGAAAGCTGCGCCTATCCAGTAACTCAGCATAGTCAGGAACAGGACAGCAAATGAAATATTATCTAACTTGTTCTGGAGTGCAACCAGATCCATATATTGTTCTCCCTAGGAGTTTTTTCTTTGAGTCGCTCAGCTAATCGCCAACTTTTATCCTATATGTTATCGGCTGGAACTGGGAGAGTTACTGACTTTTGGAGATGGAGAGCGAGTGGCACTGGCAGAGGGGCTAGGAAATGGGGGGACAAGCCCAACTTTCCTGAGCAGCACGAAGATATCAAAGCGGCTACTGCGCTCGTCGCGAACCCCAGCAGTAACTCCAATCGTTCGCATCGCTAAGGTGAGCTTTTTCTGCTGTGGGGGCAGTTGTGGCAAGGCTAGATTTCCGCTGTTGATAGTCCGGTCTAAGTCAATGAAAAAGTTACCATTGTTGGGATTCGGTTCTATTGGTACAGTTTTTTTGAATAACTCACTATTGGCGAGTGTCGCTTTCGGTTGAGGAACGATGAGACTGACAACGGGTGCCCCTAGTGCCATAAAAGCGACATTGCCGTCTAACCAGCCTTGGGTGGCAGTGAATCCACCCTCCGGAGAAGTCAAGTTGACGACTACTTGATTACCAACTTTAGTTTCCTGTACTTTGTACTGATATTGTTGGGCAAGGAACTGATCTAGCTGAGTGAGGGATTTTTCAGCAGCAGCGCGTCCGCTTGCCTGTACCATGAAAACTATACCAGCACCCAGGTTAGAGGGCGTTCCTTGAGGCGCTGGGATCAGAGACAGGGAAAACTCTCCTGCCATCCAGGGCATCAAATCTTGATCTACATCCAGACTGGTGAAAGACTTGACATTAGCACGCACCTCCTCTGGTTTGATGGGTGCTAGGGGATTGGATTGAACTCCATCGACATAATCTTTCCACAATTGCTTCAGATTTCCACCAGAAATCATCATCACCGTACTAGCTGGCAGAAGGTTAGGCATAGTCAAGGCATTGTTTTCCACCACCAGCTTTTTCTGGCTATTGGACTTCAGCCAGGAAATCCCTGAAAAGCGAATGCCTTCTGATTCCAGTGTCATCGTCACCGCCACCCCCTGCTTTTGTTGCAACTGTTCTAGAGTTCCAGGAGATAGTTCGCGCCCTGAAGACGCGGCCGCTGTAGCTGCCGCCACTGGTACATTTAAATAAAACTGGGCGAAGGGTTGGGAAGGGTGTATTTGACCTAATGCTTCCCTGTACCCAGGCGTTGTTGCCAGAGAGGTGTTACCAAAAGAGGTGTCAATCACTCGCTCAGTTGCTTGGGGATCTGTTGTTACTACCAGGTAATGTCCTAGCACCGTTGTTGACACATACTGGGAAGAAGCTCCCTGTCTTTCTCGGATCTGGACGCCTTTGTAAGTTCGTTCCACAAACTTGCCGACGTTGCTAGCCTTGGGTTTTTCTAAGAGTTGCTGTGCAGTAACTGGGTTATCAATCGGCAGCACCATCACCATCGACTGTTGAGTGGCAGGTGAGTTAGTAGGGTTATTAGTTGCTGCTGATAACCCAGAGGGCAAATAAGCAACTGTCACTTCTTTACCCAGCCAAGGTTGAATGTCTTGCTGGTAGTTGTACCCGTTGGCAGTGAGGAATTGGTCCCGCAGTGCCACTAGCTGAGCATCTAGGGCGGCTCGGCTTTCCGGTGTGCCATACTCCCGCAGTTGCTGCCATTGTTGTGGATTGGTAGAAATTGTCGCCGTGACTAAGGCGTCTTGGGGAATCAACTTGGCTTCGGCGGGAGGTTGCCCCTGTAAGGCTTTCCGCTGCACCAGCAAGTAAGCAACTATTGCGCCACTAATCAGCAAGATAGCAGCGCCAGCAGTCAGCAGGAGTAATGGTTTATTTTTTTTCAGCATGAAATTAGACGGCATTCGCACCTTCTTTAAACCTATACAAACATATCAATTTAAAGAAGGAGCCAGGAGTCAGGAGTCAGGAGTCAGGAGTCAGGAGTCTTGGAGTTTCTTTGTTGTTAATGGTAAATTACTTTAATGGAGGCGCTCCTAACTTTTTTCGCCAACACTACTTAATCACACAGCCCCTTTCGCCTGAGTACCCAACTACGTTAGCATCGCTACAAATAACGGTACAGGGTATCTCGTTGCTGATAAGGACGCCCTAGGGATGCGATCGCATCCTGTAAAGTTTCCACTTCCATACA
Source organism: Oscillatoriales cyanobacterium PMM_0019 (assembly GCA_949127975.1). Lineage (GTDB taxonomy): Bacteria > Cyanobacteriota > Cyanobacteriia > Cyanobacteriales > CASBRB01 > CASBRB01. The sequence goes on along the minus strand of CASBRB010000018.1, from coordinate 6,280 downwards.
GGTGCCGCCCATAGCTCCCGCCATCGTGGTAATATGCTCCTCCATCAAGGTGCCGCCGATATCATTACAACCCCATTCCAGGGCTTCTTTAGCACCAGCAAGCCCCAGTTTTACCCAACTGGGTTGATGATTGGGAATCCAACTCCCCAAAAATATCCGAGCAACTGCTGTCAGTAGGAGGGCTTCTGATAAAATAGGTTGATCTCTGCCTACGCGACGACGCAGAGGTTTAGGGGCTTCTTGCCCAACAAAGGGCAGTAGAATAAATTCTGTCATCGCTGCTGGGTATTCTCGCTCTAGGGCGATTTGTTGGAGTTCTCGCAACAGCAGCAAATGCTTTATCTGCTGTTCTGGCGTCTCAATATGTCCCGAAAGCATAGTGCTGGTTGTCGGTACGCCCAACTGATGTGCCGTTTCCACAATCTCTAGCCAAGTTGCTGTGTCTATTTTCTCCGGACAGAGAATGCGCCGCACTTCATCGTCTAAAACTTCTGCTGCTGTACCAGGCATCGAGCCGACACCAGCATCTCGCAACTGGGCAATGACTTCGGCGTAGCTGAGGTTATCTTCTCTAGCAATAAATTGTACTTCCTGGGGAGAGAAGGCGTGCAGGTGGAGATGGGGAAATTCTTCTTTTATAGCCTTGACTATACGCAAATAATATGGTAATGAAGAGCCGTTGATTTTCGCCTGGAGATTGAGTCCCCCCTGCATACAAATTTCCGTTGCACTTCGTCGCACCGCATCTGTTGCTTTTTCCAAGATTTGAGCAGTATCTAACCAGAAGGAACTTTCTTCACCCTCATCACGACGAAAAGCACAGAAACTACAGTGTTGTTCACAGATGTTGGTAAAGTTGATGTTGCGATTAATTACATAGGTTACTGTATCACCAGCTTGTTCGCGTCGTAAGCTAGAGGCAGTGGAGCGAATGGCAGCTAGAGTACCGGGCTCTGTTTGCTTTAATAGTACAACTCCTTCTTCTGGCGACAAATCGTTACCAGCTAAGGCACGTTCAAGAATGGTATCTACAGTTTTAGTAATCACGGGATATAGGGAAAGAAAGAACTTTTCTTAATTGTGGCAAAATCGCCTGACACTCACAGTACTGTAGCAGACTGGGCATATATAGGGGCAACCACAGGGGGATTGCCCCTACGAACCCCTATATGTAGGGGCTTAAACAAAACCAAAAATGAAATTAGACACTTTTAGAGAAACCAAGCGTAATCCTGTCTTGCATACAACAAGATGGCAACTAATGTTGCTGTTAGTGTGGATGGCAATTGGCATCGTACTGCGCTTCACCCAGCTTACCAACAAGTCACCTTGGACGGATGAGTTTGCCACGATGGTGTTTAGTCTGGGTAATAGTTTTCAAACGGTGCCGCTAGACAAAGTAATTGGGCTAGACGTACTAATGCAGCCGCTAGAAATAAACCCAGCCGCAGGCACATCAGCGGTAATTCATCACTTGCTAACAGAGGACGTACATCCGCCATTGTACTTTGTCCTAGTTCACTGGTGGCTGAAACTGTTTCCTCCTGTAGGGGGATTAGTTTCCTTGTGGGGAGAGCGATCGCTCCCGGCACTTTTCGGGGTAGCATCTATTCCAGCGGCTTACGGACTCGCTACCCTTGCCTGGCGATCGCCCATAGTGGGGCAAATGGCTGCGGCGATGATGGCAGTTTCCCCCTACAGCATATTTCTATCCCAGGAAGCACGTCAATACAGTTTGGCAGCTTTATGGGTAATCGCTTCCCTCTGCTGTTTGGTAATTGCGACGCGGCACATAAATCTAAGGACATCGCTACCAATGGGGGTAGCACTCGGCTGGGTAGTAATTAACTCATTGGGTATTGCCACCCACTACTTCTTCGTCCTCACCCTGTGTGCTGAGGCAATGGTATTAATTGTTTTCGCTGGGCTGCAAATTAGGAAAAAGCGCCATATCCATCCTCAAATTTTCAGCACTTACTCTTCTTGGTGGCGAATTTATGCCACTGCTGCGGGTACGCTGACGGGGGGGTTCGTTTGGGTATTGGTTTGGCAGAATAATTATAACAGTAAATTGACAGAATGGATTAAAAGCGATCCTGGAAATATCCTGCATTGGCTCAACCCAGTATTTCAAAGCGTAGCCACCTGGCTGACAATGATTTCCCTATTGCCAGTGGAATCATCGACGCTAGTAGTGGTAATTGCCTCAGGTTTAGGAATGCTAATTTTCTTCCTTTGGGCGCTGCCGATATTGAAGGAAGGCATTGTAACCCAGTGGCAGCAGCCGGGAAATCGTTTAGCGACGGCTGTGTTAGGTGGTTTTGTGTTGGGAGCGATCGCACAGTTTTACATTTTTAGCTATGCTTTAGGAATTGACCTTACCCGTGGAGCCAGATATAGTTTCGTCTACTTCCCAGCCGTAATTGTGTTAGTGGGAGCAAGTCTTGCTATATTTTGGAGACAAGACAGTGGCGATATCAAGGGATTTTCTGTAACTAGCGGCAAAAAAATAGTAGCCCTGATTTGGTTGATGGGACTTGTAAGTGGGGTGATAGTAGTCTCTAATTTAGGCTATCGGAAATACTACCGACCTGAAATCCTGGTGCCAGCGATGCAACAAACATCATCAGTGCCGGTGCTGATTGCCACGACTCACAACACCATCGTCCAAACTGGAGAAATGATGGGTATTGCCTGGGAATTAAAACGAGCTAACGATTTACTTCATAAGCTAAATCCCCAGTTTCTCTTAGCACATCAAGAGGAAAACCAGTGTGAGGGTAAAGAATGCCGTGCCTCTACCATTCTCGAACAAAACTTAACACAACAACCACGACCATTCGATTTATGGTTGATAAATTTCCATGCACCAGTAGAATTAGAAACACAAAAGTGTATAGCTGACCCCCAATATTTTGAGCCAGCCTATGGCTATGACTACAACCTTTATCACTGCCTTACAGACGAAAAATCAGGTTAAAAAGTTCGTAGTAGGGGCAATCCCCCGTGGTTGCCCTGGACTTTAGTCCTAATTAAAGGTTCGTAGTGAGGACTAAAGTCCTCATTAAAGGTTCGTAGTGAGGACTAAAGTCCTCATTAAAAGTTCGTAGTGAGGACTTTAGTCCTCATTAAAGGTTCGTAGTGAGGACTTTAGTCCTCATTAAAGGTTCGTAGTGAGGACTTTAGTCCTCATTAAAGGTTCGTAGTAAAGAAAATGCCAACAATGGATTGAAATTAAGCGTTTGTAGGCCGATCGGTTGGTATCCTAGTCCGCCCGGAAATTAATTTCCGGGCTAATAGCTAAAGTCCATTAAAATGGACTGAAATCGTACCACGCTACGGGCTTATCCCAATTTAATTAAATAATGCTACACTTAGTTAGGATTACTTTATTTAGCACACTAGGTTAAAAGCAGTTTATGAACACAACAGGCTTTCATCACGTCGCTATAATTTGCTCTAATTATGAGAAATCAAAAAAGTTTTACGTAGAAATTTTAGGTTTTCCGGTTATCGAAGAAACTTTCAGAACAACCAGAAATTCTTACAAGCTAGATTTACAAGTTGGTAGCAGCGACATAATTGAGCTGTTTTCATTTCCTAACCCGCCTCTAAGGCCAAGTAATCCTGAAGCTTGTGGATTGAGACATTTAGCCTTTAAAGTAGAGAATATAGACGAATCTGTTAAATACCTAAAATCAAAGGGTGTAGATTTAGAAGATATCAGAATTGACGAGATTACAGGAAAAAGGTTTACTTTTTTTAAAGATCCAGACGGTTTACCTTTAGAGATATATGAAAGTTTCTGATAGCCTAATGGGAGGGGCAACCAGGGGATTGCCCTTACACTTGGCACCGAGGCGGGCTGGAGAAAAGGAAATTGGAGCCTGGGCTCTTGGAGGTGGCAGTAGTGTGGGAGGCAGAGCCTCTCACACAGCGTTCCCAGGCTGAGCCTGGGAACGAGAAACGAGAAAAAACACCGGTTGCAGGGCTAGGTGGGCATTGCCCACCATTTTGATAGTAATGCGAACGCTGGATAGTCTATGATAACTCTATAGGGACTTTGATTTATGCGCTACGCGCAGGTATTGTTGGCGCTGGAAGTTAGGGCTAGCTAGTTGTTTGCTGTTTTTCTACCAGACGGAATCTGGCGCTGAGGCAGTTGGCGATTGGTTAAATGTTAAGTAGTTATACAGTATCAAAGTGGACATCAGCCAACAGAAAGAACAATTTAGCAATAGCTACTTACAAGCCGTTACCATTGTTGCAGGCTATTCTCTCTACAAACCATTCGTAGACGATGAGAGCGTAGATTGGGGAATTGCAGCTAGTGGGGGGACAGGACGTATCCGTTCGCCTCGGTTAGAATTGCAGTTAAAATGTACTTCAAGGGAACTCCTCGACGACAACTTTATCCGCTACCCTCTCAAAATTAAAAACTACGATGACTTGAGAATGGTAAATTTTGCCATTCCTAGAATTTTAGTGGTAGTTTTAATCCCGGAAAACCTAGCAACCTGGTTAACCCAGTCAGAAGAAGAACTTTGCTTGAAATATTGCGGATATTGGGTATCGCTACGGGGAATACCAGAAACGCCAAATACCAAGACTGTAACTATCAATCTACCCAGAACTAATCAATTTACAGTCGCCGCCCTTCAGTCAATTATGCAGTGTCTTAGTCAAGGAGTGCAACCATGAAAGTTATAGTGTCAGATACTGATATTCTCAAAACGATAGAGCTAAAACAGCTAAGAGATTACTTGCAAGTGCATGGGTGGCAGGAAGACTATCCATTTTTAGATAATGCTACTATTTGGCATAAACAAGAACCCGAACGCGGGGAATTTGAGATATTGCTACCCAACCGACAGAATCTGGGAGATTATGTGGTTCGTCTGAGAGAAGCGATCGCCACACTAGAAGCAGTAGAAAATTGCTCTCAAATCGAGATAATGAGGGAGCTAATAACTGCTATGCCCAATTTTACCGTTCAGGCAGTAGTTATGCAAATTAAACCTCCTCATCCAGACAATTTGAGCGGCTATGTCACTCTTCTCGGTGTAGTATTTGAGCGACTATGTCAAATAAAAACTAACCTCAGCGATCGCGCTTATATTTTAGCTATTAAAGCCTATCAAGAACGCTTACCTATCCTCTGCACGGGCGACTTAATTAAAGAAAATAACTCTTTTATTCTCAAAGACCCCCGCAATTTTACTCTAGAGCATTTGGTTGTCTCATAAATTGTAGGTTGGGTTGAGGAACGAAACCCAACATTTTAGTAGTTGTAGTAGAAGAAAAGCCTATCAATCTACCTATCTTCGCCTTCACGATCGGGCGGCTTTAACATTCGCCAAATCTCAGCATCAATCTGTGCCAAATCCTCTGGCTCCAGTTCACCAATTTTCCCAATAATTCGCTTGCGATCGATTGCCCTTAACTGAAACACCATCGCAACCGTTGGCAGTGTCAAACCGTTTGCCGATGAGGGTTCAATTCTCACCGTAAAGGGAAAGCGCAGTGCAGCCAAAGTAGAGGTAACAGGAACAATCATTAACATCTTCTGACGAGGAAATGTCAGCCTGAACTGCTACTGCTTTCCGGTTACCTTTTTCCTCACGCCCATCCGACTCTGGCAATCCCACCAGCAAAATATCTCCCCGTGCCATCTATCGTTCCTCAGCCACCAGCATTGCTTCCATTGCTAACCAATCTTCATCACTGGCAGCTTCCCAGGCTGCCGCCTCTTGAGCCAATCGCTCCATTTCCAGAGAATCTGTTAAAATTGCCACAATTTCGCTACTGACAGAACACCCGCGCTCCTGTGCCCGTTGTTGAATGGTACGATACAACAGTGTCGGCAATATCACTTGAGTATCAATGGTTCCAGAATGCTCCATAGTTATCTATTGCAAGCCTTATAGTTAGTGTAGCATCTTCAGCAATATAATGATATGCCTGCTCCAGGTTTAGTAGAGCCTTCCGTAGCCACCTAACCTGCATTGGCTAACCTAGCAAAGACTGCTTGCACCTCGGAGTCAGTCGCCTGCGTCATCGGCTTGGGCTTCAGCAATCCCCTGTTGGATTTCCTCGATTTGCCACTGGTGCATCCCCAAGTAGAGATCGATCGCTTCATTGAGGACGTAGCTACGATCGCTCACCATACCTGCTGCAAGTGCATCTAGCGCGGCTTTCTTTGAGATGTCCAGGCGAAATGAGACATTTTCCTTATTCATACCTGCCTCCTACTGGTTGTTACTGCACAATTTAAATTATG
>CASBRB010000017.1 GCA_949127975.1 Oscillatoriales cyanobacterium PMM_0019 | reverse complement strand
CTTTTTTACTTGCTTTTGGCAGCAGCTTTGGTAGCTTTTTTGGCGGCTTTCTCTGCTGCTAAAGCTGCTAACTTCGCCTGCTCTTTCTCCTCTGCTATCTTATCCAGATAGTAATGATAATCCCCTAGATAGATGCGAAATTCTCCATCGCGGATTTCAACTATCTTGTTAGCTACCTGAGAAATAAAGTAGCGATCGTGCGAGACTACTATCACCGTACCATCATAATTCTGGATAGCTTCTTCCAGCATTTCTTTGGCAGGGATATCCAGGTGGTTGGTTGGTTCATCCAACATCAGTAAATTCGCTGGACGTAGGAGCATTTTAGCTAGCGCTAGGCGGGCTTTTTCTCCTCCGCTGAGGGCTCCAACTGGTTTAAATACTGTCTCTCCACTGAATAAGAACCGTCCCAATAGAGTGCGGACTTCTTCGTTTTTCCAGTCTGGCATTTCATCATGGATAGTGTCCATGACAGTTTTGGAAAAATCCAGTGCTTCTGCCTGATTTTGCTCGAAGTAGCCAGGGATAACGTTGTGGGCACCCAATTCGACTTTGCCTTCTGTGGGGGTTTCCATGCCAGTAATCAAGCGTAGCAGGGTGGATTTCCCACAACCGTTGGGACCGAGAAAGGCGATGCGATCGCCCCTTTCAATGAGCAAATCCGCTCCCAAAAACAGAATTTTATCATCGTAACTATGCACCAAATCTTTAATTTCCACTACTTCGCGCCCACTACGGGGTGCTGGTGGAAAGCGGAAGTGCAGGGTTTTTAACCCACTTACAGGTGCTTCAACCCGGTCGATTTTTTCCAGTTGCTTCTCGCGGCTTTTTGCTTGAGTGCTACGAGTGGCACTAGCACGGAAGCGCTCGATAAATACTTGCTGCTTTTCGAGTTCTTTCTGCTGGCGTTCGTAGGTGCTTAATTGGGCGGCTTGCGCTTCGGCTTTTTGTTGTAGATAAGCTGAGTAATTGCCTAGGTAGGTGCTGGAGACACCGCGCTCGGTTTCTACGATTTGGGTGCAGAGGCGATCGAGGAACTCCCGGTCGTGGGATACTATCACCATTGGAGTTGTCAGCCCTTTGAGGTAGTTTTCCAGCCACTCAATAGTTTCTAAATCCAGGTGGTTGGTGGGTTCGTCGAGCAGCAATAAGTCTGGTTTTTGCAGTAGGATTTTGCCTAAGCTCATCCGCATCTGCCAGCCGCCGCTGAAGGCACTAACCAGGCGATCGCCATCTTCTAGCTCGAACCCCAGTTCTGGTAATATCTTTTCTATCTGTGCATCTAATCCGTAGCCGTTGAGGGCTTCAAACTGGCGTTGCAGGCGATCCATCTGCTTGAGCAGTTTGTCTAGTGCTTCAACAGTGGCAGTTTCCATATCTCGGTGAATTTGTGACAGGGATTCATGCACCTGATTAGCTTCCCCAAAGGCACGCCAAAATTCTTCTCTGACGGTGCGGGTGGGATCTACTTCAAATTCTTGGGTAAGATAGGCAATATGTAAGTTGGCAGGGCGGATGATTTCGCCAGTGGTGGGTTCAATCTCTCCGGCGATAATTTTGAGTTGGGTGGATTTGCCTGCACCGTTGACGCCAACTAAGCCAATGCGATCGCCTGGCTTAACTTCCCAGTTGATATCCTTGAGGACTTCTCCGGTGGGGTAAATTTTACTGATGTGTTCGAGTCGCAGCATTAAGGTATGTGGTGAAAGTTGCTTGGCGAATCGACAGGCGATCGCACTCGAAACAATCTTAACAAAATTTAACCATTTGGCAAGTAGGTTGTAAAACCTGGCGTTTAGCTCTGCTCAAGCTTTAAGCTAATTGATTAGTAAAACTTATCAACCTAAGTACGGGAGAGCCAGTACGATGGTTTTCATGCTCCCGAACTTTTTCTTTATCATAACGCCCCACTACCCCTATGCCAGATACCAACAAGAAACTCACCTACCCACCCACCCACCAAGTCGAGCAAGTCGATGATTATCATGGAATATTGGTTCAAGACCCTTACCGATGGCTAGAAGACCTGGACTCAGACGAAACTAAAGCTTGGGTAGAGGCTCAGAATCAAATAACCTTCGGCTACCTTAATGAAATCCCAGTTCGGGAACGGATTCAGCAGCGCCTTACCCAACTCTGGGATTATGAAAAATACGGCATTCCCTTTAAAGAAGGAAACCGCTACTTTTACTTTAAAAACAATGGTTTACAAAACCAAAGTGTACTTTATTGCTTAACTTCCCTCGATGCTGAACCTAGGGTGCTGCTTGACCCCAATAAACTCTCAGAAGATGGCACGATCGCTCTTTCGGGTATAGATATTAGTGAAGATGGGAAACTCTTAGCTTATGGTTTATCTACTTCTGGTTCCGACTGGCAAGTGTGGAAAGTGCGGGATGTGGAAACAGGTGAAGACCTCCCAGACTTGCTAAAATGGATTAAGTTTTCCGGAGCATCTTGGACAACGGATGGACAGGGGTTTTTCTACAGTCGCTACGACGAGCCGAATCAGGCTACACAATTCCAGGATACTAATTACTTTCAAAAACTCTTTTACCACCGACTGAGAACCCCACAATCTGAGGATATCCTAATTTATCACCGCCCCGACGAAAAAGAATGGGGCTTCAGCGGCAGCGTTACCGAGGATGGGCGCTACCTGATTATTAGCATTTGGCTGGGGACCGATCCGAAAAACCTAGTATTTTATAAAGATTTAACAGAGCCAAATGCACAGGTTGTAGAACTAATTAGCCAGTTTGATGCTAGCTATAGCTTTATCGACAATGATGGCTCAGTCTTCTGGTTCCGCACTGATTTAGATGCCCCTCGCGGGCGCGTTATTGCTATTGATACTACCAATCCAGTACAAGGGCATTGGCAAGAAATCATACCTCAGAAAGATGAAACTCTCGAAGGTGTCGGATTGCTAAATAATCAGTTTGTCGCTGACTACCTGAAAGACGCCCACAGTCAAATTAAGATTTTTGAGCTTAACGGCTCGTTTGTGCGGGAGGTGGCATTACCAGGAATCGGCTCCGCTGGAGGATTTGGCGGCAAGCGCTATGATAAAGAAACTTTCTACAGCTTCACCAGTTTCACTACACCTGCGACTATCTATCGCTACGACATGGTAAGTGGTGAAAGTAGGATTTTTCGGCAACCACAGGTAGATTTTAACCCAGAGGATTACGAGACAAAGCAGGTTTTCTACAACAGCAAAGACGGCACGCGAGTGCCAATGTTTATCACCCACAAAAAGGCGATTCAGTTGGATGGGAATAACCCTACTTACCTTTACAGCTATGGTGGCTTTGCCATCTCCCTCACGCCTAGCTTTTCTGTAGGTGTGTTGGTGTGGATGGAGATGGGGGGCGTCTATGCCATGCCCAATCTGCGGGGTGGGGGCGAGTACGGTGAGGAGTGGCATCAGGCGGGAACGAAGTTGAAGAAGCAGAATGTGTTTGATGATTTCATCTGCGCCGGTGAGTGGCTGATTGCTAATAAGTACACCTCTTCGGCAAAACTTGCTATTGGTGGTGGCAGTAATGGCGGGTTGTTAGTGGGTGCGTGTATGACTCAACGCCCAGATTTGTTTGGGGCTGCACTACCAGCAGTAGGGGTGATGGATATGCTGCGCTTCCATAAATTTACTATTGGCTGGGCTTGGATTTCTGAGTATGGTACTCCAGATAATCCAGAGGAGTTTAAGGCTCTCTATGCTTATTCTCCGTTGCACAACCTGAAACCTGGAACTTCCTACCCAGCGACTTTAATCACTACTGCCGATACAGATGATAGAGTAGTGCCTATTCACAGTTTTAAGTTTGCAGCGGCTTTGCAAGCAGCACACGCAGGTGAGAAGCCTGTAGTAATCAGAATTGAAACTAAGGCGGGGCATGGTGCTGGGAAGCCTACTACTAAGATTATTGAGGAAATTGCCGATCGATGGGCTTTTTTGGTGCGAGAGTTATAAAGTATGGAAAAAAAGCAAAAACTTCAGCTAATTAACGAAATCAAGCAAATCGATCGAGAACTTTACTTAAAAAAAAGCTATCTAGCAGCAGCCGAAGCGTTGGAATCTTCTAATGGTGTGGATAAAGGATTGGATACTCAAGCATGGAAGCTGGTATTTTCACAATTGATTGAACAAATCGGGCAGCTTTCGACAGGTGGCAATAGCGTGGAAGACATTGGGAGTGAACGTCAAAGGTGAAACTTGTAGTGTATAGGAGTTGTAGGTTGGGTTGAGGAACGAAACCCAACATAGATTCTGGGACTTGAGCTAGTTATTTATAGCCCACATTCCGCACCCCCGGCGGGCTAGTGCGTAAAATTAGGAGGCAGAGCCTCACCAACAGCGTTCCCAGGCAGAGCCTGGGAACGAGAAAAATGTTAGGACAAATAAGTTTGTGCTTAGATTGATGAGGAAGTATTAAATGACACAATCAACTGATGACCGTTTTAATCACATTGAGGAAAGATTAGACAGTATCGAACAGAAATTGGATTTGAAGTTTGATAAACTTTCATCCGAGGTTGAAAAGTCTAACGAAAAATTTGAGATTTACCGTCAAGCTAACCAGTCTCTAGTTAATCTGGCTTTTGGTCTAATTGCTAGTGCTACTGTTGGCTTGGTAGTTAGCTTGATATTTAAGCGTTAGTTGTAGTTGTAGTATTTGTAGGTTGGGTTGAGGAACGAAACCCAACATAGACAGGACTGTAAGCAGACTGGGCATATAGCCCACATTCCGCACGCCCTTAGGGCTGGTGCGTGGGATTAGGAGGCAGAGCCTGGGAACGAGAAAGTCTCCATCACCAGAGTCAAATTAATTTTAAACTGAATCCCGGCAGCACTTCCTCACCCGATAACAGGATTGGCATCGTCACTGTCTCTACGGCTTGCCCTACTCGATAAATTTCTACTTGCCTGTGCTGCGGGTTAATCAGCCAGCCCAGACGTAATCCAGACGATAAATACTCCTGCATCTTGTCTTGCAACGGCTTTAACCGATCGGTGGGAGATCTAAGTTCTATGACAAAATCTGGGCAGATGGGCGGAAATCCAACACGATCGATCTCACTCAACGCTTGCCATCGCTTTAAGTGTACCCAAGCTACATCCGGAGAGCGATCGCCCCCTCCCGGCAAGCTGAAAATTGTCGATGAGCTAAAGACAACTCCCAACCCAGTCTGCTCGTTCCAATTTACTACCTTTGCGATTAAACTAGCTTCCTGGTTGCCGCATTCTCCGCCGACAGGTGCCACTATAATCAGTTCTCCTTTAGGCGATCGTTCCAGTGAGATCTCAGAGTTTGCCTCACACAGACGATAAAACTGCTCCCGTGTTAAGCTTGTAATCGGGTCTAAATTCAGCACCGTCACCATATCATGCGGTTTCTAGATATCACCTTTAAATAATTTTAGCATATCCAGGACTTACGCACACACATCGAGAAAGGAGTTTGAGTAATGGCTAGTGCAGTAATTACTCCAAATGGACAAGTAACTATTCCTAAAAAAATTAGGGATTATCTCAAACTTGACACGGGTAGTAAAGTTGATTTTGTCATTGATGAAAATGGGATAGTCAAACTTATCCCCCTGAATGTCCCCCTGCAAAAATTATCTGGAATTTTACACCGACAAGGTATGAGTCCCGCCACTTTAGAGGAAATGGAAGAAGCAATTAGAGAGGGAGCAAGTGATTGCACTTGATACAAACGTATTGGTTCGCTTAAAGCTAACAAGTTGGGTTTCGTTCCTCAACCCAACCTACAATCCTTACCCACGCCCTAGGATGAATGCGTCTGAGCCATCCTCGCAGCCATCCGAGATTTGATAGCTTCTATCATTTCTGGGGTAGCTTGGGTTTTTTGCCAAGAAGGGCGTGCTAGTAAGCTAGCGCACCAAGCATTCAGTTTAGGATATTCACTCAAAGAAACTCCAGCTCTTGGCAACCAAGTTATCACAGTCCCAGCTACAGCTTCGGCAAAAGTTAAATTTTGACTGCCAAAAAAGGGGCGAGAGTCTAGCAAACTTTCAAAGACTTTCAGCACTGTGGAGATTTTGTGTTTTGCCTGTTCAATTTTTTCTGGGTTCGATACAGGCAAGTCTAAGACTACAGGCAGCAATGAGGTGGTAGCGGGCAATAGTTCGTTAACTGTCGCCAGTTCCACCATCCGCACAATAGCTAAGTCCTTGGGGTTGCTAGGCAACATTGATGGAGTAGGATACTTTGCCTCTAAATAGTCCAATATTGCCAAGGATTCCACAAT
>CASBRB010000016.1 GCA_949127975.1 Oscillatoriales cyanobacterium PMM_0019 | reverse complement strand
TGTTGGCATTTTGACACTGATGTTGCCAAAACGCTGATTCCTCCGAGTTAAATTTGGCTCTGATTGGAATTGTCCGATACACTTGACACCACCTCCTTTCTAGATCTACTATAACATAGGTGATCACAGTGTGACAACTTAAATCAAGACTAAATCTTTAAGAATACGGATATCAGAGAGGAGATTGAATAAGTTAAGATTATATGCTGCAAGTTGTGATAATCGGACTAGGATTGTTGAAAACTTAATCGATACTCTGCCTGATGTTAAAGAAACTTATGATGTGTTATGATGAAGGGGTAATCTTTCATCCCCATGCTTAAAAGACAGGGGCTCAAAGATTACCCCCTCATACTCCCCTGATTTCCGGTAGAGTTTTTGACCGTTGACTGCTGCTAAGTCAACTTCCCTGTACCTTTCGCTCGTAGAAGCGTGGAACTGCCTTCCTTCCTTTGGTTATGGAAAATCGCTGCTTGGTCGATGGGCTTCTCTATTTTCGCCTATCTGCTGCTGGGCATCAGCGGCATAAGTATGTTTTATAGACGCGAACAAAGACAGCCACAACCAAGCTGGTTGCCATCTTTTCACTACATCACGGGCGCGATTCTAGTTTTTTTAGTTTTGCTACTACTAGCGATCGGCATTGTAGGTACATTAGGTTATTATGGTTCACTGGGGCACTCCGGCCACCTACCTGCTGGTTTGGCAGTAGTAGCCTTAGTATTGTTATCTGCCAATAGCGCTACCCTAATTAGCCCTAACCGCGAGTGGGCGCGTGCTATCCATGTTGGTACAAATATCACGCTGTTTGTAGGTTTGCTGTGGGTTTCACTGACTGGCTGGGAAGTCGTTCAAAAATATTTACCATAGTACAGCGAATATTTTTTTAGATGAACGCAGTAAGTGATATTATAATCGTCGGTGGCGGTATTATAGGTTTAGCGCTGGCTCTGGAACTGCGGGCTCATGGTGCCAATGTCACTGTATTGTGTCGGGACTTCAAAGAAGCTGCTGCCCATGCGGCAGCGGGAATGCTGGCACCTCAGGCAGAAGCTATTCCCCCCGGTGCCATGCTGGATTTGTGCCTGGGTAGCCGCTCATTGTACCCAGAGTGGATTGAGAAACTAGAAACAATTACTGGTATTGGCACTGGATACTGGCGTTGTGGCATCTTAGCACCAGTTTATGTTCGGTTAACCTCTCCAGAAGCTCCCCCCCTCCCTAGTAAGGAAGGCACTTGGCTAGACAAAGATGGTATCGCTCAATTTCAGCCAGGATTAAATTCAGAAGTTATCGGTGGGTGGTGGTATCCCGAAGATGCTCAAGTAGACAATCGTGCCCTAGTCCAAGCATTATGGGCAGCGGCGCTACAACTGGGTGTGAACGTGCGTGAAGGGGTGGCGGTTGAGTCAATCGAGCAGCAGCACCAGAAAATTACTGGCGTCAGCACATCTTTAGGTGTACTCAGTTCAGAACACTACGTTTTAGCAACTGGTGCTTGGTCAAATCAATTATTACCTGTGCCAGTATATCCTAAAAAGGGACAAATGCTATCGGTACAAGTGCCATCACATCAAACACAGTTGCCCTTACAGAGGGTTTTGTTTGGCGAGGAAATTTATATCGTACCGCGTCAGGATGGCAGAATTGTGCTTGGAGCCACTAAAGAGGAAGTTGGATTCACACCCGACAACACCCCTTATGGAATACAAAAATTACTAGCCGCAGCTATCCGTCTGTATCCAGAATTACAGCATTTTCCCATTCAAGAGTTTTGGTGGGGATTTCGCCCGACTACGCCGGATGAAATGCCTATTCTCGGCTCTAGTGCCTACGATAATTTAACCTTCGCTACTGGGCACTACCGAAATGGTATTCTGTTAGCTCCTATTACGGCAAAGTTAGTCGCTGACTGGATTTGGCAGCAAAAGTCCCATCCGTTGTTGAGCTATTTCCACTACTCTAGATTTGCAGGCATTTAACTGGAGTCTTCAAAGAACTAAAAATATCCCAAAAAATTGTTGGGTTTCGTTCCTCAACCCAACCTACAATTTTACTAAAATTTTACTAACCCACATTCCGCACACACCTATTTTCTCGTTCCCAGGCTCTGCCTGGGAACGCCGTTGGTGAGGCTCTGCCTCCTAATTCTATGCGCCAGAAGGCAGTACGCCTTCGCGCAGCCCAAGTCCGGAGTGAGGGGTGCGGAATGTAGGTTACTAAAAATATCCCAAAAAATTGTTGGGTTTCGTTCCTCAACCCAACCTACAATTTTACAATAACCCGCGCTCAATTGTAGTAGTGGGATATTGCAGAAGCCACTAACCGCCAGGAATTTAAATCCTTGGCAGGAGTCTTCAAAAAAACTGAAAATATCCCACAAAAAAAATGTTGGGTTTCGTTCCTCAACCCAACCTACAATTTTACTTCAAATCGATATTATTTTTTCCAGAAATAAAAACTTCTTTTCCATTGGTAGGTACTTTAGAAATGTCCAGTCGTAATTTTTCAGCATTGGCTTGTAGCCATTTGTAAACTTCGTCAAGTTTTTGGGGGGACAAATCAATCTGCTTAGTGGATATCAGCCCAACACAGATACCAATATTTTTAAAAATTTCATTTCGCTCTTGTGGGGTAGTCCCATGCAGCATCTTGCATTTAGCTCTAATATAGTCGATGTTCATTGTCTTAACCTGTGGTTACTGTTCTTGACGTCCTTCCCGATCTAAAGATACGGGGATTCCAGGGAGTTACCCTCATCCCTTCGAGATTATTCTAGTGAAAAACTAGATAGTCTTGAAGGTTCCCAGGCTTAACCACTTGGGCTAATAGTCCCTGTCTCTCAACAGGGTGCTTGGGCATTAATTCCGACGTGTCCCTGTACTTCGTTTATTGTACTATAACGATGAGAAACAATTCGATCCCTGGATTACGCTGTTGACAATGCAGCGTAACGCACTACATCCACCAATAAATCGCGGTAGCTTTGCTTTGGGCTTCCCGGACTTTTTTGGATAACTGAGCGCCAGCCAAAATAGCAGGCAGTACGAGAAAATGAAACCCTCCTTAGTAGCATTATCAGGACTTACGCAACTACGCTACATATAGCGGTTCGTAGGGGCAAACCCACCCCAACCCAACCCACCCCCGCCCCTCCCAGGAGGCAGGGTGG
>CASBRB010000015.1 GCA_949127975.1 Oscillatoriales cyanobacterium PMM_0019 | reverse complement strand
CTCTACTGAAGATGTGTTGGTATGCCGCAAAGAAAATTAAATTTATCTAAAAGCGGGACTTACGCACACTGGCATATATTGGGTTGCCCCTATATATGCCAGTGTGCGTAAGTCCCGCTTTTAGATAAATTTAATTTTCTTTGCGGCATACCAACACATCTTCAGTAGAGTGATTCCTTCCCGGAAGTGGGAAATATTTGAACTTCCATAAGTTCTGGGCATATATCTCACAGGTATATCCTTAATCTGGAGACTAAGTTTTGCCGCACCAAAGAGTAAATCGAAGTCGCCAAAGGGATCGAAGTCACCAAAATATGATCGGTTAGCTACTATCCTAAGATAGTTTTTCCTAGTAAGTACTTTAGTTCCGCAAAGGGAATCTTTAATTTTAGTGCTGAGTAGGTATGACAGTAACCACGCAAAAAATCTATTGGCTACTCGATTAAGTAAGGGCATAGCTGTTGAGCTTACAGGGTAGATTAATCGACAGCCATTGGCAAAATCGCAGTAACCAGAAGCTACTGCCTCGAAAAAATACCCTAAGTCTTCTGGTCTAACCGTTAAATCAGAATCCAAAATAATTAGTATATCACCTGTCGCCATCGCAAAACCTTGCCAAACTGCATCTTTCTTACCTTTGCCAGTTTGCTGGCAGATTTTGATATCCCACTGGTTCCCATATTGGGCGTGAACCCGTTTAATTTCTTCCCAGGTATTATCTGTGGAATTTCCTTCAACAAATATAATTTCTGTATGTTTTCCCAATCTCGGCATCCGGGTAATACAGCTTTCGATGTTGCCTGCTTCATTGCGAGCAGGAATAATCACGCTCGCGCTCAGTTGATGTAGGTTTTCTTGGGCGTCGATATCCCTCAGACGCTTTTTGGCAACTACATATTCAGTTAAACAAAGTTGATTAAAAACTGGTAATGGAGCTAATACCTGATTAAAAAACCAGGATACCACGGGCATTGGTTTAGGGAATAACAGCCGTTTACCTCGGTATACTACCTCAAATCCGGCAAGGTTAAGTAAGTTCTCAATATCCTCAAAACTCAGCCAGTTTAGAGGTGGTAGAAGCATCCTTTGTCGGATGAAGGTAGCAAAACTGAGTATTGGCTCCCAAGCTGGATTATGAAATGTCACCACTAGGCGAGTTGCAGGGGTACAAACCTGGCGAATGTTCGGTAGCGCTTTTTGAATGTTCTCTATGTAGCCGAGTGTGTTGGAGAGTAGTACGTAGTCAAAGACTTGATTAGGCTCTGGGGTAAAATTTTCTATGTCCTCAACCCAAAACTTGAGATGGGGAAATTTTTGCTTGGCATAGTTCACCGCTTCTGGGTTTATATCAATCCCACAACCATATTTAGGTTGCACTGCGTCTAAAAGGTAGCCTAAACCCGCTCCTACTTCGAGAACTTGAGAGTCAGGTTGAACTAAAAATCTATAAAATCTTTCTATGTCCTGGTAGTAGTAGAGATTCCGGTTTCGACCTTTGGTTAAGTTACTTTTATTAGACATTCCTCGGTTATTGCTTTTGGGTATAATTATCAGGCGATGCCAGGATTTACTTACTTGTCCATCAGGACTTACGCAGACTGGGCATATATAGGGCAACCACAGGGGGATTGCCCCTACGAACCCTTATATGTAGGAGGCAGCATATATAGGGGCAACCACAGGGGGATTGCCCCTACGAACCCTTATATGTAGGAGGCAGTGCGTAAGTCTTGTCCATAATAGTGAACTTTGAGCAAGTATAGCGAATAAAACAGCCGCTCATTTATTTTTTTAGAGATATCCACTGCAAAAGTTTTTCCATCATTTGCTCTATCCACAGCATCCACCTATCCAACCATGACATTAATTGTTCTAAGGGGTGCTTCACATATCCAGTTGGAGTGGCTTTAGTTTCAATCCAGTCAGGCGCATGTTCTAGATTGGCATCTGGGCTAGTAGAAGTAATCCTAATTTGAGATTTAAGCACAATATGCTCCCTGGCTTGATGTTCTACTAACTCAGGGGTATCTCTTGGCTGGGTACGCTGTGAACTATCCTGTCTAGGTGTCAGTAAGCGTTTCAGAAAGTTTAAAATAGGATCGGGCGCAGCTACATCTGTCTTTCCGGGTAGAGAAGGATTTGTATTTTCTATTCGCTCTACAACGGGCGGGCACGGCGTCGCCGACGCTACAACGGGCGGGCACGGGGGCTGTTGTCTGGGTGCAGTTGAGTTAGGAAATAAATCACTCCATGTTAACCAGGAATTTTCTGGTTTAGCTTCTGGAAGTTCAGCATAAACTGTAACTCCTGATGGTAATGATGTAGTCTGTTTTCCTGATAATTGATTAGTATTTTCTGACACCTCACCTGAGATTGCTTGTGCTGACTGCCCTCTATCCCTCCGACTGCCAAAAAAGTAGTCAATTGCTGCCCTTATCAGGGCATAAGTTCCTAGCGACTCAGTTGGTGAAGTGTCGGTAGTTGCTGATAAGTTCTTAGCCTGTATAGCTTCTATCGACTGGCTAGATTTAGTCTGCCGTTGCAATAATCCCTGAGTGCGATGAGTGATGGTATTTGTGAGCTGTGACATCGACTCTAATGGATGTGCTTCTAACTCAGCTATTTGACGATCGAGTAATGTTAAAGAAGAAGGAATGTTGTTGAGGTAAATAATTTCTGAGGACTCGGCTTGGGGCTGTAACTCTGGATTCTTGATTAGTCTTGATTCCCCGAATAGATTGGTTGCACGAGCTACTGGGCTAGTCTGCACCCATGCCATTACTTGCCAAAATACTCGTATTGGTGGTAAAATATTATACCCATCTTTTGTCGGCATCGGCACCCGCTCAGTAAATTGCCAATGAGACTTCTGCACCAGTCGCCGCTGACGCTTGTAGTTAGCAACTTCCCCATAAATGCGTTGCATCAATCTTTGCTGTTGCTGTGGCGTCAGCATATCCAAAATTTGATTATCCGCCGTCACCAATACCAGAGTGCGCGTTGTTAACACAGAGGCAACCCCACGAATCATCTTCGTTGAGCGTTGTAGCTTCGGTGACAGTCGGCTTGCCCTCTGTAGGGGTTGTGCCCTCGCCGATTCTGGTGTTAATCCATTTTCGCCAGAAGAATATCTATTTTTTACTTCCTCTGCTCCTTCAGCCGATGCTGCCAACGGGTTAGCTTCCTTTAGCATTATCTCATCGACGACGGTTAACACTTCATGAATCGGAATGTCTGCATCAGGAGGCGTTTCTGCTTCGGATGGTTTTGACGCCTGCAATTGCCGCCATGTTTGTTGTGCCGTTTGCTGCAATTGATACCCAGCGAAGCGGGCACTTTGCACTGTAAGGTAAACCGGATAAAGGACTATTTGTACTCCCCATTCGGTTACCATCTTTATATATCTTACTGTGCGATCGGTATTTTCCTTAACCCGCTGCACTTGTCGGTTAAGAAAATTAAACAATCTGCTTTGATACGGACGGTTGGTAGGAGTTGACATAGTAGTGTGAGTTATCGTTGACATCACATGATAACTAAATCTATGCTACCTCTATCTCTATCTTCCAAATGAAATTTAATCATCTCATGACAAACTTAGCTCACCTACCCCCGATTACTGACGCTATTGCCAAACTTCGCGCCACTACTGTTGTCAACGTTCAAAGTAGCTGGCGATACTCCCCCGACTTTTCCCAATGGTACCCAGTCGAATTAAACGAAAAAAATTATATCACCTTTCCTGCTGGGCGTCAAGTAATATGGCTAAAACAAACATTGGTGCTTCCCCAGCAGTTACAGGGATATCCAGTGACGGGGTTAGCCTTGCGACTGGCGCTGACATGGTGGGCTGAATCTGCCCAAATTTTTGTGAATGGTTGTTTGGTACAAGAGGGAGATTTATTTGATAACTCAACCAGACTGCTATTAAGTAAATCTGTAAGTCCGGGTGAAGAAATTAATGTAGTATTGCGGTTGGTAAGTCCGGGGCATGATAAAGGAGCCTTTGTACGATCGCTATGCCTCTACGAATCTACTTCTGGCATCGAACCCGGTTTTGTCGCTGACGAATTAGAAATATTACAGGGATACTTATCAACCTTTGCACCAGAAAAACTAGATAACCTTGCCGCAGCAGTGGCAGAGATTAATTGGGAATGTCTGCCAGATAGAGACAAGTTTGACACCACGCTTGCCAACTTACGTCAAAAACTGCCGACGCTCCGATCCAACAACACTATTTATCTGTTGGGGCATTCTCACATTGATATGGCTTGGCTGTGGGCGGTGAATGAAACTTGGGAAGTTGCGCAGCGGACTTTTGAATCAGTCCTCAAACTCAGCCAAGAATTCCCAAATTTAACATTTTGCAACTCTACACCCGCCCTATATGCCTGGATAGAACAGCATCGCCCCGATTTGTTTAGTGCAATTCAAGAAAAAGTGGCAACTGGATGTTGGGAAGTTGTCGGCGGTATGTGGGTAGAACCAGATTTAAATTTGATATCTGGAGAATCAATAGTGCGGCAGATACTTTACGCCCAGCGCTATGTGCTTGGTAAATTTGGACAACTTAGTAAAGTTGCATGGCTGCCAGATACTTTTGGCTTTTGTGGGCAGTTGCCTCAATTTCTCAAACAGGGAGGTATAGAATACTTTGTTACTCAGAAGTTACGTTGGAATGATACCACTGAGTTTCCCTATGGGGCCTTTTGGTGGCAAGCACCCGATGGTACTCAAATATTTAGTTTGATGTCTGCGAGTATCGGTGAAGACATCAACCCAATTAAAATGGCGTCTTATGCTAGTGATTGGGAAACACAAACTTTACTAAAAGATGCTTTATGGTTGCCTGGGGTAGGAGATCATGGGGGTGGTCCTACCCGTGATATGTTAGAAGTTGCTCAGCGTTGGCAACAATCTCCCTGCTTTCCCCGCCTGCAATTTACTACTGCTGCTGCCTATTTACAGCAGATTCATCTAAAATCCACTTTCCCAGTATGGAATGATGAACTTTATCTGGAATTCCATCGCGGCTGCTACACCACTCATGGAGAGCAAAAGCGTTGGAATCGTCGTTGTGAGGGGTTATTGTATCAGGCAGAGTTATTTGCTGCTCTGGCAAATATTAGTACCGGGATGGTTTATCCCAAAGCTGAATTAGAGGAAGCTTGGAAGAAGGTACTGTTTAACCAATTTCACGATATTCTGCCAGGAACGGCAATTCCTGAAGTTTATGTGGAGGCGAATCAAGCTTGGCAGCAAGTGGAACAGGTTGGAGAGGAGATATTAGAGATGGCACTGAGATCGATCGCTTCCCATGTTACCCTACCTCCACCCCCACAACCCGATGCTCAAGCTATTATAGTCTTTAATCCCCTCAACTGGGAGCGATCGGAAGTTGTTGCCCTTCCCTTGATAGCGCGGGCTGGAGAAACAAACTGGCGGGTGTATGACTTGGCGGGGCAACCTCTACCAACCCAGTTGTCTCAAAATTTGGGGGTAAATACCCTACTGTTTTTAGCAAAAAATGTCACCGGAATAGGCTATTGCGTCTTCTGGTTATGTCCCTCAAAGCCTGAAACCATTGATAAGCCGTTGGGTGAAGAGGAAATTACCCCCAAAGGCAAGGAATCAGCCTATTGTACTACTACTCTAGCAGAAAAAACAGACTCTGACGAAAAAAAATATTTAATCGGCAAAAATTGGATTTTAGAGAATGAATTACTGCGGGTGATTGTAGACTGTGATACTGGTGATTTGAGCAGTGTTTTTGACAAGGTTAATCATAGAGAAATCCTGGATAAAGCAGGGGGGAATCAACTACAATCTTTTGAAGATAGGGGGCAATATTGGGATGGGTGGAATATAGATCCCAATTATGCCCAACACCCCTTACCTGCAACTGAGTTGAAATCGGTGCAATGGGTAGAGCAGGGGCAAGTACAACAGCGTCTACGAGTAGTGCGGCAGTTGGGTAAATCAGAGTTTTGCCAGGATTACGTACTGTCTGCGGGTTCGTCGGTACTGAAAATCAGCACTACTGTAGATTGGCAAGAGCGTCATGTATTGGTGAAAGCAGTTTTCCCTGTCACCGTGACGGCTGACTATGCTACTTACGAAATTCCCTGCGGGGCAATTGAGCGACTAACTCAACCTCAAGAACCGAAAGATAAAGCAAAATGGGAAGTTCCTGCTTTGCGTTGGGCTGATTTGAGCGAGGATAATTATGGCGTCAGTTTGTTGAATGATGGCAAATACGGTTACGACTGCCAACCGAATCAACTGCGTTTAACCTTATTAAGAAGTCCGAGTTGGCCAGATCCAGAAGCAGATAAAGGCACCCACGAATTTACCTATGCTGTTTATCCTCACAAGGGGAGTTGGCAGTCAGCTCAGACTGTGCGGCGGGGTTATGAGTTAAATCTACCATTACGAGGGATGTTGTTGCCGAAGAACTCAGAGGTTGGTTTACCAGCGATCGGTAGATTATTAGATTTACAAGCTGATAATTTAATCTTGATGGCGTTTAAGCAGTCGGAAGATAACCCGCAGCAATGGTTAATCAGGTGTTATGAATGTCATGGGGAAGAAGCACAATTACAGTTGCATAGCGATTTAGGGTTGAGATTAGGATATCCCGTAGATTTATTAGAGCGACCTGTGAGAACACACTTTGATGGGCAAACCTGGAGAATACTGCCGTGGAAAATAGTCAGTTTTACAGTTTCGTTACTGGATTACTCAAATCCAAATATTCTTTAATCTGTTGAAACAACCAGTTATATTCCTGGGAGGAGGCTTGGTCAGCGGTTGCTTGAGAACCTACTTAAATAGCGATCGCAGTTATAGCAACAGTCAGGATTTGAGATCAATCTCACGCTCCTGTCACAGTAAGGGCTTTACTCCTGACTCCTGCTATATATGCCAGTGTGCGTAGTTCAAAAATCCACGCCGCGCTTCAAGTCAACACCCCTATCAGCGTAATGCTTATGACAAACCATTTCTGAGTGGATGCTGGCAAGCTCGAAATATGCTGGCTGATTTAGACAGCGCCCAGTAATAATTATTTCCGTATCGCGGGGTTTACGCACTAAAGCTTCTACAATTGGCTCTTGCGGCAGCAATTCCAGATCTACAGTAGGATTTAGTTCATCCATGATAATTGTTTTGTACAATCCAGAAGCGATCGCAGCCCTAGCAATTTCCCAGCCTCTTTCCGCTTCTAAATAGTCTAACTCTTGCTGTTGTCCCCGCCAAACGATCGCATCCCTCCCACAGCGCTGATGATCCACTAAATTAGGATAACTTTGATTTAGAGCTGCGATCGCGGCATCTTCGGTATAACCAGTACCACCCTTGAGCCACTGGATAATCAGCACCCGATGGGACTTATCAGTGCTAATCCCCCGCCCAATAGCCTGCAAAGCCTTACCGAGGGCACTGGTAGACTTGCCCTTACCAGCCCCGGTGTAAATTTCAATCCCAGCAATCTCAGATGAGTCGTGGTGGTGGGGCTTCATTTCTGAGTGCAAATCGGCAATTTCCAGCAGCGCTTCCGGCGTATCCCTACCTGTGATAATTACTTCCAGATGTTCTGGTTTATGCTTGAGTGTCTGAACTACTTCCTCTACAGACAGCAAGCCTAACTCCAGAACTGGGTTAAGCTCATCTAGTACAATAACCGAATATAATCCAGAAGCGATCGCCCCTTTAGCAACATCCCAACCTCGTAACGCCTCGGAGCGATCGAAGCGCGTAATTTCTTCGCGCCCAAAATAATCCCCTCGTCCAGTACGCACTTGGTCAATCAAGTGGGGGAAACCGCGCTGTAAAGCTTCGATCGCTGCATCTTCATCATAATTCCTTTCTGGTCCTTTGAGAAAGCGCAACAGCAGCACCCGCGTATCCCAGGAACTATTAATTCCCAAGCCAATGGAGCGCAACACCACACCTAGCGCTGCCTGAGACTTCCCCTTACCAGCACCATCATAAACATGAATTTGACCAACGAGACGTTCAGCACGCATCGATGCTGTGCGAATACCGATGCCAGTCCTTGTCATGCCCATCTTTGCCACCAAGCGATCTAGAATCTTACTTATTGCAGTTTAACCCTCAGAGGTATGGAATGGGAAGGGCAAATAATTATTACAGTGTAGGGGACAGATAACCAGATGCATGAAGCGGTTTTGCCATTACGGACAATTTTCTTTCAGATTTTATTATTGCTGATAGCGATCGCTCTCGAATCGTTCATCTTACATCGGCTATTATACCTAAGTCGCCCAACCAGCGTTAAGTATGCTACCTCAATGAATTTACTCTCAACCATTGTGGGCTGGTTGACTTTTTTTTTATGGAGCCGTTACTATCCACTTCTATAAGAGTCCAACTGATTAGTTATATCTTCTTCAATCACTTTTACAAACCTGATTCTGCTGATTTTATTATCTTCCTTTTTGTAGCAGTAGTGGTTTATTTTTTTATGGGCTTTTTGGTGAAATATCTAGTTTTCAGTTCCTTGGCTAACTTATTACTAGACAAAGAACTATTAAGCACCCAGCGCACACCTCTTTTTGAACGTAATAATACAGATTTAAGATTTTATGAGTTATATTTAAATTTAACTAAACCCAAAATAGTTTTCCTTGCCCACATTGCTAGTCACATCGGGATTGTGTTAATGTTATTACTACAGGCTTTTTTCTCTAATTCTCCATTTTGATACCCAGATTTGGAATGGGATATTTCTATTTCGGTTAAAATCTCCTAGATTCAGTTTCGCGAAGCGTGGCACCGTGAATTTTATAATTGATTTCTGGAAATGGCTGAAAAAATTACTCACCCCTCCAAAAGCTTTTTCTTGGCAAACACTGATTTTACTCAGTATAGTTTCTTGGCTCGTATCACTTATAGCCACCGATCAAGTCAGAAGTTTTGTGGCATTTTGGGGATGGATATTTTTAATTTTAGGAGTGTGGTGGGGAACAGAGTACCATCATCTGTACATAGGTTTTGTTTCGTTAAGCCCTTGGATTACTGGCGCTTTAACCTGTATTTTTATTTTTGGCGGCTGGACAAATGTAAAGTCAGGAGTAGGTTTAGTATTTTGGCCGATATTTTCAGCTATCATTGCTGCCGTGCCTGAATTTGTTGAAAAAGGGATAAAATGGAGAATTCCGCCCAAGGCATCTCGCCAAAAACTGGTGATTTTATTTGGATACCATCTGCTCATCAGTTGCTGGATTCATTTTTATTTTGTGCTACAAAACTGGTTAAATCAATATCCCACCCTACTAGCAGATAAAGATAATTTTAGCAAAAGTGCCTTCGTCATCAACTTAAAAACTCAACAGCAATTGACGCCTAGAGGAGCTGAAATTCTAAACATGATGCCAGCGTATTTGCCAAAGCTGGATAATCACCCCTGCTCAGACGTCCAACGACAAAAGCAGGAAAAGGATTTAATCGCCATTTGGCAGCAAGCGCGAAAAGAACTTTCTAAGGCTGAGGAAGATAATTACTGGCACTTTGAATCTAAAGTATCGTGCAACGGTTCCAATTATAAATTGAACTTACAGGCAAAATGGCAAGGACCAAGTTCAGACTCTCAAAGTTATGTTATCACCAAGTTGTGTGAGATTAACCTGGTGACAAAAAGCGGAGTGACACCAGCCGACATTAAGATTAATTGCTCACCAGCCACTGTACCTTTTTTGGGCCGAACGCCTGTTGGCGAAGCCCGTCCGAAGGACGTAGGCGCGGAGAGCTTAGGCTTTAGATGTTCTGGCGAACTACCAGCAGGATGCTATCCCCCATAAACCGCATTAGAAGTCACGATTGTAGGTTGGGTAGAGCGAAGCGAAACCCAACAAATCCATCATACCAAATCTGGCTTGATTACCCCTCTTTTCAGCTAAGTTAGCAGGGTGGTTGAATCCAACTGAATTGTCGGCAGGGGTCTCCCGACTAGACCAGACAGGGTTAGCGGGAGAGGAATGCCGATCAATATAAGCATTGACACTATATAGAAAAATGTTATATTATTTACCATGCCGTGGGACTCATGGTTTCTGCACAGGGAGGGCTAGAGGAT
>CASBRB010000014.1 GCA_949127975.1 Oscillatoriales cyanobacterium PMM_0019 | reverse complement strand
CTAGAGAATACTCACCCGTTGAACTGTGAAAATTTAGAGATAGATTACTCTGTTAGTAATGGATATTCTATCTTTGAATCCCCCACTATACCGTCAGAGTTAGTGGGGGAGAACGTCACTTAGTGACTAATGACCAAAGTAGGCTGGCTGATTACCAGGTTTCCACTTGATATTGCAGCCGATACTGGGCTTCTGCTCTGGGTTAACTAGCTCCTTGCCCAGCACGGAATCGATCGCAGCGCGTAAATCTTTACCAGTGACGGGCTTGCCATTACTAGGGCGACTGTCATCCAACTGCCCCCGATATACCAGTTTCTTATCAGCATCAAAGAGGAAAAAATCTGGAGTACAAGCAGCAGTGTAAACTTTCGCGGTTTCCTGAGATTCATCGTAGCAGACCGGGAAAGTAAATCCCTGTTCTTGAACCATTGCCTTGAGCTTGTCTGGGGCGTCGTCCGGATACTTGGTGGCATCGTTGGCACTGATAGCGACAATGCCAATATTTTTGCCAGCATAGTCTTTGCCAATCTGGGCTAGTTCTGCCTGTACGTGCTTGACAAATGGACAATGCCGACATATAAACATCACCAGCAATGCCTGCTTATCCGCAAAAGTTGCCAGTGATAGTGTTTTCCCAGATACTACGTCCGGCAGATGAAAAGCCGGGGCTTGAGTGCCTAGTGGCAACATAGTTGAAGCTGTTTGCGCCATTGCTATACCTTAATTTTCGATATCCTATATATTTTAGTTCTTAACTCAATCAGGACTTACGCACTGCCTCTATATATAGCGTTCGTAGGGGCAATCCCCCTGTTGTTGCCCCTATATATGCCCAGTCTGCGTAAGTCCTGGCTAATTTAAAAATCTTATCTGATAAATCATGAGTTTTTCCAGGACAGATTTCTAAAGCACTTCCCAAACTAATAAAACCATTTTTGATATAAAATTTGGCTTGCCGCAGATGAACGCAGATGAATATGGATGTATCTGCGTTCATCTGCGTTCATCTGCGTTCGCAACTTTTGTCAGAATGGATAATACCATTCTGCTCCGATCGCAGGCAGAACATCAAAGTTAGCGCTGGAGGTGAGGCGTGGAAATTTCCCTTGAACAACTCTGGAGCCAGGTACTGGAGCGTCTACAGTTACAACTGAGTCGCCCCACTTTTGAAACCTGGATTAAGACTGCCAACGCAACTCAGTTGCAAAATAACTGCTTAATGATTGCCACTCCCAACCCCTTTGCCCGGAATTGGTTACAGAAGTATTACATCAAAACCATTGGCGATGTCGTGGAAGATATTCTAGGGCAGCCAGTGGAAATCCACATTACCATAGACAAAGGGGATGAAACCTCTCTTATCACTGACGGCGAACTTTCCTGGGCAGTACCTATTGAAAACAGTATTCCAGATCATACATCCAGCCACCCTCCCAAACCAACAGAGTTGAATCCTAAATATGTTTTCTCGCGCTTTGTGGTTGGTCCCAATAATCGCATGGCTCACGCTGCTTCTCTGGCAGTAGCTGAATATCCTGGGCGAGAATTTAACCCACTATTTTTGTGCGGGGGTGTCGGATTAGGAAAAACTCACTTAATGCAGGCGATCGGTCATTATCGATTAGAAATTTATCCAGATTCTAAAATATTTTATGTTTCCACTGAACAATTTACTAATGACTTAATTTCAGCAATTCGTAAAGACAGTATGCAAAGCTTCCGAGAACATTACCGGGCGGCAGATGTGCTGTTAGTTGATGACATTCAATTTATTGAAGGTAAAGAGTACACCCAGGAAGAATTTTTTCACACCTTTAACACTTTACACGAAGCAGGCAAGCAAGTTGTCTTGGCTTCAGACCGCCCACCTAAACAAATCCCCAGCTTACAGGAGCGCCTCTGTTCGCGTTTTTCTATGGGATTAATTGCCGATATTCAGCGCCCCAATTTGGAAACCCGAATGGCAATTCTGCAAAAAAAAGCAGAGTACGAAAATGTGCGATTACCAAAAGCAGTAATTGAATATATTGCCACTAATTACACCTCAAATATTCGGGAATTAGAGGGAGCTTTGATTAGGACGATCGCTTACATTTCGATTTCTGGTTTGCCCATGACTGTAGAAAATATCGCGCCAGTTTTAAATCCCTCAAATGAAAAGGTAGAGACTACTCCAGAAGCGATCTTGATGACAATAGCAAAAGCGTTTAAACTGTCTATTGAAGATTTGAAAAGCCATTCTCGCCGCCGAGAAATTAGCTGGGCGCGACAAATCGGTATGTACTTGATGCGCCAGCACACCGTTCTTAGCCTACCGAGAATTGGGGAAGAGTTTGGAGGGAAAGACCACACTACCGTGATGTATAGTTGTGAAAAGGTTGCTCAACTGCGAGATAGCGATCCC
The DNA here is from genome assembly GCA_949127975.1 of Oscillatoriales cyanobacterium PMM_0019. Taxonomy (GTDB): domain Bacteria; phylum Cyanobacteriota; class Cyanobacteriia; order Cyanobacteriales; family CASBRB01; genus CASBRB01. Next base: position 1,634 of record CASBRB010000014.1, on the reverse strand, counting down.
GATGTGGCGCAAACGCTACGTCAGCTAAGTGATGCCCTCAGAGTGCTAACACTTAACTAAAGCAGCTATTTTTCCTGTGGAAAAAGTTTAGTTTCTGTGGAAAACCTGTGAAAGAGCCCCATCAAAGCTGGTTAAGTGTAAATACATTGTGGAAAAATTCACACTTTTCCCACAGTTTTTCCACAGGTTTGTGATCTGCGAAACATACTACAGCAGGGGTTCGCTAACTTTTTCCACATTTTCCACAGCAATGACTCTATAATCTGAAGCTTCACACCATGAAACTGGTTTGCACCCAAAGTAACTTAAATTCCAACCTTTCCCTAGTTAGCCGAGCAGTGCCATCGCGCCCGACTCATCCAGTGTTAGGGAACGTCAAACTCGAAGCCAATCAAGAAACTCAGCAAGTAAGCCTGACAGGTTTCGATCTCAGCCTAGGCATCCAAACTAAGTTTGCGGCAACAGTTGAAGAAGAAGGCGAACTCACTTTACCTGCCAAGCTGTTAACCGATATTGTTTCCCGTCTGCCAGAAGGAGAAATCACTATAGATTCGGAAGCGGGGGAAACAATCTGCATATTGCGCTCCTCCTCAGGACATTACCAAGTTAGAGGCATGAGTACAGAAGAGTTTCCAGAGCTGCCTGTGATGAGCAATAGTGAAGTAACCCAACTTCCCACAGCCGCACTGATTAAAGGATTGCAGGGTTCATTATTTGCCACTAGCGCCGACGAAACTAAGCAAGTACTTACAGGAGTCCACCTGATAGTCAAGAAAGATAGTTTAGAATTTGCGGCCACCGACGGACACCGTTTAGCTGTTGTCGAAACCAGTTATCAGGATACAGACAGATCCTCCGAGGTTCAACCTGAAAGCGACATAGAAGAATTTTCGGTAACAGTTCCCGCTAGGGCACTAAGGGAACTGGAACGGATGGTAGGGATGCGCCAGTTGGCTGAGTCGGTAGCCGTCCATGTTGAGCAAGGGCAAGTAGTATTTCAATTAGGCGAGCAACGTCTAACTAGCCGTACTCTAGAGGGGCAGTATCCTAACTATCGCCTGTTAATTCCGCGCGAGTTTGAGCGACAAGTGGCTATGGATCGGCGACAATTGTTAAGCGCTCTAGAACGGATTGGTGTATTCACCGATCAAAAAAATAATCTGGTGAAGTTTACTATGGACAGCCTGAACCAGGAGTTGTTTCTGTCTGTAGATGCTAAGGAGGTTGGCAGTGGGCGCGAGTCAATGGCAGCGCAAATTTCCGGAGATGATATGGAGATCGCCTTCAACTTGAAGTATCTAATGGAGGGTTTGAAGGCTATTCCGTCTAATGAGATACAACTTCAATTGAATGAAGCAAGTAATCCAGTAATTTTGACTCCTTTGGGTGGTTTGAAGATGACTTATCTGATTATGCCCGTGCAGTTGAGAACTTGAAGAATATCTAAGCGGTTCGTAGGGGCAATCCCCAAGTGGGTTGCCCTATATGCCAGCTATAATTGTAGGTTGGGTTGAGGAACGAAACCCAACATCACCCCTGTGGGTTTATGTTGGGTTTCGCTATCGCTCAACCCAACCTACAGCTACTAATAATTGTAGGTTGGGTTGAGGAACGAAACCCAACATCACCCTGTG
>CASBRB010000013.1 GCA_949127975.1 Oscillatoriales cyanobacterium PMM_0019 | reverse complement strand
TAAGGCATCTAGATCGCCCAAGTATGTTATAATGCGCGATTCCATGTCCGGATGACCTATAGAATTGAGGGCAGCGATCGCAGCAGTACGTACTGCGGATTCCCTAGAGCCAATTAAACCGAGCAACGACTCGAAGGCGCGGTTATCCCCAATTTGGGCTAGTGCCTCTGCCGAGGTAACTACTAATTCTGGATCGGTTTTCAACAACGCCGTCAGTGCTGGCACTGCACGAGTATCGCCAATCTTTCCTAAAGTGAAAACTGCCGCCCGACGTGTTTCCAAATCCTCGGCTTGCAGTTGTTCGATCAAAAACTTACTCACTCGTGTCCCGTAACGCACTAGAGTTGTTACTGCCAACTCCCGTGTAGTCGGGTTATTTAACAACTGCGTTATTGCTCTTTCCACTGCCTCACCCTCCAGCCAACTCAGGATTAGCACGCTATGGCTGAGTTCGTTGTTTTCCCTGAGCGCCTGAAGTAGGTTTTGAGTACCACTAGGCGTAATGGTCTGATTTACTATATCGGCAATCTGATTACCTTCCCGATAGACTTTTTCATAGCGCTGGTACAGAGTGGCGAGGATAGTGGCGAGTAGCTGTACTGGTACGGTGCCTGTATTCAAAAAATTCACCAGTTTTGCTACTATTTCTTCATCACCCAGTTCACCCAAAGCTTTAGCCGCAGGTTGGCGAAGCATTTTATCTTCGAGTAAGTGTACTAGACGATGTGCGCCAGCGGGATTACCAATCCGCCTCAAAGCCTCGATAGCAGGAAAGGCGACAAAGAAATTGCCCGACTCAGCCAGCGCTGTCAGAGCATCCACCGCTTCAACTGCTCGTAACTGACTCAAAGCATCGATCGCATGATACTGTACATTCACATTCGGATCTGCTAGCGCCTTAATCAAAGCGGGAATTGCCCTGATATCTTGCTGCTCTCCTAATGTTAGTGCCGCATAAATGCGTAGATCTTCATCAGGATCGTTTAAACATTCAATCAGCGCCGATACAGTATCTGTCTTGCTCAGTGCTATTACTTGTAGTACACTGTTCAAAACTCCCACATTTCGGTGTTGCTCCCGCAAGGTTCGCAGCAAAGTAGCAGTCGTTTCTTTCCCGCCCCGCAGTGCCAAGCCATCTACCATCTGCCGTCGCACGCGCCAACTTTCATCCCCCATTGCCTTAACCAGGGTTTGTTCATCTTCTGGCTCTTTTTCTGTCGTCAGCAATTGGGCAGCACGCAACCGTTCGTCCTCATTTGAGCTAGCAAGCTGCTTGGCTAAATCCCTTTCGCGCTCCAGTCGGGCGGTAACATCCTCGATAGTAACTACTGTACCAACAATCCGGGAGTTTTCTCGTAATGGTGAAATTGTCACCCACTGTTGCATATACTCAAAATGCCCAGAAGGCTTCAAGGGCGAGCAGGGAATTAAATAATGATGAAAAGTTGGCGCTAGGGTTTCAATCACTCCTTCTCTAAGTACCTGTTGGAATCGCTGCAACAAACCCCGTGTTTCCAAATCCGGGATAATGGTAGTTAACTTTTGTCCGCACGCTTGTTCAGATTTTATTCCTGTGGCATATGAGAGCCAAGCGTCCCACGAACGTACAATTAGTTGGCTGTCGGTTATGAGAATGCTGATGTTTGGGTTGGAGTCGGACATGGTTTCACGGTTGGGCGATGGGGGGCATATAGAGGGGCAACCACGGGGGGTTTGCCCCTACAAGCTGGGGCTGGCAGTTAAGGTTTTAGCTTGTCCCACCAAACTAGCAGTGACACGCTTAGTTTCTTGCACCCCGTTGAGGTTGCTTTCACTCACCCGCCGAATGTCTGCCAAAGAGTCAAGAATTGAAGCTGAAACTGTAGAGTGTTCCTGATTTGCCTGTGCGATCGCAGCAATCTGTTTGACAATGTTTTGGGAAACCGGATTAATTTCTTTAATAGCCCGGGTTTGTTCGGTCATTCCTTTGGCTATTTGATCCGATTGACGGCGCATACTTTCTACAGTATTGTTGATTTGATTAGCCGCAGTCGCTTGTTCACCCATCGCCTTAGAAACATTGGTAATTAAACGCCCCAATCGTTCTGATTCTTGAGAAATTTGGTCGTTTGCTATTACTTGTTCGGCAATAGCACGGGCAGTAGTAGCAGCAACTTTCCTGATTGAATCTGTTGCTTGCAAAATTTGCTTGGTGCCGTCGGATTGTTCTAACATTGCCCTGCGCAATTGACTGGCGATAGAGGTAGTATTTGCTGCGGCTTTGAACACATCACGAGCAGCACGAGATTGTTCATTCATCGCCTGAGTTACCTGCTGTGTAACTTTCCGGATTTGAACAGTAGCTTGAACGATACTTTGGACAGCTTTCGCTTGTTCTCCCGTGGCAGATGCGACTTCTTTGGCTTGTTCGGCTGTTATTTTTACTATATTGACAACATTTTGTCCAGCAAGCTTTTGTTCCTCAGATGCACGGGCAATTTGACTTACCAGTTGGGTTGTTTCTTCTATTCCTCCCATGATAGTTTTTAATCCATTTACTCCGTTTTCAGCCAGACGGCTGCTTTCATCGGCAACGCGCACCCCTTCATTCGATGTGGTAATAGCTTCTTGCACAACTGCTTGCAAAGATTTGATGATCGTGGCAATATCATTAGTCGCTTGGGCGGCACGATCTGCCAAATTGCGGATTTCTTCGGCAACTACTGCAAAGCCACGCCCTGCATCTCCAGCACGGGCAGCTTCGATGGAGGCATTTAGAGAAAGCAAATTAGTACGTTCGGCAATCAAGTTAATCGTAACTACAATGCTGCTAATTTCATCAGTACGCTTGCCCATTTCTCGGACAACTTCTGCCGACTGTACCATCGATTCCCGCACTCGGTTAAGCCCCTGAATAGATTGTTGGACAGCAGAACCGCCTGATAAGGCATCCTGCGCTACTCGACGGGTGATTTCATCAGCTTTTTTAGTTATAGCGCTGACAGACCCGATAGAGCGATCGAGTTCTTCGGCACTGGTAGCAGAACCCGCTGCTGCTTCGGTAATTCGTTCGGCGTTCTGCGCTACCCCATTGATAGAACGCCCTGTTTCCTCAATAGAAGTTGAAGCCTCTTCTATTGTCACTGCTAATTTTTCAGTGGTTGCAGAAACTTCCTCAATCGATGCTGCCATTTCGTTAATCGAAGCAGTGGTTTCTTCGGCAGCAGCCGCTAAGTCATCCGAGTTGCCTTGAACTGCGCTGATGGAACGGTTTAATTCTTCCAAGGAGACGGCTGTTTCGTTAATCGACGTATTTAAAGTTTCGGTATCGCGATTGACACTCTTGCTCAAGGCTGCCATCGCGTTGATAGAAGTAGTTACCTGGATGGCAGAAGTTGCCATTTCTTGCGCGATCGTATTCACACTTTGGATTGATGCGCTACTCTCTTCTATAGCAGCAGCAGTTTGGGTAATTCCTGTAGCTAAATCCACCGTGTTACCTGTAATTTGCTCGATGGATGCCGCCAGCTCGTTGACAGATGAAACTAATTGTTCTGCCGAGGTAGCAACTGATTCAGCTTGAGTTGCGGTTTCTTTTAGGGAGGCTGCCATTTGGTTGGTGCCGCTAAGTGTTTCATCGAGCTCGAGCACTTGGAGTTGGGCACCCTCTGTTATTCGATCGGCAATCCCCGAAATTTCCTCTGCCGACTGTGTCACTTTTTCAGCTTCACCACGAACGCGGGAAATTTCATTAACTAAATTTAATTTATTCTTAGACTTACGTGAAAGTATAGTCGCCACCACAGTTGCCAGAGTAAAAACTGCTATTGCCAGAATTGCTAGGTCAAAAACAGACATGGAATTTACCTCAGTTTAAAATTAAAAGTCAGTCTTGAGAAGCTCATCAGGATTGAGAATTAACACCATGCGATCGCCCAATGTGACAATGCCTTCCAAATATTTGCCACTCAAACCAGAAATCCCGTCAGGTGGGGGTTTAATTGCATTTACTGGAATCGATATAAATTCACGAGCTGTGTCAGCAATTATGCCTACAGTACGGTTATCTGTATGAATAACAATTAGGCGTGTCCGAACATCGTAAGGAATTTTCTCGAACCCAAATCTAGCCCGAAGATTAACAGTAGGAACTACCTGACCGCGAGAAAAAACTACCCCTTCAACAAAATGGGGAGCGTTGGGTACAGGCGTGATTTGTTCAATCATCTCCATCTGCTGGATAAACTTACTGCGTAGTGCATATGTTGTACCTACAAGTTCAAAAAGAATGAATGGTTCAGAACCATTGTGGCTATCTATCATCTGCTTCACATCCTAACAAAAAAATGTGCTGGCTTGAGGTTGTTTTTTCGCCCCATTGCCGTTATTGGTGGCATTTGGATGATGGGGAGTTGAAAATATTAGCAGTTGGGATAACTGAAATAAAGCACTAGCATCGATAATCAACACCACTCGCCCATCCCCCAGTTCAGTTGCCCCGGAGATACCCGGAACTTGGACAAAGGGATCGGTGAGCGATCGCACGACGATTTCCCTTTGATTGAGAATGCGATCGACCGCGATGCCAACTGCACTCGATCCAGTGCCAACTACCAACACAGCCATGCTAGAATTAGAGCATACTGGTAGCTGAAACAGTCGTGTCAACCGCAACAGGGGCAAGACATTGCCACGATAGGAAATAATTTCGTTGTTTTCTAGGGCAGTCACTTTTAAGGACTGTATTTCCATCACTTCCCGCACTACAGCCAGGGGCACTGCGAAGGTTTGCCCACCAGCCTTGACAATCAGCGCATCAGCTATAGCCAGCGTTAAAGGCAGTTGAATCGTAAAGCGCGTACCTTCTCCAGGTTGGGAATCTAGTGTCAGTAAGCCCCCCAATTCCAACACGGTATTTTTGACAACTGCCATACCCACACCGCGCCCACTGGTTAAATCCGCTTGTTCGCGAGTGGAAAAGCCAGGAGAGCAGATGATTTCTAGAGCTTTGTTAATGTCGAGGGTGGCATCAGCAGCAATTAATCCCAACTGGCGTGCTTTGGCAGTAATGCATTCTATATCAACACCACGCCCGTCATCTTCAATTTCAATCACCACCATTTCTCCTGCTGTGGCAGCACGCAGGACAAGCTTAGCTTGAGGCGATTTACCATTACGCACACGCTCGTCTTCAGATTCCAAGCCATGACTCACTGCATTACGCACCAGATGCAGCAAAGGGTCCATCATTCGTTCGACGAGAAATTTATCTATTTCCGTTTCCTGACCACTTAGTTCTAATGTAACCTTCTTGTGACTCTCCTTGGCAATATCGCGGACAACGAACTGCATCCGGGCAAAAATTTCACTAATCGGCACCAAGCGCACCCGCATCACACCCTGGCGTAAGTCGCGCAGTTGCCGCCCTAGGGTGAGGTTGGTTTCTCGCAGTGCCCTTAATTCGGTGACAGGGACTAAGGTTTCGATCTTCTTCAGGTTATCTTCCAGACGCGCTCTACTGATTACCAGTTCACCAACCATCCGCATTAAGTCATCTAATTTTGCTAAATCCACGCGCACTACATTGGATGTTGTCGGGGCAGCACTGGGCAGAGAATTTTGTCGGGGCAAACCTAACCCCCCCAGCGTCGGACTCCCTTCTTCTTGTAGGAGAGGGACAGTATTGGGTGAGAGCGCCGAATTTTCAGTTTCCGCTGGTGAATTTAGCTCAAACGGAGTGTAGGTTATGCCGTCATTCTCCCAACTGGCAAAGATACTTTCGGAAGCGTCACTGGCGACGACAAAATCAAAGATAATGCCTCCCGTAGTTAGGATGCGGGGTGCAGCGTGAATTAATTCTCCATTCTGTTGTAGCCGATCGCGAATTTTATTGACATTTACTCCTCTTTCAGCTAAAGTGGATACGGGAGTAAATTCAAACAGCCAGACTTGTTTGGCACTTTGAACGGCAGCATTGAGCTGTGCTATTTGTGCTGGTTTTAGCGTTAGATGAGCAGAGGAATTCACGGCAGCAGATGTACCAGCACCAGTCGCCACAACTACCGCTGCAATTTGTTTAATTACAGATTCGATATCCGGCGCTGGCTGTTTACTTTGGCGCATGGCAAGTATCTGCTCCAGCATCTTCGTACCTGCAATCAGCGCATCAACGCCAGCTTGACTGAGGATAACTTGCTGCTCTCGTAGCGCCCGCAGATAACTTTCCATTTCATGGGCTACTTGCTCTGCCTCTTTCACGCCAATCATTCCCGACATTCCTTTCAGGGAATGAAAACTGCGAAAAAGTTCTTCCAGCAGTGAGCTCGCGACCTGTGGTTGATTAACAAAATTATCAAGTGCTAAGAGTCCGCGACGAACAATTGTTAAATGCTCTTCACATTCGGCAAAATAATCATCACAAAATTCAGCAAATAAATTGTCATCATCAAAAGAATTGGACATGATATTCCAAAGTTAACCTGCAAAACTCTTCAATAAACTGTCTGCTCTATGGGCGATTTCACCTGGTTCAAAAGGTTTGGTGAGATAGCATGATGCCCCTGCCTCTAGTGTTGCCCCTCGGCTGGATTCATCGCCTCTAGTTGTCAATACGATAATGGGAATATTTTGATAATTATGGTGCCCGCGCACAAATTTCAGCACTTCCAATCCGTGCATATCCGGCATATTTAAATCTAGAATCATCAAATCTATAGCTGCAAGCGCTAAATGTTCGATCGCTTCTAGCTCACTACTCGCTTCATGGAAATCGACGTCTGTTAAGTCGTGCAATGACGCCATTACCATGTGTCGCATCGTTGCCGAATCATCTACTACCAAAATCTGTTTCATAGGGCTTGTCAAGCGTAAAGAATTATCTATTTGAGTGCAACTCGGTATTGCTATGAGTTACTGCCAGATACAGCAATTTTAACATTTCCGGGATCTGGTAGTGTCGCTAGGAGAGGAAAACCCCTGCAAGCGATCGTAAAATCGATGATTTCTCGTTCCCAGGCTCTGCCTCCCCGGTGCTGAGTGTAGGGACAATCCCCCGTGGTTGCCCTTTTATCTTAGGCTGAGCTTGAAGGCTTCGTTCCCTCTCTTGCGATGGAACGAGAAGACGAGAAATAAATAACACATTGACAGGCGCAGACCACCGTTCTTATGTAAAATAGATAATCAAAGAGTATCGAGGAGCATCAATTATTCCTACAGCAACGCAAACATTACAGTGCTTTCTTCTTTGTCAAAGATTAACAATGCTGTACCGACCTCTTTATTTGGTATGCTTGGATCGGCCTACTGGTAATCTGTACATTTTGGCTGGTGAAGAAATAGAAATTTTGATCTACCCTAATGGTGAATGGATATTCAAGACATGAAACCCAACTTTAATGAAATGAGTCTTAAAGAATTACGCTCTTATCTACTCGAACATCGAGATGATAATGAAGTTATCAGTGCTTATATAGAAAGGTCAAAGTCACAAGGAAATTGGATAAAAATGCCGCCATTAAAGTCGTTAGATGACCTTGACAGTTATCCTGAATTTATCGAAAAAGTGCGCCAAGATGGAGAAAAACCATCATAACCGATCGCTCGGCTACTTGGTTCATAGTTCAACGATCTAGATTACCTATTTTTTGGCAATCCAAAAAAACGCATTGATAGGGCTAGGGCATCAGTCAATAATTTACAATCTGAGCTAAAAACCCTTTCGTGTAAAAACCCGGTTTCTTAAAGAAACCGGGTTTTTCAAGAACAGCATGACAGTCTAACTATGAATGCCAACAAACAAGCCCTAATTTCTCTCGCTATTTGATGACAACCACGCCACTAAATCAGCGAGTTGAGACATATCAAATAGTGCTTCTGCCAACGCCTCTAATTGTTCAACAGATAAGAGTCGCACCCGCTCCCTCAAAGATGAATCAACTTCGCCGAAGCGTCGAGAAGCCAAGCGTAATACCAAAGAAATAGCTTCCTCCTGTATTCCCTGCTGAACCCCCCGCTGTAGTCCCTGCTGTAGTCCCTGCTGTAGTCCCTCCTCTAGTCCCTCCTGTATTCCCTCCTGTTTTCCTCGCTGAACTCCCTGCTGTAAAATGTCCTGATAAATTACAGACTCTCGCATCATATCCTCCCGGAGAAATTGACGAATTAAATCTTTGTCAAACCGCAGACCTGCTAAAATTTCTGTACAACCAGCCAGATTTTGTCGCTCCTCTATATTCGGAATGCTAGCAACTCGTTCCGCAACTTGTGCCAACAGAGTTCGAGGTGAATCTGTTTTGGTTAAAACAGCTAAAGGTAACAGTGCAGGATTAGCCAGAAATGGGGCTGACTCTTGTTCCCATAAGCGAATCACAAGGGTAGCGATGAACGGTTGTCTCGTCTCGGTATTCCTCAGTAAAAGCCACCGGATTAGTCGTAGGTTGGAGAAAAATTACTACCTGCACCACAGCCAATCCGTATCGCCGCTTCAAGCGCACCGAATAATCCAGCATCCGTAATGGAATTGAGGGAGTAGATAGAGTTATAGTTTGAAATTCGATGTGCAGAATTATATTACCAATTAGCCAAAAAATTACCGCATCAGCATGAATTGGCTCTAAATTTAGCTCAGTTTTCAGTACCTCTATTTCCCTGGGTTCCAGTGCTAAAAGCCAGCGCACAAAATCTACTGGGTACAGTTCGGCTAAATACTTGCAGGTATTATCGTAACTCAAACGGGTATTTGCTCTTACTTAACTACAACTATAATTTTAGCTCGCTCAGTGCTTACTACCAACTTAAGTTTGTAGTAGCGTCGGCGACGCCGTGCCCGCCCTGCACTGTCTTCGCCCTAGGCGGACGGCGTTAGCCGTAAGAACTCCAGCATCTGTTGCATTAGAAGAAAGGTTGAGCAGAGCGAAATCCAACTTTGTAGGGGCAATCTCCCTGTGGTTGCCCAACCTACAACGCTACAACGCTTATCCTCAAAGGACTCTCAATTATATAAAATTTTCTTATCACTCTGCTACTGAAGAGCCTTATTTTATCTAAAGTAGACCGGGAAGCCCAAAGCCACCGCGATTCATCCGGTGGATGTAGGGCGACACTTCGACTACGCTCAGTGCATGGCGCGGCACCTGAAGCCGTCAACTCTTGACAAACTTATAAGCGATAGTTTACCATAAAACTAAGTCGAGTGTAAGGATTATGTCCACAACGCCAATCTTTACTAATAAAATTTTTAGAATCAAGTGATGATTTTTACTTAGCGTAATCTGTTTTAAATGAAATTGAAGCCAAATGAATTACGATCGACCACAAAAAGTATGCATAGTTACTGGCGGCAACTCTGGTGTAGGTTTAATGACTGCAGTAGGTTTAGCCAAATCGGGTGCCCATGTATTTATTGCCTGTCGTTCCGGTAGGAAAGCAGCGCGAGCTGTCAATTACATTCGCCTTGTTAGTGGTAATGCAGATATTGAATTCCTTCCCCTCGATCTTGCCTCTCTAGACTCAGTACGAACTTTTGTTCAGCTATTCGAGCAAAGGAATCTTCCTCTCCATATTTTAGTAAATAATGCTGGCATTTTTAATAAAACCGGACTAACACAAGAGCGTTTTGAATTAATTTGGGGAACTAACTATTTAGGGCACTTTCTGCTAACTACCCTGTTGCTGCCAAAGTTAAAAAATTCAGCTCCAAGCAGAATTATCATCGTTTCTTCTGATTTGGCGCTACGCCCAAAATCTATAAACTGGGAGCTTTTGCTTAAAAAAACTCCCTTGAACTTTATTGAACTTTATAGCATTTCCAAATTTTGCCTGTTGTTATTCACAACTGAACTATCACGAAAACTAAACAACACGAATGTGACTGTTAATGCGGTTCATCCAGGATTTGTGCAATCCAACATAACTATATGGCACCGCTTGAGCAAATACTTTGGGTTTGGTATTTCGCCTGAAGAGGGTGCTTACAGTACGCTTATTTGTGCCACTGCGTCTGAGATGGAAGGTATTAGTGGTAAGTTCTTCGATCGTCGAGCGCGAGAGATACCTTTATCTAAGGTAGCGCAGGATGTAAAACTGGCTCAAGAACTTTGGGAACGAAGCTGTCTGTGGACTGGATTCGACCAACAGAAAAGTAAAGTTTCCATAAACTATGATAGCATTGATGGAATCTGGGGACCCTATTGTCTTGCCTTAGACAGTAATGAAATTGCTGATGTAGCTAAAAATATTGCTAAGCAAGTCTTACCAAAATTTCCTATAAAATTATTAGTAATTAATCTGGCTAAGCTGATTGGTAAATGTCAATTTGGTTCTTTATTACTTTTTTTAATACAATTTGTTAAACAAGAATTTTTTATGGAAAGGCATCTTGATTCGGCTGTAGTTTGGCAGTTATGTCAGGATGAGCTATTGCTGCAAAAGTTAAAAGAGTATTTAGGTGAAGATTTAGTGTTGTGGCGCTCAGAAATTTGGGCTAATTATCCGTCTCAGCAACTAATACCATTTTGGCATCAAGACTCATATCCAAAACTACTAGAAGGTGCTGGTAAAAGCATAAATGTTTATATTGCTCTAACAGAAGTGAATGAATTTAATGGTTTTGAGTACATACCTACTAATTACCTACCTAGTAACTGCTCCGGGCAAATGACAGATCCTTTTAGTGGTAATCATTTTTTAAAGCTAACGGAAAATGTGGAAAAACAAGCTATACCCGTAATTCTTCGTCCGGGTCAATTCGTACTTTTTACAGAAAAACTTTTGCATCGATCGATTCGTAACACCACTGGGCAAGTGCGACTTTCAATAACCCTAAGGGTGACTGAATCAAGTGTGCGTGTTCTACCAGGTTATACGCCTATTTACAACCCGGCTGTATCTTTATCAAAAATCTGACAGTACTGTCCGTTTCTCCCCTTCTCCCTGCTCCCCTCCTGGGAGGGGCTGGGGGTGGGTAGGAG
>CASBRB010000012.1 GCA_949127975.1 Oscillatoriales cyanobacterium PMM_0019 | reverse complement strand
TAGTACCGAATATCTGCAAAACCGGATCAGTTCCGGGGACAAAATCTTAGTAACGGCATCAGCTACGCCACAGAAGCAAGCGGGAGTTCAGGCTTTAGCATCGGGGGATTACAGAGGTGCGATCGCGCAGTTCGAGTCATCTTTACAGCAAGATCGCAATGACCCGGAAACGTTGATTTACCGGAATAATGCCTTAATTGGAGATCGCAGATCTTACACAATTGCTGTCGTTGTGCCAATTGGCAGCAATCTGAATGTAGCACAAGAGATTTTGAGAGGGGTGGCACAAGCCCAAGATGAGGTAAATCGTCATGGGGGTATCAACGGATTTTTGCTACGTGTGGTAATTGTTAATGATGAGAATGACCCGGAAATTGCCCGAAAGATTGCTGCTGAATTAGTTAAAAACTCCCAGATTCTTGGGGTAGTGGGACACAATGCCAGCAGTGCTTCTCTAGCCGCTGCGCCTGTGTATCAGCAGGCAGGACTGGTAATGATTACACCAACCAGTTCCGCTAGTGAGTTAATGGGATTGGGGGACTATATATTTCGGGCTGTGCCAAGTATTCGATACATGGCTGATGCCCTCGCCCGCCACATTGTTAAGCACGATCGCAAAACGAATATTGCAATTTGTTTCGATGCCAAAGCTCCTGAAAATCGCTCATTCCGGGATGCGACGATCTCGGCAATGACAGCAGAGGGCGCTAAGCTGGTTAACACTGTCTGCGACTTCAGTGCCGATAATTTCAATCCTAACGCTGTGGTGAGTAAGGCTCTAGCTGATGGGGCTGAGGGATTATTACTTGTACCTCACATAGATAGATTTGGTCCGGCTCTAGCTGTAGCACGAGCAAACCAAGGACGGCTAACTCTGTACAGCAGTTCAGCAATGTACACTAGCAAGACTCTACAACTAGGACAGGCAGATGTGAATAATTTGGTGTTAGCTGTGCCTTGGCATCCTCAGTCTAATCCCAATAATTTATTTCTGGAAAATGCTCGTCAACTTTGGGGCGGACAAGTCAACTGGCGAACTGCAATGGGTTACGATGCATCGACAGCAATCATCACTGCTTTACAGCAGAGTGATACCCGCGATGGGTTGCAGAAAGTTCTGCGAACTCCAGGTTTTTCTGCTAAGGGTGCAGGTGACATAATTCAGTTTTTGCCTTCGGGCGATCGCCTGGGAGCAATAGTAATTGTTCAGGTGCGGCCCGGTGGGACATTCGGCTACGAATTTGCGCCCCTGCGTCGGTAATCATACCAAATGTGCCTCAAGGCGCGACGTTGCACGTACATGCGACCGCCTACGCGGTCTTCAAAAAAAGTTATTAAGCGTAGGTAGGCACTGCTTTCCAACGGTGAAACCAGCTTTGACTAGCTATCTTTAGCAGTGCCACCCTACATCTCCTCTAACTACAAAATTTACCCAAAGGAGCTTACTGAAAGATGCTTTCAATTGTAGCACCGCTCGTCATTATTGCGATTGCCATCATTTTCATGTTTAAGCGTGTTGACGTGCGGTTGAGTTTAGGACTGTGCGCGACGGGGCTGTTTCTAATTTCGGGTAAGTTTCCCCAACTTTTCGTCATCATTGCTCAACAAATGGCGAATGAAAAGACGGTGGTTCCCATTTGTTCGGCGATGGGGTTTGCTTATGTCCTGAAGCTGACAGAGTGCGATCGGCACCTGACTCACCTGCTACTTACTCCCCTACGTTATGGACGATGGCTGTTAATTCCAGGTGGAATCACCGCTGCTTACATCGTTAATATGGCGATCGTCAGTCAGTCTAGCACGGCGGCAATTGTTGGGACTGTATTGATGCCATTACTGCAAGCCGTTGGCATTATGCCGATAATAGGAGGTTCACTGCTGCTGCTGGGTTCCTCAATGGGAGGGGAATTATTCAACCCAGGTGCAGTGGAAATGGTGAAACTGGCAGAACTTACCGGACAGCCAGTAGCAAAGCTTGTTGCACAGGTTATGCCTGTTAACCTATTGGCAAGTGTCACCAGCCTGATTGTATTCTGCTTCATTGCCCTAATTTTGTCCAAGAAGACCGCAGTAGAATTAGAGTCAGCCTTTGCAGAGTCCGGCCAGTTATTTCGTCTGAATCTAATTAAAGCAATAGTGCCTCTGCTACCATTGGCGTTGCTGTTCATAGTTCCAGCTTTGGTACAGTTTCCCAAAGAGTTCTCTAATAATAGTGTGTCCATTGCCGCTGCCATGTTGATTGGAGTGGCAGCAGCGGGGTTAACTGCGCCCAAAGAGTCGGTACGTCTGCCAGCAGTGTTTTTTGAAGGGGCGGGTTTTGCTTATGCCAACATTATCTCCCTGATTATCGTGGCAACGATTTTCACCGAGGGTATCAAAGCGAATGGACTGATAGAGATAATGACTAACGCCTTAGCTAACCGTCCTCTGGAGGCGAAGTTTGCCAGCCTGATTTTACCTTTTACCCTAGCAGGGGTGACGGGTTCTGGGAGTGCGCCAGCTATAGCAGTGATGAATGTACTGGTGCCAGTGGCTGCGACGATGAATTTAGATTCGGTGCAACTGGGGGTGCTGGTAGCAGTGGCAGCGCAGTTAGGACGCACTATGAGTCCGGTAGCAGCAGTTGTGATTATGAGTTCCACGATATCTCAGCAATCACCGCTGAATTTGGTAAAATTTGTGGCTATACCGCTTTTAGCCGGAGAAGCAGTGTTGCTTGTGG
>CASBRB010000011.1 GCA_949127975.1 Oscillatoriales cyanobacterium PMM_0019 | reverse complement strand
CCACAGGGGGATTGCCCCTACGAACCCTATATGTAGAGTGGGTAAGCATATATCGGGGCAACCACAGGGGGATTGCCCCTACGAACCCTATTTGTAGAGTGGGTAAGCATATATCGGGGCAACCACAGGGGGATTGCCCCTACGAACCCTATTTGTAGAGTAGCCATTTGGTTGCACCATCTATCCTGGGGATTACAACCCGCCTTGACGCGGCTGAATCACACGAGGGGCGGCTACAGCAGTTTCTTTTGTGCTCTGTGTAGTTGTGGTATCATAAACACCAGACCAAACTGCCAGTAGGTGAGCTGCCACTTGTAGGATTTCGCCACTGTCGCTACGTTTGCTAGAGCGCCATCCTAAAGGAATACCGTTGAGGCTATTATAGACGCCTGATAATGCTCCTGTGAGTGCAGCGGTGATTTGCGGTTGGTAAGCAGTTCTGATGGCACGAGTGACGCTGAGGCGGAAATCTTCTGGAGTGCTGAGAAAACAGTAAAAGGCTAGGACAACTGGGGTGGTACTAGGTTGGGCAACCTTAAACAATTGACTGACAACCTGTTCTAAACCGCTGCCATTTTCTAAAAAGCTTTGGACTTGTTCTAGCTGCTGCCCAAAAGGTGTTTGAGAATCCTTTAGGTATGCTAAAGTTTGCGGGATTAAGGTGGTGGGATGGAGTTTTTCTTTTAGGGCAAGAGCTAAGGCATACCCCACAGCTAAGACTGAAGAAGGCGTTGGGGACGCAGGCTGCCAAAGTGACGACGCCAACACCAGTTCATCTCGCAGTTTGGCTTCATTTTCGTGAAGAAACAGCGCTACAGGCAGCATAGCAATGGCAGCTTCGCTGCAACTGGCAGTGCCGATTTTAGAAGATAAAAGAGATTTCTGCTTCTTCCAAGCCTCTAAATCTAGTTTGCCGCAGCGAATCAAGCTCTGGGCGTACAAAAGAGAGATAGAGTACCAAGGGTAGACGCCGAGGTTTACGCCTAGACTTTCCTCCAGTTTTAGCGGTGACGATGCCACGGACTTTTGCTGCTGGTACTGAGAAGCGTAAATTTCTCCCAGTGCCGCCCCTAGTAATGTGCCTTGAAACCGACTTAGTAATGAGTAGCGCATAATTATATCCTACCGGGTTTGTTGACTGTTGACGGTTGACTTCGGAGCAGGAGCATTATACTAGGGGCTGCGAGTTTCTTCTCGTTCCCAGGCTCTGCCTGGGAACGAGAAAAAGGCTCTGTCTGGGAACGAGAAACGAGTTTGTCAGAGTTTGTAAGGTTTTCAAGAAGGTGGGCAATGCCAACCTAACTTAAACAATTTTCGAGTAAATAATTCAACCATTCAGCATCTAGATTTTCACCAATCAGCACCAGTTGGCTTTTCTGCTTATTTCTCCAGTCTTCATCATAGATTGAGCAGCGCTTGCCGCTGAGGTGGAAGCCATGACACTTTGGGCTTTCCTCAAACCATAGGATTCCTTTAGCTCGGAAAACACTAGAGGGTAGCTGATTTTCTAAGAAATGCTCAAATTTTTTAATGGCAAAAGGCCGATCGTTCTGGAATGAAACTAAAGAAATATTTTCATCCTCCAAGTTATGGCTGTTGACTTCTATCTGTTCTAATCCCCAATCAGAAATGAGCGGTAATGGTACTTTACCATATTTACAACGTACAACTCTAGCTCCCTTTTTGAGGGTACGGATGTCTGATTCCAGTTCGTTGACTGTTCCTTCTGAAGCCTTATCGGTTTTGTTTAGTATAATCACATCACCGTAGTCAAACTGGTTTCTAGCAGCTTGGCTTTTTAATCGCTCCAAGCCAAATTTTTCTGAGTCAATCATCGTAATTACAGAGTTGAGATGAGTCATCTCCTTTAGCTCTGTATCTAGAAAAGTTAATTCTAGCGGCAGAGGATCGGCTAAGCCGCTAGTCTCAATAATCAGATGATCTACCAAATATTCTCTCTCCAAAATTCGGTAGATAAAATCAATGAAGTTGTTATGACTGTCGTGTTTGATATTGCGGTAAGTCCAGATATCTAACTTATCTTTACAAATTCCAGCCCGATCGTCAACAGCAGTCTCCCCCAGTTCATTAACTAACACAAAGAATTTTAGCTCTGGATGGCTGGCAATCATGTGATTGACAAGTGTTGTTTTACCGCTTCCTACAAAACCGGTGATGAGTGTGACAGGCAAACCTTTTTTGGGAATATTATCATTAATTTCTTTTAGTTTCGCAAATGCATGATAGCGATTAGATTCTCGATCGTCCTGACGTTTTTGCTCTGCCATCACGCTCTGAGCCATACTTTTGTTTTTCAGCACTTCTGCTAGATGGGGGTTAATTTTAAGTGCCTGGTTGTAGTCAGCGATCGCTTTTTCAGATTTTCCCAGTTGGTTATAGGCATTGCCTCGTTTAGTGTAGGCTTCAGCATCGTAAGGTTTCAGCCATATTACATGGGTGTAATCTGCGATCGCTGACTGGTATTCCTCTAGTTTTTCATAGGTAAGCCCCCGGTTGTAGTAGACTTCTAACCATTCAGGATTACTCTGTATTACTTGGTTGAAGTATTCAATAGCTTCTTGATAATCCCCAGTTTGATAACAACTAATCCCTCGGCGATAGCAAGCGTCAAGTACACTCAGGCTGCGATTATCGGACAGAATGACTAAACATTGATTAAGTTTAGCAACCAACTGGCTATCAGTTGGAAATATCAGGGATTCCATTGCTGACAAGAGAGTATTTGTCATCTCCCTAGAGCTTTGTAGAGTATCAACAACCTGCTCCCCGACATCATACTGTACAGTCACTCCCCGCAATTGTAGCCACGACGCGATCGCATAGTTCATTTGCCCTCTTGCCCAAGATTTATCATCCCAATCTATTAAGCTGAGGGCTAAATCCAATGCTAATTCTGGAATCCAGTCAGGTTGTTGATGTTTGAGAGCCTCATACAGATGCCCATAACTGGAAACAACTACTGGGATTAACTGCTGCTTTAGTGCCTCGTTAGGAACTTGTTCTAGTAATCCGGGCAGTAACTCTGGCAATTTAGGACAGACATTGTAGTGAAATAAATAATATTGATCCACTGCAAATGCTGCCAGCAAACAGTGACAAAAACCTAAAACATCTGCTACTTCTTGAATGTATTCATCCCCATTGACATGGTAGTTATACGTTTGTTCCCAGCCTAGCTGCTTGTCTTCTTCTTCAGCTAATAAAATTGCTAAATTTATTTCATTATCACCGCCACGGCTTTGAACTTCTTCGAGAGTTTTCCCTTTTGACAGCAGCATAGCTCGATACTCTTGCCAACGCTGAGCCTTTTCTCGTACCAAGGGATACAAAACCTCTTTCCAGGGAATAGACATCAGCTTTTTGTAGTGAGGAATTGGTTCCATAATGTCCCACCAGCCAAGGTAAAGTTTGATGGTATCCCCATCCACCTTGGACTCGAAAATCAAAGTGGGGATAGATTTATGAGTCCAATGCAAAATTTCCAGAGCAGCGTCGCTGTGGGAACGCTGGTTTTTGTAAGCACCATCTAAAAGTTTTGTTGGTCTTTCTTGATGATAAATGTCGTAGTTAGCACTGAGGAAGTCTCGCAGTTGTTCTGTTAATTTAGCGGCAATTTTGGCAAACCCATTAGCAGCATAGGGAAATTGCTCAACTTCTAACAGCGGAGGGCAAATCAGAATTAAGGGTGGAATCGGTTTGCTACCATCACGATATTGCTTGTAAAAGTCGAGGGTTGGTGTACTCTGGGTGATGAAAGGGTGGTTTTCTAGAATTTTTTGATATTCCGCTGATCCCAGTAAATCTTGGACGTGGCGCTCTGCCAGGAGCATTTGCATTTCGCGATCGTAACGTTTCAACGAGCATTCATGTTTTTTACGAGCCTCAGGTAGTAACTTTTCAAATTCCTGGCTCTCGTTTATCCTTAAATTATCCCAATGTTGTCTAAATGCTATAATTATTTGAATGTTTTCTTCATTTAGGTTAGCTAGCTCCAGACACTGCTCAAAGGAGTTAAATTTAACCGTTGGATTGATTGAAGAGTATTGTTGTAAAAATTGCGCCTTTAACAGCTTGACTTCAAACTTTTGCCGTTCAACTTCCAATTCAGTCTGAAATTGCTGCTCAATTTCTGGCAAATTAGCTACCCCTTGCAGCCGGAACATTTCCAAATGAGTTTGAAATTGCTGCTGTTGCTCTTGTTGACGAAGCTGAAATTGCTGCCGAGCAAATTCCCATTGAAAATCGCTGTCAATCTTATCCTGGTTAGTTAGGGTAGTCAGGCGGTGCGAGCAATACATTAGCTGTAGGCTAGTTCCTATACCCTGCACTAGCATTTGTGCCCATTGCCAAATCATAGCTGCATCTCCAGTTAGCGAGTAAAATTAGTAATTATAACTAATTTTAATGCTTACAGTACTGTAGCACTGCCTCTACCTATAGCGATTTGTAGGGACAAACCCACCCTAGTTAGGGTGGGTTGCCCCTATATATGCCTAGTCTGCGTAAGTCCTGGTATAATACTTGCGATGTCTACCCTGCTCCGGGGCAGGGGCGGGGGCTCACAAGGGTACGTTTTTTACAAATGGGCGTTGACGAGACAAGGAGGACAAGGAAGGAACGTAGACAAGGAGGTTCAAAGTCAGAAATCGTGGACAAATGGGTCTTTCGTACTTAGTATGCTAATAAAACTTGAAAAATTTCTTCAAATCCTTCTATGGCAAGAGTTTCGAGTAATTTGGCTAGGCATTCCCTGTTACCTACCCTTGTGAGCTGCGGCGGGGCACCGACGCTACGACGACTGCCTAAGAGCGAGGAAGCCACCGAAAACCTGGTATGCATCTTACAATCGTGTGGAGTATATCAAGCTTTTTATTTCTTAAGTTATACAGCCTCAACTTACCGCTGAAAATTTTTATTCCTTGTAGTTCTTACTTCTGACAGAGTTAGGCAGTTGAGTTAAATTGCTACTGTTTAGATAAGCAAACAAAAGACAAACACAAAAAACAATTTTACAAAGGAGCAAGGAAAATGCAATTTATTGCTTGGATTATTTTAGGTCTGATTGCTGGTGCTATTGCCAAAGCTATTTATCCAGGTTATCAAGGTGGCGGTATTCTAGCCACAATGCTGTTGGGTATTGGAGGTGCTTTATTCGGAGGTTGGCTAGGCAATCTCTTATTCGGTACCAGTGGCGGCGCAATATATGGAGCCTTGACAATTAGCAGTGTCTTCTTTGCAGTACTGGGCGCCATATTGCTCATATTCTTGTGGAATTTATTAACGCGGCAAACCAGCGTATAAAGTAGGTGGGGATCTTCAACTGTTTCAAAATCGACACAATCCCAGAGCCAGCAGTCAGCCAGCAGTCACAGGATTCGAGTTATAGTAGGCATTGGGAAGGGGGAGCGCTCGCTTGACACCTGCCCTCATTGCACAGCTTAACCTACCGGAAATCAGGGAAGTATGAGGGGGTAATCTAAGAGCCCCTGTCTTTTAAGCATGGGGATGAAAGATTGCCCCCTCATCACAACATATCCCAAGTTTCCTTAACATCAGGCAGAGTATCAATTAAGTCCTCAACAATCCTAGTCCGATTGTCACGATTAGCAGCATATAACCTTAACTTTAATCAACAGTGACGCGAATGGGGCAGCAAATATACTGCGAAAAGTAGCCACACAGTTAGGGGTAACTCTAACCAAGGTGGGTAGAGGGAGCTTGACACTCCCTAACCGATACGATCTATTCAGTGACTTGAGTAGATCTTATCGTGAGTGTTGCCTAAAAACAACTGCTTAGAATCCCCCGTGTTTTAACCGTGGGGAGATGTCAACAACCATCAATATAATTGTTTAGATTGATAAAGAAGTTATTACGCAAGCCCAAGGAGAACTAGGTGCTGGAATTATACCAGTTTGAACTATCTCAATACTCTGAGAAAGTGCGGCTGATACTGGATTACAAGGGGCTGGCTTATCAAAAAATAGAGGTAACGCCAGGAGTGGGGCAACTGGAATTATTCCGACTGTCGGGGCAACGAAGGGTTCCGGTACTCAAGGATGGCAATACGGTAATCGCCGATTCCACCGCCATCGCCATGTACTTAGATAAGCAGTATCCCGAAAAACCCCTTATTCCGGTAGATTCCAAAAGTCGCGGATTGTGCTTACTGATTGAAGAATGGGCAGACGAATCTATTGGCATCAAAAGCCGTAAGGTGCTGTTTGGTGGGTTGAGCAAAGATTTGAACTTACGCGCTTCGATTTTGCCTAGTGGTACGCCAGATATTGTCAAGAATTTAGTCAGTGCTGTGCCGCCAGAAGTCCTCGATGTGGTGGGTTTCGGTGTCGGCTATACCCCAGATGCCGTCAAAGAAGCCCAAGAAGCCCTGAAGCAAGACTTGGAAGCTCTCAGCCTGATGCTGCTAGATAGCCCTTATCTGGTTGCTGACTACCCAACCCTGGCAGATTTTGCCGTAGCTGGGCTGAGTATGTTGCTTAAGTTTCCTGAAGGTAACTATTTAAACATCCCAGAGACGCTAAAAGGTAAAGGTGTCCCTGGCTTTGCTGATAATGCTGCCTACAGGACATTTTTTAACTGGCGCGATCGCTTGTACAATCAATATCGTAAGCCACTGACTACCACCAACACCGCTCCCACGTCGATTCAAATAGATTAACAATGAACTACCCGCCAAATCTTGCGATTATGGCGGGGTTGACATCCTCCTCCGTTAACCTCGCGGTATAACGGGGGACTCCAAGTTTACCGAAGAGGGAGAGGGTAAGGGAAAGGGAAAGGGGTAATAAAAAATCATATATTATTGACCTCGACCAAAAGGGTTTAATGCCCCGTCAAGAGGGAAAGGGATAGGGACTGGGATTGGTAAGAAAAAACCGAAAAGAGTTATCATATTTATTTATTTATTTATTCCCGTTTCCCTTTCCCTTTCCCTTTCCCTTTCCCTTTCCCTTGCATGTATTAGTATCTAGCAAGTAAGTCACAGCAATTCGTCCCTTTGTTCATATTCCCCTTGTTCTCCGCGTGCAAGCGTTTCTCCTTTCCAACCACCCAAAGTTTTCTCAAAAAAACCTGGAGTCCAACCTAACTCAACAGGTGTTTTTACTTCTTCCTCTGGTTTTACTGGAGTAACTGTCACGGTAACATCTAAATCTACATTGCTTAATTCCAGGGGGATAACAAGCTGTAATATTCCATCCTCACCAACATGAGAGCGCAATTCAATACTCTGCATAACTTTTTTTTCCATTGTAACAAATTGGTTGGCATTTTTCTGACATTTTAACACACTTCAAATATCCGAATAGCACAGTACTGTAGCACACTGGCATATATAGGGGCAACCACAGGGGGTTTGCCCCTACGAACCCGCTATAGCAAGTCTAAATCATTTATAAAAATACCCTCACCCCCAACCCCTCTCCCAAAGGGGGAGAGGGGAGTAAGAAAATTTTACATCTCAAATGGAATTGCTATAT
>CASBRB010000010.1 GCA_949127975.1 Oscillatoriales cyanobacterium PMM_0019 | reverse complement strand
AGGCGTCTGCATAGCTCTAACCCCGACAATCCTGGCAGCAACCAGTCAAAAATAGCCAGTGTATATTCAATCCACTGGTTTTCTAAATAGCTCCATGCCTCAGTACCATCAGTAACCCAATCAACCACATAAGCTTCCCTATTTAAAGTTTGCTTGATAACTGCACCTAAATCTGGCTCATCTTCAACTAGCAGAATCCTCATACATTAAAATCATGTGAAGATTTTAGCGATCGCCTAAACAGAATCCCTCTTTAGTGGGGTGCATAACACCTTAATTGTGGTATAAGAGGCTACGACTACCTCATAGAGCTTGAGCCTCCAGTACTCACGATCTCACGCCCTCTGACTTTTTCGCGTTGCTCCCTATAGTAATTGAGTTGTGGAATAATAGGCGATCGCTTGCAAGGCGCGGCTACAAGGACGTTGGCGTAGCCTGGGCGGGATCGAGGTTGACCAAATGCCCGAACGCCTGCAAAGCGCTGATTAATTTTCCGTCTCGCTATTAGCCAGCATCTGCTCAAACTCGTCTACAGACGCCACGGTAACTGCCCGTTTGATAAGCTGTTTCAGCAGAGTCAGATCTTCTATTTGATTTAGGCGTGAGTTCAAGTCAGGTGGCAATACCTCAAACCGTGTTGACAAAACTTCTAGCACATTCTCGCGATTATTTTTCGCCATTGCATCCAGTTCAAAACTAGCATAGTGTGGCATCCGATTTTCCTCCCTATAGCGCCTCAGTTCCGTTCTAAAATTTCCCTCCAACTCTTCCGGCAATACCATCATCCACTCGATTAACCGGAATAGTTGAAGAATCCGATCTCTAGTATAGCCACGCTCATACATTCCCCGAATTAAGCTTAACTTCGACTGCAATCGCTCTTGAGGATTGCCGCGTGTCGCCTGGGTTCTCAGATGAGCCATAATTATGACTGCGAAGGGATTGGTATTTTGCTCCAAAGCAGTCCACTGAGCTTGATAGTCCAACAGTTTGGCGATCGGAAACTGCAAACGGCTCTGGAATCCCCATCGGGCATATCCATATTCCGTTGGTCGCCAATTTGCTTGGTCGTCTCCCAAGACCGCCAAACTTATCACCTCTTTATCATAGCGATCGAACAACCGATGGTTGTAAATATACATCCGCTTGGCAAAATCTGATTGCACCTGTCCTTGCACTTCTATATGTACCAGCAAGAAAGTTTCTTCTCCTGAAAGCAGCCACACTTTCACCAGCTTATCTGCCAAACGTCGTCCTAGTTCAGCATCCCGCACTACTTCTTGCAGTTCTGTATCTAGAGTTTCATAACCCCTTGCCCAGTCGATTTCAGCATGAACCTGCGGGAATAAGAAGGCGATAAAAGCCTCAAAATAAATATCCAGTGCCTCTTTCCAGGGGCTATCGTAATCTGATTGAGGTTGACTTTGCATTATTCCATTTTACTCACGATTAGTGATTGTTCAAGCAGTCGTTGGGCAGTTTGAACCCGTCAAACTCGTATTGGCGTGGACACAGGCTACAAACTTACCGATAATTTTTAGGGCAAGTTAACTTCTTCATGGAGTTTGATATTGAAGTAAAGGTGAAACCCAGGATTAATGCCCATAGAATTTCCCAGAACATGGCGAATGCCAGCCCCAAAGCGTGTTCAATGCCTCCAATGATATCTGCTCCCAAAACGTTCATAATTCATTACTTTTTATTGCTTGTACCAGGCTTTTCGCCACTGCTGCATTTGTTCAATTTCTTTCTGTTGTGAAATCACAATATCTTTGGATAATTGCTTAATTTGAGGATGTTTAGCCTTACTCAATGCATCTTTAGCCATTGTTACAGCCCCTTCATGGTGGGGAATCATCGCATCGATAAAGTTCAGGTCAAATTGGGCATCGGCGGGGCCCAAATCTTTAGACATCATCATGCTTTGATGTTGTTGAGCTGACATCGGCATCATGGGTTTCCCCTTTTCGCCGCCGTAAGTAACCGGCTCTGTGCTGGCTTGGGGATACCATGCTTTTCGCCACTGTTGCATTTCATTAATTTCTTTGTTTTGAGCTTTGATAATATCATTCGCAAGCTGTTTGATTTGGGGATGAGTAGACTTATTCAGGGCTGACTGGGCCATGACTACTGCTCCTTTATGATGTAGGGTCATGGCATCAATAAAGCGCAGGTCGTAGTTAACATCAGCAGGGCCTAAGTCCATTGCCATGCTATGTTCCATCCCTGACATCATATGCCCAGAGTCGGAAGGACTGGGGGTAGGAGAACTGGACGCTTGAGTCTGGTTTTGATCTTGAGGTGTGGAAGAACAGGCTTGTAGCGAGAGTATGAGAGCTAAAAAGCCAATTATCTTGAGTTGTATAGGTTTCATAATTATCTCCAAAAAACTATTGATTGAAATTAAATCTACCATTCGCCTTGTCTCCGTTAACATCCGCAGTCATTTTTACCTGATACTGGCCAGGGGTTTTTTCTGGAAAGAAAACAGTGTAATGTTTTCCATCGGCATCATAGGTAAAATTTAGGCTTTTCTCTGTTCCATTAGGCAGTTGAATTTGACCCGTTACTTTGGCATTAGGTATTGCTTGATGATTTGCATCGTTGAGAACATAAAAATCTAAATGAACCCCTTTGTCTTCTTTTTCAGGAACAAACTCTAAGTGATACTTTCCTGTCTCAACAACTTGACCGCCTTTTTGAGGCGCGTCACCGTGACTAGATGGCGAAGTTTTAGCTGCACCACTAGGCGAAGCCGATTCGGTAGGTTCCGCCCCTTTAGGACTGCTATCTGGTTTTGCTGCTTGGTCACTATTACTACAGGCTCCTAAGAAAATTAGTCCCACACTACCTAGAATGACCAAGCCCGATTTAAGTGATTTCATTCGTTTTACTCCTTACAATTAATAGATTTACAAGACAGAGTTTTGAACAAACTCATGCTTTTGCACTGGTACTTTCGGCTTAGACACCAAAAATCTTCCAAACTGAGCATACAAAGCAGGGAGAACTAGAAGGGTTAATGCAGTAGAGGTAAATAATCCTCCCAGCACAACTACAGCTAGTGGTTGCAGTATTTCTTTGCCTGCCCCACTCCCTATTACCAACGGCACCATGCCCAGTGCCGATGCTAAAGCCGTCATTAAGATGGCTACTAACCGCTCCATTGAACCCTCAACCAAAACTTTCTGTAAGGGCATTCCAGCAGCCAGTTTATGGTTATAGTTGTCAACCAGTAGCAGCCCGTTGCGAGTAGCAACCCCAAATAGGGTAATGAAGCCTACCATTGAGGCTACGGAAATAATGCCACCACCCAGGGCGACGGAAATCACGCCCCCGACTAATGCCAAGGGCAGGTTAATCATAATCATCGCGGTTGCAGGAATTGACTTGACGGCAAAGTAAATTAGTACCGTGATAGCAATAAATGCCACTACACCGGAAAGCAGTAAGGTTTGAGTAGCCCGCTCTTGCGATTCAAATTGACCTCCGTATTGAATGTAATACCCAGGAGGCAGTTGCACCTGTTGCTTGACACGGTTGCGAATATCATTGATTACAGAACCCAAGTCCCGCCCCGCAACATTGGCAGAGACGACAATTAAGCGCGAGACATTCTCACGATTGATGGTATTCGGCCCGGTACCATAGTCAATAAAGGCAACTTCAGCCAGAGGAATTTTCTGACCTTTTGGGGTATCGATAAGCAGATTACGAATAGTCTCTAGATTCCGACGAGCGCTTGGGGTCAACCATACGACGAGGTCAAACACTTGCTGCTGCTCTAGGACTTGGGATACAACTCGTCCATTGAGGGCGGTTTCAATGGTTGAAGCTAGATCGCCTACTCTTAAGCCATAACGAGCAGCAGCAGCTCGGTCAAACTTAATTTGTACCTGTTTAATTGGCACTTGGGGTTCCAGTTGCAGGTCTACAACTCCTGCAACAGTACTCATGCGCTCCTGCACTTGTTTACCGATCGTCCGGAGTTGTTCTAGATCGGGACCGAAGATTTTAACAGCGATCGCAGATCTCACCCCAGACAGCACCTCATCCATCCGGTGGGATATGAAACCACCAATATTGGCAGCAACACCGGGTAGTTTGGCATATTCATCCCGCAGCTTTTCAATAGTCGCTTTTCGATCGGCAATCCCCTGGTTAGTAATCTCCACATCCATTTCCCCAAAGTTGACACCGCCCACATCGGTATCTCCTGGAGCGCGTCCCGATCGGAATTGCAGGGCATCAAACCGAGGATCGTTTTTAAGAGCATCTTGAATCGCAAACCCCGCCTGGTTAGTTGTCTGGAGAGAGACGCCAGGGTAGAGGTTAGTGGCGACGATCAGCGATCGCTCTTGAAACTCCGGCAGAAAAACCCGTCCCAAAGACGGCAAAATAACCATAGAAGCTACAAAAGCAATAACAGCAGATGCCAAAATAATCTGGGGGAAACGGATAGAAAACATTAAGGCTGGACGATACACTTGATGGGAAAATCGTGCCAACCAAGTTTCATCCTGTGGCAGACGCCGATTAACTAGCAACAAAGCACATAATGCCGGGGTCAACGTCAGCGCTACCAAAGTTGATGCCACAATTGATAATAGATAAGATACGCCCATCGGTGTAAAAATGTGGCCTTCTACTCCTGAGAGCGCAAAAATCGGTGCGAATACCACAGCAATAATTACCGTTGAGAACAGAACACTAACACGCACCTCAACCGAGCCATTGAAAACAACTTGTAGCGGTGGCACTGGTGTTCCTGCCTGCTGGTTCTCCCGCAAGCGGCGGTAGACATTTTCCATGTCCACGATCGCATCATCTACCACCGAACCAATGGCAACAGCGAGCCCCCCTAAAGTCATGGTATTGATGCCTTGCCCCGTCCAATCAAGCACCATCATCCCCAGCAGTAAAGACAAGGGAAGGGCGCTCAGACTAATGACGACCGTGCGCCAATTCATCAGAAATAAAATTAGAACAATGGAGACAATAATGATGCCATCGCGCAAGGAATCTACAACATTTTCAATTGACGCCTCGATAAAATTTTCTTGGCGGAAAGTAACGGTTACTTTGACATCCTTGGGTAGGCTCGGCTTAATTTCTTTCATTGCCGCTTCAACTGCCCTAGTTACTTGCGGCGTATCAGCTTGTGGTTGTTTATTCACAACTACAACAATTGCTCTCGATCCGTTCAAGCTGGCATCACCGCGTTTAAGTGCTGCACCGATTTGAACATCAGCTACCTGGTTCAACAGCACTGGTGTGCCAGAAGATGCTTTAATCACCGATTGCTTGAGCTGCTCGATAGACTCAATCCGCCCAATACCCCGAATTAACAACTCTTGGTCTGAATTGATTAAAAATCCACCAGGGGCATTGACGTTGGCAGCAGCCGTCGCAGACGCGACATCTTGTAAAGAAACATTAAATGCTTTGAGTTTTTCTGGATCGACTAGCACTTGATACTGACGCTCGTCCCCACCAAACACCACAAGCTGAGTAACACCAGGAACAGCCAGTAGGCGGTTCCTTACTTGCCAATCAACAATGCGTCGCACCTCCATCAGGGGAGTTGTGTCGGAGGTAAAGGCGTATTTGATGATGGCTCCCAGAGGGGAACTAATCGGGGAAATTTGCGGCGGTTCTGCGCCTTTGGGCAGTTGGTTTTGAGCTTGCTGCAATCGCTCTGTTACTAGCTGGCGGGCGCGATAAATTTCGCTATCCCAGCCAAAGATGACCTTGACGACGGAGATGCCGACGGCAGAGGAGGAGCGTACCGTTTCTACGCCGGGAGTCCCATTAATAGCACTTTCTATGGGTCGGGTGATAAGGGACTCAACTTCCTCTGGAGCTAAACCAGGGGCTTCAGTTTGAATTTCAACTTCAGGCGGGGCAAAGCTGGGAAAAACGTCCAGTGGCATTTGAGTCAAGACGTGGAATCCCCAAAGGGTAATCAATATGGAGGCGATAACGACCAGCCACCTTTGGGCAATTGACCACTTGACAAGGGAATTGAGCATTGTCTGTTATCCCTGGTGAGTATCTTTAGGCGGCTCAACACGTCCACCTAAACGAGATAAGGTAGGCTGCTGGGAGTTATTGAGGTAAGTCTCTGTTTCATAGGGATTGTCCACTTCCTCTTGGCGGGGGCGGGTGCGACGACCAGCCCAGAAGGCACCACCTGCGATCGCTCCTGTCGCTGGCAGGGCTAACCACCAGAGCAACGGTACTCCACTCTTGCCTTGAGTTGTCGCCGAGTCTTTATGTGCTGGCTCATTTGTTTCCTTATGCTTGCTACCGCCACGCAAAGATTGAGCATAAAGTTCAATGGCTCGTTGGGTAACTACCAAATCTCCGTCGAATAGACCACTTTTAACCTCAACCAAATCTCCGGAAGTTTGACCTAACATGACGTCAGCAGACTGATAAGCATCACCATTTTGGACATAGACAATTTTTTTACCATTAGCGTCAACCACAGCAGAGCTAGGAATAGCTATAACAGCATTAGGCGTCTGGTCAGTCAAAACCTCTAAGGAGGCAAACATCCCTGGCTTGAGAAGACCATTAGTGTTATCTAGTTCAGCTTTCACAGGCACCACGCGGGTTTCTCCTTCTACGACTGAGCCAATGATGGTAATTCGTCCTGAAAAAGTGCGATCCGGCACGCTTGCTACCTTCAGGCTCACTCGCTGACCAATCTTTACCTTGTTCAGGTCTTTTTCGTAAATAGAAGCCGTTGCGAACACACCACTGTCGTTTAATATAGTCATCAACGGTTTGCTAGCTGCCTCAACCGTAACCGTTTCGTGGGGCGTGATTTCCCGATCGGCCACGGTGCCAGATATGGGAGCCACCACGGTGACGAGTCCCCGATCGTTTGCTATAGTTCCCAACTGTTGCAACCGTGCTGAGTAAGCCGCACTGCTGAGGCGAACGCGGGACTGAGCTACTTCCACATCTGACTGGGCACGTTTTAGTTGGTTTTCCGCTGCCAGAACTTCAGTACGGCTGGTTGCTTTGGTTAATTGGGACTTGCCTTCTGCTAAGTGAGCCAGCGACTCCAGCATCTGGCGTCGTGGCAAGGCTCCTGCACCGAATAAATCCCGATCGCGCTCATACTGTTCAGTGGCTACCTTAACTTCGGTGCGAGCTTGTTCAATATTTGCGGCTGCAATTTGTAAGTATCGCTGATAATTTTGTTGGGCTAGGTTTAAGTCAGCTTGCGCCTTGTGTAAATCTGCCTCTGCCTCTGCCCGTTTTGACAGTGATTCAACGCGCATAGCAGCCAGTTCCGAACTGGATAAAACGGCAACGGGTTGACCTTTCGACACTTTGTCACCGGGTTTGGCTAGCAACTCTACCACAGTTCCATTGATGGGAGCCGTCACTTCTACCTTTTGGTTGGGCAAGGTTTCAATCTCGCCTGTAGCATGAATGCCAACAGCCAGTCGCTGACGGGTGGCAGGCTCCACTTTAATTCCCAGCCGTTTTGCAGTTTCGGCATCGACTTGGATAGAACCATTGGACTGACTAGCTTCGCTTCCTTCATTAAAAGCATCTCCATGTCCAGCGTGGGCCAAAACTGGCACTGGATCAGCTAGTAGGGCTAGGCTCAGAATTGCTACAGAAAAACAACGATTTGCCACTGTAAGGGAACTGGAACAGAAGAGCATGGCGGGGAAATCAAGATTGAACCGTGAATACTGCCACAATTAAATTGCTAGCGCTATTCCTTCAGCTTTTCACGCCCCGATGAAATTAGTGTGAAATTTTAAATATGTTGGCACGCACACAACAGGTGGGGACTGATGACTGGGCAGGGACGACATCGAGTTTTCAATTTGGTTCGATCGCGCTTCACCATCAGCGACGGGCACAGTGAAGCGGTACGGTGATGAGCTGTGGTTATTTTGGGAGTGAGTGTTACAATTGTAGGGCTTACCACTCTCGACTTCTAATCAAGATTTGAGATTGCAAGCGCACCGCGAACAATGACGTAATAGCGTTATGGTGCGTAAGTCCTAAATGGTAGAAAAAAAGGCATAAAAATTTTATAACCGCCACTGGTAAAAAAATAATTCAAGTGTAACATGGAATACAGAATAGTTTAGCATGATACTGCTGGGAGGGTTCTGGAGCATTGCTCGCAATAATAGCTGTAGACTTAAGCAAACTATCAATTAGATAGTAGGTTTATTTAAAAAAAAGTTGTGGATATCCCTTAGTGCTAATCTGATAAAAACTTTCAGATGGATCTTAGAAAAAAATGATGAACTCAAAGGCGCAAAACAGGAAAAGCAACATGAAGGTAAATCAAATAGTACCCCTGGGCTTTGGGGTGGTTTTTGGGTTGATGGGAATTACTACCCTGATCTCTCAAACAAGCATCAACAAGCAAGTAGAAGCTACAGGCTGGGTAGTTCACACTTATAGAGTGAAAGCTGACCTAAGTCAATTAGAGAAAAGTTTAGTTGATGCCGAAACAGGTCAGCGGGGGTTTATTTTCACTGGCAAGGATGAATTTTTAGAACCTTATAACAGAGCAAATCAAAAACTTAAAGAAATTTTTGCTGAATTGAGAAGTCAGATCAAAGACAACCCCGACCAGTTAAGAAGATTGGATAATGTCGAAAATTTAGAACAACAGAAACTAGATGAGTTAGCAGCAACGATCGGCTTAAAACGCTCTGGCAAAAGCAAAGAACTAATGGAATTGGTGAGTTCAGGCAAGGGCAAGCGGATTATGGATGAAATTAGAGCCAAGCTTGAGGACATGACGCAGGTAGAAGATTCGCTGCTCGCTGAAAGGCAAAAAAACGCAGCTCAAGCTCAGCAAATTTCTATCATCATTTCCTGGGCAGGGTTGGTGCTGGTAATTGCTATTGGTGCTTTCCTTTCCTTTGTGATTGCCCGAATTATCATGCGCCCAATCACTGAAGCAGCGAATGCGATCGCTAGTTCGGCATCCGAGATTGCCACCACCACTGAGCAGCAGGAACGCACAGCAGCGCAGCAGGCTACTTCAGTGAATCAAACAACTGCCACAATGGACGAGTTAAGTGCCTCATCCCGTCAAGCTACAGATCAAGCAACAACAGCAGAAGAAAGTGCCCGTCAGGTGTTAAAACTAGCCGAATCATCCACCAACGGTGCCCATCAGGTGTTAAAACTAGCCGAATCATCTACAGAAGGGGCACGTCAGGTATTAAACCTGGCACAGGGAGGAACCAAAACTGTAGGGCAAACCCTAGAGGGGATGTCTACACTAAAAGAGAGAGTAGGGGAGCTTGCTCATCACATTATGCGCTTGAGCGAACAAACTGGTCAAATCGGCAACATTACCAACTTAGTGAGTGATATCGCCAACCAAACTAATATGCTAGCGCTGAATGCAGCAGTAGAAGCAGTGCGTGCTGGAGAAAACGGGAGAGGCTTTGGGGTAGTTGCTGCTGAAATTCGCAAGCTTGCCGATCAAAGCAAGAAATCAGCAGAAAAAATTAATAATCTCGTAATTGAGATCCAAAACGCTATCAGCTTAACGGTGATGGTAACGGATGAAGGAGAGAAAAATACTTTGCAGGCGATTAAACTTTCTCAAGAAACAGCCGATGTTTTTAACCGTGTGGCGCAAGCTATCAATGATGTTGTTTTGACTTCTTCTGCGGGTGTAGTTCAGGCTATTAACGATATCGTTTTGAGCAATCAACAAGTTTCCCTGGAAGCTCTTAATGATGTAGTTGTAAATAGTAACCAGATTTCGTTGAATGCTAAACAACAATCAATTGCGATTCAACAGGTCTTAGAGGCGATGAACGCTATTAACCAGGGGGCATCCCAAACCGCCAGCGCTATCCGTCAAACCAAAGTCGGCACTCAAAACCTTAACGAAGCTGCACAAAATCTGAAAGTGTTAGTGTAACAGGACTTACGCACTGCCTCTACATATAGCGGTTCGTAGGGGCAAACCCCCTGTGGTTGCCCCTATATATGCCAGTCTGCGTAAGTCCTGTGTAAGAAAACAGGTGTGATTTTTTATAATTCCGAATCGGAATAAAGAGACGCACCATAGCCCAACGGGTTTCGCTCAGTCAAGAAGCCAGCTAACTGACCCTACAAAAGCTGAATCATGAATTAGTGTGTATTAGTAGTTTAGTTAGGAAAAAATACAAGTATGTTCGCGAGTCTCAAACTAAAAAACCGTATTTTGTTGGGCTATACAATTCCCCTCGCCCTTTTTATTGGGTTAGTTGTGCCCATTTTGTCAACGGCTCGTCAAGTAACTGAGACATCTAGACAAACTAAGATCTCGATGACGGCTATCAAAGGGAGCGACGACATGAATATTAGTCTGTCCCATATGGGATACTATTATCGTGGCTATTTACTTAAGCAAACTGACAATGAATTAAACAAATATCAAGAAAATCTTGAAAATTTTCGTCGAGCATCTCAACAGGTTGGTGATGTCATTGAAAATCCTGAACAAAAACAGCGTTTGCAGCAAATGGTTGACTTAAGTAATCAATATGACGCCATAGTTCAGTCACGCTTTACCATGATAAAACAAGGAAAATTAAGCGACGTAATGAAGTTAATAAGGCTTGGTAAAGGTGCGAAGATAATAGAAAATTTTGCTCAGCTGAACCAGGATTTTACTAAGAAAGAAGATCAAATCCTTAGTGACGCCAATATTAAAAGTGATGCTAATGTAAGCTTTTTGGTTGCTGCTGTTTTAGTGGGAGCCGTTTTAGGTATCATAGTGGCTCTGTTTGCTGCTTTTTTGATTTCTTCAGGGATTGCTCAAAGAATTGGTCAGGCGATCGCAGCGATCGCCAGATCTTCGACGCAAATCGCTACCACAGCAGAAGAGCAGGAGCGCATTGCTACCCAGCAAGCTGCTTCAGTCAGTCAAACTACCACTACAATGGATGAATTAGGTGCATCATCCCGCATTTCCGCTGAGCAAGCTGAAGCCGCAGCTGCCGGAGCCAGACAGGTATTAGCTTTGGTGGATGGCAATAATTATACAGATAGCTTAAATGGGTTCGCAGGATCTAGCCTGCGAGAAAAAGTTGGGCAGATTTCTGAGCAAATTTTGCGTTTGAGTACACAAACTCAGCAGATTGGCTCGATATCTACATTGGTGAGTGACTTAGCCAACCAAACCAATATGCTGGCTCTGAATGCAGCAGTCGAGGCAGTACGAGCTGGCGAGCACGGTAAAGGCTTTGGTGTCGTAGCCAGTGAAATTCGCAGACTAGCTGACGAAAGCAAAAAATCAGCAGAGCGGATTAATGCCCTAGTGGTGGATATTCAAAACGCTACTAATTCTACAGCAATGGCGACAGATGACGGCAGAAAAACCGTTGAAAATGTTGTCGAGGCTATCAACAACATTGCTGTGAATACTCAGCAAATTTCGCTGACAGCCAAGCAACAATCTATTGCTATTCAACAGGTGGTGGACGCGATGAACGCTCTCAAACAAGGGGCATCCCAAACTGCCAGTGGCATCAGCCAAACCAAAGTCGGCACTCAAAAACTGAATGATGCTGCCCAGAATCTCAAAACAATAGTGTAGTAGAAAAAACCAGGATAAACAAAATGTTTCAGAAGATAAACCTCTCAACAAGATTGTTCGGTTCGTTTGTATTGATAGGTGGGATTGTATTTGTTGTTGGGCTAGTGGGCTGGAACGGAGCTTCCCGCCTGAGCGAACACATAGATTCTATAGGTAGAACTAACATGCCTAGTGTCGATGGGTTGTGGCAAATTAGCGAAGGAGAAACCCAAATCGATTCATCGGAGCGATCGCTCGTCAATCCTAAACTTACTCCAGCAGAAAGGCAAACTGAGTTGAGTCGCATAAATAATGCTCAGAAGCAGATTGATGAGGGGTTAAAAGAATACGACCCACTTCCACGCATTGAGGAGGAAGACAAACGATACAAACAAATGCTTGTGGATTTGGGCAAGTGGAAGCAGAATCATCAGAAATTTATGCAAATTAATCAAGAATTACTGGGCACCCTGAATCCTTCCTCTTCTCAGCTTGCTGCCAGCATCTTTAACCAACTAAATGAGCAAACTAAGGTTAATCGTGTTTCCTATGAGGCAGCTAGAACATCAATCCTAAGCGTCATCGACTCAAACCGAGAGCAGGCAATCGATGCTATTAAATTAGCCGATCGGGATATCAATAACACTAAATTCTGGGTGTTGGTTGGTGCGATCGGTGGACCGCTAGCTGCAATTATTTTGGGCATTTTCTTAAGTATCAAAATCACCAAGCCTCTGAGTGCCAAAATTGCCAACATTGTCAATTCCCTTGTCTCCTCTTCCTCAGAAATCGCTGCCACGGTAGAACAGCAAGAACGCGCTGCATCCCAGCAAGCTGCCTCCGTCAGCCAAACCACCACCACGATGGATGAATTAGGTGCCTCCTCCCGCATTTCCGCTGAGCAAGCTGAGTCAGCCGCTGCCGGAGCCAGACGGGTATTAGCCTTGGTGGATGGCAGTAACTATCCAGATAGTTCAACTGAGTTTGCGGGCTCTAGTCTGCGAGAAAAAGTTGGGCAGATTGCCGAGCAAATTTTGCGTTTGAGCGAACAAACCCAGCAAATAGGCTCCATATCTGCACTGGTAAGTGACTTAGCCAACCAAACTAATATGCTAGCTTTGAATGCAGCAGTTGAAGCAGTAAGGGCTGGAGATCATGGCAAAGGGTTTGGTGTCGTAGCTAGTGAAATTCGTAAACTAGCGAATCAAAGTAAAAAGTCAGCAGAGCGGATTAATGCTTTAGTGGTAAATATTCAAAACGCTACTAATTCTACAGTAATGGCGACCGATGACGGCAGAAAAACCGTTGAAAATGTTGTCGAGGCTATCAACAACATTGCTGTGAATACTCAGCAAATTTCCCTGACAGCCAAGCAACAATCTATTGCTATTCAACAGGTGGTGGACGCGATGAACGCTCTCAAACAAGGGGCATCCCAAACTGCCAGTGGCATCAGCCAAACAAAAGTTGGTACACAAAGACTTAACGATGCTGCCCAGAATCTCAAGGCTGTTATCTAGAGCGTCAATTTGTATAAGAACAAGGATGGCATTTAAAACCCATGATGATAGAAGACGAAGAACTCCGAAATTTATTTAAAATCTCCAGTGAAGAACATGTGCAGAACCTGGAAGCAGGTTTGCTGCATTTGGAGAAATACCCCAATGACACTGCTCGTTTACAGGATTTGTTGCGAGAAGCCCACACCCTCAAAGGCGACGCCAGAATGTTGGGCGTCAAAGATGTGGAAACACTCATCCATCAGATAGAGCATACCTTGGGGACACTTAAGGAAACTGCTTTATCACCAGAAGCGAGCGATCGGCTCTATCATGGATTAGATGCCATCCGCCACCTAACAGATGAGGCCGTTACAGGTGAACCAGCAGGCGTGAACACATTTCAGGTATTAGCACGCTTAATGGGGGCTAAAACTGAGCCACCACACCTGCCAACCAGTGAACCAGAGCCAGAGATAGTAGAAGCAGTTGATACTGTTGAATCAGCACCCACCATCGAAACCCCAAAGGCAGATGAGGAAATAATTGAGGCGCTAGCCCAAGAGGAAATCACACATCCTCCTGCTGAACCAGAACTAACACCAGCAGCAGCAACCCTAATATACCCAAACGGCAGCACCCCTCACATCGAAACAATACCAGCAGCAGTAGCTACCGAACCAGCCAACATCACTATAGAGGGCAACCACGGGGGGATTGCCCTCCTGGGCAACCACGGGGGGATTGCCCCTACAGTGGAAACAAAGCCATCCTCACCCATCATCCCCGACGCAACCACTACTAACAACTACCGCATTGATACCATTCGCGTAGAAACGCGCAATTTAGATGCCTTAATGACTCAAGCGGGCGAACTCACCGTTACTAAAATCCGCATTGCTCACCAATTGGGTGAAATCGAAGAAATCGTTACCCTCTGGGAAGAGTGGAGCCGTGAGATGAGCGTTAACCGCTATATGTTCGATTTCCAGAGAAATGGTGGCACGTCTGTAAAACTGTACAACGGCAATATCAAACAGTTGCAGAATTTCCATCATCGCGCCAACGAACGGCTAGAGAAATTGGGAGATTTGGTTAACCGCTTGAGAAATTCCGCCTCCGAGGATGTCTCTAGACTAGAGGTGATTGGCACTGACTTGGAGGAAGGAATTCGCACCATGCGACTGCTACCTTTGTCCACAATTTTTAATTTATTTCCCAGGATGGTGCGGGATTTAGCAAGGCAGCAAGGCAAAGAAGTAAATTTAGTAATCGAAGGAGGAGAAACCAAAGCCGACAAGCGAATTTTAGAAGAAATGAAAGACCCCTTGATGCACATGATTCGTAATTGTATCGATCATGGCATCGAAATACCAGAAGAACGAGAGCCACTAGGCAAACCGCGAATTGCCACCCTCAGCTTAGTGAGTTACCAACTTGGTAATAGCATTGTAATTGAAGTTAGAGACGATGGGCGGGGCTTAGACATCGAGAAGATTAAACAGACGGCACTAAAGCGAGGAATTTGCCGCCAAGAAGAACTCGACGCCATGACACCTCGCCAAATTAAGTCTCTCATCTTTGCTCCTGGCTTCTCAACTCGGACAATTGTCACCGAGGTTTCTGGCAGAGGCGTTGGGCTGGATGTAGTTCGCACTAACGTCGAACGCCTCAAAGGTACTATCCAGGTAGAATCTAATCCCGGCATGGGATGTATCTTCCGGCTACAGTTGAGTACCACCCTAACCACAGCTCACGTACTGATTGTAGAAGTAGAGGGAATATCCTATGCTTTGCCAGTGGAGTTCGTGCAAACCACCATCCTAGTACCCCAAGAAAATATTTTTACCATTGAAGGCAGGGAAACCATTAGGATGAATGACGGTGAGCCAGTGTCGGTGGTACCGTTGGCAGAGCTACTAGAATTAAACTCATTAACACCTGCTTCCCAAAAAGACGCCAAAAAGCTGCCTTGTATAATTATTAAAATCGGTGACGATCGGTTAGGATTGTTAGTAGATGCCCTGTTGGATGAGCAAGATGTACTACTGAAGCCTCAAAGTAAGTTGCTCAAGCGGGTGCGCAATGTGGCAGGGGCAACCATTCTCGGTACTGGTGAAGTCTGCATGGTTTTGAATCCTACAGATTTAATTAAATCGGTAAGCCGTAAGGGTACATCTGTACCAATTAACCTGCCCGATACACCAACAATCAAGGTACCTCAAGCTAAAAGAAAGCCAGTTATTCTCCTGGCGGAAGACTCAATTGCCATTCGTACCCAAGAAAAACGCATTCTTGAGGGCGCAGGTTATGAAGTCGTTACCGCATTAGACGGATTAGACGGCTTCAACAAGCTCAAGACTCGTTCCTTTGACTGTGTCATCTCCGACGTGCAAATGCCCAACATGGACGGCTTAACACTTACTGTCAGAATTCGTCAGAATAAGGAATATAACGAGTTGCCCATTATTCTGGTGACATCTTTGGCATCAGACGAAGATAAACGCAGGGGTGCCGAAGCCGGTGCCAACGCCTACATCACAAAAAGTAACTTTAATCAAGAGGTACTTCTGGAAACCCTGAAAAGACTGGTCTGACTTAATCACTACTGATAACTTTACTATGCCCCGCCCACCTATTCGAGTTTTGTTAGTCGAAGATTCCCCCATTGCTATGGCAATCCTCAAGCGAATGCTTACCTCCTCGCCGGAAATAGAGATAGTGGGAACAGCTCGTACCGGAAAAGAAGCATTGGCACTGATGCCCCAAATCAATCCTCAAGTGATTTGTACCGACTTGCATATGCCGCAGATGAATGGTTTAGAGTTCACGCGGGAAGTGATGGCAACTTTTCCTCGACCGATTTTGGTAATTAGCGCCTCGGTGCAGAAACATGATACCGACAATGTGTTTCAATTGCTACAGGCCGGGGCGGTAGATGTTTTTCCCAAGCCTACTGCTGGGTTGGCATCGGATTATGAGAAAGCTAAGCAGGAGTTAATTAGTAAAATTAAAATACTCTCTGGCGTTACTGTCTTTACTCAGCACCGTAAGCAACCTTCAGTTGCCAGCAGAGTAAGTACAAGCTTCAACCCCTCATCGACACCAGCCAGCACCAAGCCACCGAAAACTGAGAGCTATGCAAATACTTCTAAGACTCCAGCAAAAGTTCTGGTAATTGGAGCTTCTACAGGTGGTCCCCAAGCGCTGCATACGATTATTTCTCACCTGCCGTCTAATTTTCCCGTACCAGTGATTTGTATCCAGCATATCAGTGAGGGTTTTCTGCAAGGATTGGTGGATTGGTTAGCTATCAAGTCTCAATTGCCGATCGCCATTGCCCAAGAAGGAGAATTACCACGAGCTGGAACCGTTTATTTTGCCCCGGACAAGTATCATTTAGAGCTTAATTCCCAAGGCAGGTTTGTCTACTCAGCAACCCCGCCAGTAGGGGGACATTGCCCTTCGATTACGGTGACATTTAAATCAGTGGCAAATTTCTATGGGCGGGCAACAGCAGGCGTTTTGCTTACGGGCATGGGTAGAGATGGTGCAGAAGGGATGCAAGCTGTAGCTCGTATCGGTGGACTTACCATTGCCCAAGATGAGGCTAGCTGTGTCGTTTTCGGTATGCCCAAGGAAGCGATCGCTCTTGGTGCCGCTCAGTATATTCTACCAATTAACGACATCGCCCCCATGCTGCTTGCCAAAATACCGCGTAACTTATAGCAAATTCTGCGTGAATTTATACATTATTAGTAATCTTAATGAAAGTTAATAATTTTTTAATTTTACTCAAATCTTAAAAAATAATTACATTTAGGACATTTTTCTCTTAATCGAATAAGCTAGTTGGTAGGCATTGTTATATAAATTTTTTAGGATAATGCCAGGAGTTGTCCATGTTGACTTTTACAGAGTTGCCGGCTGTTTTATCTTGTATCCCTTTATACAAGAATCTAAAACTGAGTTTGGAGTCAAGTATCCAAGACCTACCGCTCTACGATTTTCAAATTGAATCGGAGCGTCCAGGGAGCGAAGTATTTCAGGCGTTTCAAACCCATCCCCTATTACCAGGCATTATATTAACCGATCGAGGTCAAAGAGAGAAAGGTGAGAGCATAGGGGATAGGGTTGAAGGTAAATTTTGGGGCATAATGACCCGAAATAGCTTTTTGGAATATATCAGTCGCCAATCTGAAAGGGAAGAGACTTTAAAAAATCCAATTTACTTTTTAGATTTTTTAGCTGATACAGAGGTGCTGATTTTACCAAAAGATACTTTAATAGGGAAGGCAGTTAGGCAATATTGGCAACATAGTCCTGCTAATCTTTATCAACCGATTGTCGTTGAAATAGAGCCTCAAGTTTACAGATTATTAGATATCCATCAATTACTGCTTGCCCAGTCGTATATTTACGAAATGACAACCCAGTGCCAGACTGCCTACCAGATAAAGGCGGAAGCAGAATTTGAAAAAACGATTTCTCTGCTGCGTGGCACGCTTGAGGCTTGTAGCGATGGCATTATCGTCAGACAAAACTCTGACGACATCACAACCTATAATCAACATTTTGTTGAAATGTGGAACATTCCTGCTGACGTCATAGCCTCAAAAAACATCAAAAAACTGCTGCCATTGATGTTACAGCAGTTAAAAGAACCTTCAGTCTTTGAAAGGCACGCACTTGAGTCTTTTTGCAACCCAGACGCAAAAAGCTATGGTGTTTTTGAGCTAAAAGATGGTCGAATATTTGAGTGCTATTCCCAACCCCTGCGACTTGGTAGAGTTTGTAGCTTTCGAGATATTACTCTATTCAAGGAACTGGGAGAAAGTGAGGAACGGTTCCATCAAATGGCAGAAAATATCCAAGAAGTTTTCTGGCTGTCCGATCTGAGAGAACCAGAGATGTACTACGTCAGTCCAGCCTACGAAAAAGTATGGGGTTTCAGTCGTGAGAGCTTGTACGAGCAACCTGAATCTTTTCTAAAATATATCCATCCAGACGATCGGGAACAAGCCGTCAGCCTACTGGAAAAGCAACAGCAAGAAGAAACTATGGAACAGGAGTTGCGAATAATCAGCCCCGATGGCGAAGTCCGCTGGATATCCAACCACGCCTTTTCCATTAAAGATCGATCCGGGCAACCATACCGAGTTTGTGGAGTTGCCCAGGACATTACCAAACGCAAACTAGCCGAAGAAGCTTTGAAACAAGCAAAAGCCGAGCTAGAAATTCGAGTTCGCGAACGCACCGCCGAATTAGAGAATACTGTAAAGGAACTAGAGCAAGCCCAAGTAAAGATTCACCAATCTTTGCAAAAAGAAAAAGAAGTGATCGATCTAAAAGCTCGCTTTGTTTCAATGACTTCCCACGAGTTACGGACACCGCTGGCAACAATTTTAATCGCCAGTGATTTACTCAAAAGTTTCAGTCATAAATTAAGTAACGACAAAAAGCTGCGACAGCTAGACAAAATCCAAACAGCAGTAAAACAAATGAATCAATTAATGGAAGATATTCTGTTGTTTGGCAAAGCGGAATCAGGGATGCTTGAGTTCCATCCTACTCCGCTTAATATAGAAAGATTTTGTCGAGATTTAATAGAAGAGATTGAACTAACTACTGATGAAAAGCACACCTTTAGTTTTGAGTGTCACCGAATATGTTCAGAGGGAGCATGTTCATTTTTTGAGATAGATCAAAAGCTGTTACGGCACATTATCACAAATTTACTCTCCAATGCAGTGAAGTATTCTCCATCAGGAGGAAACATTCATTTCAATTTAGTTTGCCAAAATCAACAAGCAATTTTTAAAATTAAAGACGAAGGCATGGGAATCCCAGAAACAGACCAGGAACATCTATTCCAGATATTTCACCGAGCCAGTAACGTCAGCAAGATTCCTGGAACAGGACTAGGTTTAGCAATTATCAAGCAAGCCGTAGAATTACATGGGGGCACGATAAACTTTGAGAGTAAAGAGGGAGTAGGAACAACTTTTACAGTATGTGTGCCCACCAGCCAAACTAAAAATTAAACCCTCTGCGACCCTTTGCGCAAACCTCTGCGATCCTTTGCGTTAAAAAAACCTAGCTGCTAATCACCTCAAACTGACCCATGCAACCATTTTCCGCGATCGCATCTTGATGAGGATGGAACATATACTTACCCGGATAGCGGAAACTAAATTCCAAAATATGCCGCTCAGCAGTGCCCATAGTAATCACATCCGTTTCCTCACTAGGCTGTAAAGTGCGACCTGTGCGGTAAACTTGGAACATATTAGCATGAAGATGGAAAGTCACCGCAACATCGAACTCAATCATATTCAGCACATACAGCCGAATTAGCTGATTTTGGTAAATGGCGATCGGATGCATCATATAATAATCCGGCAAGCCATTAAAGGCATAAAGTTCATTGCGGTTATCATCATTAATATCATACCCACCCATAACCAGCACCATTTCATCAGCGGGGGGACGTGGTTTTGGGGGATCGATGATAAACATCCCGTATAACCCCTTGCCAACGTGACGAGTCACAGGTGCTATGTGGCAGTGGTAGAGATGAACGCCAAAGGGTTCA
The DNA here is from genome assembly GCA_949127975.1 of Oscillatoriales cyanobacterium PMM_0019. GTDB lineage: Bacteria > Cyanobacteriota > Cyanobacteriia > Cyanobacteriales > CASBRB01 > CASBRB01. The sequence goes on along the minus strand of CASBRB010000010.1, from coordinate 10,597 downwards.
GCGTCGAATTCATAAACAGTCGCCTTGCCGTTTGCTATAGGTTTGACGCCATCCATTTCCGATGGGTGGATACCATGAAAATGTAGGGAGTGGGAATGTCCAGCTTGGTTGAGGAAAAGGACTCGGATGCGATCGCCCTCTCGCGCCCGTAAAGTCGGTCCTGGTACGCGCCCGTTCACATTCCAGCTATTGAAAGACACTGCACTATTAAGCTGAATCGTGGAAGTCCGAGCAACCATGCGAAATTCCCGAATTGTGCGCCCGTTTTCTCGTTTGACGGTGCCATAGTCAAAATCCCGCAGCATCACCATCGGATTGAGTTGATTGCCGACTGTTTGGGATTGACTAGGCAGAGGTGGGATTCTCGCAGGCGCTTGTTGTTGCGCCAGACTTTGCCAGGCAATTGCAGCACTAGTTACACCCACTCCTGCTAATCCTAATTTTAGGAACTGCCGTCGGCTCCAAGGTTCTGCTTTTCCGCGCAGATAATGATTTGGCATCTTTGCAACACCTATGTTTTGTCTCAGCTAATGAGAAATATAATCAAGTATATTGCAAAAAGCTCTCAACTAGCCACTAAGGTTGACCGATCGGGCCAGTGTACTCGCCCAACTACGCAGGTTATAGACCGATCGCACTCATAATCATCAGGGCTTACGCAGACTGGGCATATATAGGGGCAACAACAGGGGATTGCCCCTACGAACCACTATATGTAGAGGCAGTGCGTAAGTCCTGATAATAATTTTTCATTGGAAGTTATTGGAATCTTGAGAATATCCACATTCTTTACAGTACGGCAAATTTTTGTAAGTAAGATTATGACAGTTTAGGCATTCAGTATATTGATAATAACCGCAGTGCGGACAGTATATATCATGGTGTCGAATTTTCTTAACACACTTGATACAGCGGATTTTTTGAATTCTGTTAGCTACCTGCAATTTATGATTAAAGGCAATTTTTTGAAAAAATTTGATAATGACAAAACCAATAAATGGAATTAGCAAAATATAAACATAGCTGATGATGAAAAGTAACCCACCAAATATAGCGCTAATTATATCAAAAATAAATTTTAATATTGCACCGATTTGCAAAAATTCAAAAATTTTAAGGATTAGCGGTATAAAAAAGATGACCAACAAATTCCAGCTAATCATCGAGATGAGTCCATATCCTCTTCGTTGAGCAAATTTATGAACTGATAAGGCAACGAGAATCAGTGGCAGAAGAAAGAGGGATTGAAAAGCAAGTTGGATGCTTGGATACCAAAAGGATGCCTGCTGATAGCCTTTTTCAACTGTCCTGAATTTATCGTCATTTTTAAGAAAGGCTATGAAGCTAACGATTTCCGGTTTAGCAACCAGTTCATTTTTAAGATTAGAAATTTCATTAACAAGTTTAGAAATGTTGCGATTATTTTTCTCTAACTCTTGTTTGGCTTTTTCAGCACTGATTGAATTAATTGATTGCTCGCGAGGTTGACCTGCAATTTCTTCTAAAAGCGTGGAGTCATATTGAGCGTGAATGTTGCGATTAGATTGTTCGATTGTACTAATTTTTGTTTGTTTATAGTCAATGGCTTTTATATTTTTCTGATTTGTAACATGGAAAATCTTATCCTTGGCTTTGTCATAAGCCAAACATATTTCAAAAACATTACCCAGATGTCCTCCTTTGTCTTTTTGATAAGTCTGTTTTAAATTCGCTGAATTGTTTTTTTCATATAGCAATAAAAGTTTGACAACTTCATAGTCTTTATTTTTGTCGGTTGAGGTTCGGTAATGTTCCCACTCTGAATAACATGGATAAGCCTGGGAAGGGTTGATGTACCATCTGCCAATATCATTCAGCCCGGTAAAAACATTGATTAAGATAAAAAAATCAATTAAAATAATGACAATTAAACTCACTTTATTGAGTGGTTCATTGTTGATTGTCGTCGCTCTAATAAAAAATTGACTTAAAAGACGGCGGATTCTGGTAAGCATATTAGCTGTTGAATAGGGGGCAGGCGATGCAAGGATTTTGGATTTTGGATTGTCACCAATGAAAAATCTGGGAGCTTGCGGATTTTGGCTGCAAAGATTTTCGCTTTATTCCATAGATGAATCGTCGTGGTGTACCAAAAAAAATTCAATCCAAAATCCAAAATTTTTCGGTCAATTATCCTCAGCGAAAATATAACGGTAAAGTTCACTGGGATCGGGTTCTGGACTCTCCTCAGCAAACCGTACTGCCTCGTCAATGACACCTTGGATTTTTTGGTCTATCTCTTTTAGTTCCTCCTGGGAGACTAGATTTTTCTCAGTTAGGTAAGCAGCAAACTTTTTGATGGGATCGCGAGCTAGCCAAATTTCCTTCTCAGCCTTAGAACGGAGTTCGTCGGGATCGGCTAGAGAGTGACCCCGAAAGCGGTAAGTCATGGCTTCAATTAATGTAGCACCTTCGCCAGCACGAGCGCGGGCTACGGCTTCAGTGGCAACTGTGCGCACCGCCATTACATCCATACCATCTACCTCCACACCCGCCATACCAAACGCACTGGCTTTTTTGTAAATCTCAGGCGAAGAAGTTGCCCGCTCATGAGCCATCCCTATAGCCCACTTATTATTTTCCACAACATAAAGAATCGGCAGTTTCCACAGGGCTGCCATATTCAAGCATTCAAAAAACTGACCGTTATTGCACGCCCCATCCCCAAAAAAGCAGGCACTTACTTGTAAAGGATTGGCATCTCCCATAGCCTCACGTCGGTACTTACTTTGCAACGCCGCACCCGTAGCCACAGGAATCCCTTCGGCAACAAAGGCATAACCCCCCAGTAGATGATGTTCTGCTGAGAACATGTGCATCGAGCCGCCACGCCCTTTACTGCAACCAGTCGCCTTGCCGAATAACTCAGCCATTACCTCTTTTGCAGGCACCCCGGCGCTCAAAGCATGAACGTGGTCCCGATATGTGCTGCAAACATAATCTTTGTCGGGATGCATAGCCTTGATTACCCCGCTAGACACCGCCTCCTGTCCGTTGTATAGGTGGACAAATCCAAACATTTTGCCTCGATAGTACATTTCGGCGCACTTATCCTCAAAAAAGCGCCCCAATACCATGTCTTCATACACGAGGAGTCCTTCTTCTTTGGTGATGTTGACGTATTCCACCTGCAAAACAGGTAAAGTTCGTTCCTGAACCATTAGTTTTTTTGTATCCTTCAGAGGTAGGGCTTCATGCTAATATAAATTAATTCAGTTGCTTTGCGCTGGGGAAGTGTACCGTGCGAATTCCGCTCGATTACTACCGGATATTAGGTTTGCCGATTCAGGCTACTGCTGAACAGCTACAGCAGGCTTATCGCGATCGCGCTCTGCAGCTCCCTCGAAGAGAGTATACAGACGCAGCGATCGCCGCCCGTAAACACCTGCTTGATAGAGCCTACGCGGTGCTTTTAGACCCCGAACAGCGCTCTAGCTACGACGCCAGCTTTCTGGATCAAAGTTACATAAAGCAGTCTGCGTTGGGGCCCGAAACAAGCAGCGCTGGTAATGGCAAACCAACAGAGGGCGACATCGACCCCTATAACCCCAGTTTGGAAATCTCAAACCAGGAATTTGTAGGTGCCCTACTAATTCTCCAAGAACTAGGGGAATACGAACAGGTACTCAAACTGAGCCGCCCCTATCTCAGCGGTGGCAACAAAAGCCAGGTGCTAGATAACGGCAGTTTCGGTGAACCGGTGCTGGTGCGACCGGATATTGTGTTAACAACTGCTCTAGCTTGCTTGGAACTGGGCAGAGAACAATGGCAGCAAGCTCAGTATGAAAATGCCGCCGCCTCCCTGGAAACAGGTCAAAAATTACTTTTGAGTGAGGGGTTGTTTCCCAGTGTAAGAGGGGAAATCCAAGCAGATGTCTACAAGCTTCGCCCTTACCGTATTCTGGAATTAGTGGCACTGCCAGAGTCAAACGTCGCTCAACGGCGGCAAGGGTTACAGTTGCTGCAATATATGCTGCAAGAACGCGCAGGCATTGACGGTACTGGCGAGGACCAATCTGGCTTAAGCATTGATGACTTTCTCCGCTTTATCCAGCAACTGCGTAGCTATCTTACCGCCGCAGAACAGCAACATTTGTTTGAAGCCGAAGCTAAACGTCCCTCAGCTGTAGCAACTTACCTGGCGGTTTATGCCCTGATGGCGCGAGGCTTTGCCGAGAGGCAGCCTGGGCTAATCGCCGCAGCCAAACAAATGCTAATGCGTTTAGGTAGGCGTCAAGATGTTCACCTAGAACAGGCTGTGTGTGCCCTGTTACTAGGACAGACAGAAGAAGCCAGTCGCGCACTGGAACTCTCTCAAGAGTACGAAGCTCTAGCATTCATTCGCGAACATTCTCAGGATTCCCCAGATTTGTTGCCTGGGTTGTGTCTATATGGAGAACGTTGGTTGCAAACAGACGTGTTTCCTCATTTTCTAGACTTGGCTTCCCAGCAGGTGTCCTTGAAAAACTACTTTGCTGATGAGCAGGTTCAGGCTTACTTAGAAAATATGCCAGCGGGAGAAGGCACTGCTAACGAGTGGGCTGTAGTCGAATCTGCACGCCGAACAAACCCAGCAACGGCAACTAGCTCAGGACTTTCGACACCGTCTGAGTGGTCGAGAAGTTCTACCCAAAGAGAACCTCAGCAGCACTATGGGCGTGAGCAGCAGACTTCATCCCGTGGCAACGCTCTTTCACAAGAAGAGAGGGGAAATTATGAGTTTTCTAGCAAAGGTGAACCCGTTGCCGCCACAGTTGCCCGAACCATGACGGCGACAGTAACAGCTACAGAGTCTAGTTTTTCAGCAAATGCACAAACTATAACATCGTCACCCGAAGCAGAATCTCGCACTACAAGCTTCGCTCGTGAATCTTCTCCCAACCGAAGGCGTCGCTCGTCTCGGCATCGAGAACAAACCTCTGGAGCGCTGGTTAGTCGTAATAGTATGACTAAATCTCTACCGCCCGCGTTGCCCGAAGGAGGATCTTCTACTGCCGATCCCTTTAGCAGCCGCGTTCATAGAACATCTGCAAAGGTAAAGTCTTCTCCAAAATCAAAACGTTTGATTTTACTAGCAGCCGTCGGGCTTGCGGGTGTGGGAATTCTGGCAATTATAATTTTTGCAGTGTTCAAAGCAGTTTTTCATCATTCTTCCGTGCCCGGTCTAAAGGGAGAGCAACTAATGGTGCAGTTGGATCAACCGCCAGTACCAATTCCCACACCCAATAGTCCGAAAAGTGCTGCCGAGGCTACTCTGACTGAGGAAACTGCCCAGCAAGTTATTCAAACCTGGCTATCGGGTAAAGCACAAGCAATGGGACCAGAACATAAAAGCGATCGGTTAGAGCAAATTTTAGCAGATCCAGCCTTGTCTGTCTGGCAGAAGCGTGCTGAGGCTGCTCAGAAAAATAACTCTTACTGGCATTACAAGCACAGCATTGAGGTGAAATCAGTAAATAAGAGTGATTCCAACCCAGAGCAAGCCAGTGTGGAAGCAACAGTGAATGAAGTCGCGCAGCTCTATGAAAGGGGTAAGCTTAATAAGTCCTCTTCCTATGATGACAACCTGCAAGTTCGTTACGACCTGATACGCCAAGACAATAAGTGGCTGGTTCGGGATATGACCATTCTCAAATAACTATAGCCAGAAACCCGGTTTCTCCAAGAAACCAGGTTTTTTGTAACATTCCTCAATACTACGAACCACAACTCTATACAAGGTTTGTAGTAAGGGCTTTAGCCCTGGCAAGGGTTTGTAGTAAGGGCTTTAGCCCTGGCAAGGTTTGTAGTAAGGGCTTTAGCCCTGGCAAGGTTTGTAGTAAGGGCTTTAGCCCTGGATTGGGGATTGCCCCTACGAACCGCTATATGTAGTGTAGTTGCGTAAGTCCTGATTAAGATTCGGACTTTTCAAATCCTGCCTCTACAATGTTGGGTTTCGTTCCTCAACCCAACCTACAACTCAAAGCGATCGACGCCACGCTCCCCACTCTCTTTATGTCAAGAATCCCTGACATATTGATCCCCAAACTCCCATAAATTCGTAAACCGGGCTGGAATTGCTCTGAAAACCCCTTGACGTCAACATACAAAGTTTTGTTACATATTATTAAGCGATCCCAAAGTTCTCAAAGCCAAGCCAGTTTGTAGGCAATCCATGACAAATAACCATGTCAGGTCAGCTAAAGGCTCTTTTTGGAAGCTGGCAATCAGAGTAAACTCAGCCCAACAGGTCAACAGGAGATTACTAAACCAACTAACAGAAGAAAAATTTACAGACACAGATTTGATGGCGAAAGGCAGATGGCCTTACCTATTAAAGGTTTGAATTACAAGCGATCTACCTGTCGCTGAACAAGAGTGGAGAACATAACAAATGGCAACAGAACGCCCACCTTTAGAAGAGATGACCTTGCGGCAACTAAGAAAAGTTGCCAGTGGAGTTGGCGTCTCTCGCTACAGCCGGATGCGGAAATCGCAGTTACTGGCTGAAATTACCAAAGCCCAAACTACTCCGTTTTCTCTCAGTACATCTCGCCCCTTGGAGGCACAAGAAAAAGTGGAAGCATCAAAATTTGAAGTAGGTCAGGAAGACCGCACTGGCGGCGTATTTTCATCCGTAGACGAAGGACTTGCCGATTTACCCGGTGGCTATGGTGAGAGCCGCATTGTACTGATGCCTCGCGATCCTCAGTGGTCTTATACCTACTGGGATATACCTAATGAACATAAAGAAGAATTGCGCCGTCAAGGAGGACAACAACTAGCTCTGCGACTTTACGATGTTACAGACATTAGCCTGGAATACCAGAGTCCTCACAGTATTCAGGAATATCCTTCCGATGAGCTAGCGCGGGAGTGGTACTTGCCTATACCCGTGAGCGATCGCGATTATGCAGTAGATATCGGCTACCGCTGTGCAGATGGTCGTTGGCTGGTGCTAGCTCGTTCAGCTCCAGTACGCATTCCACCAGTCTATCCCAGTGACTGGATTGAAGACCAATTCATTACCGTTAGCTGGGATGAAGAACTGCGCGGCAAGACCTTCCTAGAACTGGTTCCCCCCAGCAAGCGGACGGGATCTCCTGTAATTCAAGGTTCCAACCCCATCTACGACGAAATCTTTGGCATGGCACAATCTGCCGAAGCTCAACGGGTTGCTGGTTCTGTATATGGTTCCATGCAGCACGTACCAGGCTCCATGCAGGCAGTATCTATCCACGAACAAGCCATCAGCTCTTACGTATTCCCATCCGGTGTCGGCCTGTGGGCTGTTCCCACCATGTCTGGTTTGACCATGTCCGGTGTAGGTATGTCTGGCGTGGGCTTCGGTGCTTCCGTGCCAACCATCCGGCCACGGCAATTCTGGTTAGTTGCTGACGCCGAGTTAATTGTTTACGGTGCTACAGAGCCTGATGCTACCGTTACCATCGGCGGACGTCCCATCAAGCTGAATCCCGACGGCACCTTCCGCTTCCAAATGTCCTTCCAAGATGGTCTGATTGATTACCCCATCATGGCTGTCGCTGCTGATGGTGAGCAAAACCGCTCTATCCATATGAAGTTCAATCGCGAAACCCCAAGTCGCAATACCAACACTAAGGAAGAAGCGGTTCAAGAGTGGCTGGTGTAAAGAGCCAAACCAACATTTTACTCGTTACCTCATCATCTCCCCCCGGCACGTCGGGGGATTTTTATTTTTTGGCGATCTTCAAAAAATGTGCTATCCTCGTAGATGAGAATTAATTCGGTGGCAGCGTTTGTTTTTATTATTTAGGTTTTTTCCTTGTGGTATGGGCAGGCTTCTCTCCGAAATTTAGCTCTCTACACTTACCAGATTTTGGGGATACTCCATGTCAATTTATGTAGGCAACTTATCCTACGACGTAACTGAAGAAGACCTTAGCCAAGTCTTCGCAGAATATGGAACCGTTAAGCGGGTTCAGCTACCCACCGATCGTGAAACAGGTCGTAAGCGCGGTTTTGCCTTTGTAGAAATGGGTACAGAAGCCGAAGAAACAGCGGCTATTGAAGCCCTTGATGGCGCTGAGTGGATGGAGCGTGACTTGAAAGTTAATAAAGCCAAACCTCGCGAAGAAAAAAGACCTTCTGGCGGGTACGGTGGAAATAATCGTAACTTTTCTCGACGTTACTAAACCTTCTCACGTCGGAATGTAAATCTAACTAAAAAAAGGGGCTTCCTCCCTCGGAAGCCCTTCATCATAATCATAGGCATAGTCATTAAGGAGGAGATCTCATGACCCAAGTGAGCCTTGGCGAAAATGAAGGAATAGAGTCAGCACTGCGTCGATTTAAGAGAAAAGTTTCCCAGGCGGGAATTTTCCCAGATATGAGAAAACATCGCCACTTTGAAACACCTCTTGAAAAACGCAAGCGGAAAGCTATTGCTAAGCACAAACAGAAAAATCGGTCTTCCCGCTATTGAAGTATAGCATGAGTACCATTACTGGACCCATACTAAGCAGATCAGTTTAAAAAAACCTCGCATACAGAAACCCGGTTTCTCTAAGAAATCGGGTTTTTTAAGCAGAAGACAAATGGATATTATTCAAATCCTCCAAGAAGATTACAAAAAATTTCCAGTTGAGCAAACCTATAGCATTTATGCAGAAGATGTTTTCTTTAAAGACCCGCTCAACCAGTTTCGTGGTATAAAGCGATACCAGGAAATGATAGCTTTTATCAACAGGTGGTTTATCGAGCCTAAACTGGATTTACACGACATTCGCCGCTCCGGGGATGCGATCGAAACCAGATGGACTCTGAGTTGGACTACACCCCTGCCGTGGAAACCGCGCATCGCTATCCCTGGCTGGAGCGAGTTGCGGCTCAACTCAGATGGGCTGATTGCTTCTCATATCGACTACTGGAATTGTTCGCGCCTCGACGTGTTCAAACAGAATCTATTTCCAAAAGCCGAAGCTAGAAACTGAAAACCCGCTAGAGTTAAGTTATATAAACGATTCTCAGGCGGGACTCAAACATCCATGCGCTTAATTTTAATGACAGGCAAAGGGGGAGTCGGAAAAACCTCCGTTGCCGCTGCTACGGGCTTACGTTGTGCAGAACTCGGCTATAAAACCCTAGTTCTCAGTACCGATCCTGCTCACTCTCTAGCAGATAGCTTTGATATGGAATTGGGGCACGAACCCTGCCCAGTTCGTCCTAACTTGTGGGGAGCAGAACTCGACGCCCTGATGGAATTGGAAGGAAACTGGGGCGCTGTCAAGCGTTACATCACCCAGGTTTTGCAGGCACGAGGGCTAGATGCAGTCCAAGCGGAAGAGTTGGCTATTTTACCAGGTATGGATGAAATTTTCGGCTTGGTACGGATGAAACGCCACTACGATGAAAACGTGTTTGATGTTTTGATTATCGACTCAGCCCCCACAGGTACTGCCTTACGCTTGCTGAGTTTACCAGAAGTTAGCGGCTGGTATATGAGACGTTTTTACAAACCTTTACAAAAAGTGTCAGTAGCCCTCAGACCTCTAGTGGAACCGTTCTTTAAACCTATTGCTGGCTTTTCCTTGCCAGATCGAGAGGTTATGGAAGCGCCGTTTGAATTTTACCAACAAATCGAAGCTTTAGAAAAGATTTTGACTGACAACACCGTAACTTCAGTGCGCCTAGTCACCAATCCAGAAAAAATGGTGATTAAGGAGTCTCTACGCGCTCATGCCTACTTGAGTCTGTACAACGTAGCTACAGATTTGGTTGTCGCTAATCGGATTATCCCCGATCAAGTAACCGATCCCTTTTTCCAACGTTGGAAGGAAAATCAACAGCAATATCGCCAGGAAATCCACGATAACTTCAGTCCCCTGCCAGTGAAGGAAGTGCCACTGTACTCAGAAGAAATGTGCGGTTTGGATGCTCTAGAGCGACTAAAAGAAACGCTATATGGAGAGGAAGATCCCACTCAGGTATATTATAAGGAAATTACAATTAGAATTGTGCAAGATAAAAATCAGTACACCTTGGAACTTTACTTACCAGGGGTGGCTAAAGATGACATTCAGCTACATAAAACTGGCGATGAGTTGAATATCCGCATCGGCAACCATCGGCGTAATTTGGTATTGCCGCAAGCATTAGCAGCTTTACAACCATCAGGAGCAAAGATGGAAGATGATTATCTGAAAATTCGGTTTGCTGATGCGACAAGGGTTTAGTTTAGTAGGGTGGGCAGGACTTACGCACTGCCTCTACATATAGCGGTTCGTAGGGGCAATCCCCCTGTGGTTGCCCATAAGAGCCGACCGTTGCCCTATATGTGCTAGCCCTGTCAAGGTGTCCTGTTTGTCGTTTCGCGAGTTTCTTCTCGTTCCCAGGCTCTGGCTTTGTCCTTACCCACATCTTCCGAAACCCTGTATTTTGGGTTTATAAAGTGAGCCCTGCCAGTGCTAAATTGCCCTCACCCCCAGCCCCTCTCCCAAATTGGGAGAGGCAGGGTGGTTTCATACAAATAGAGAAAAATAAGCTTTACTGATTAGATTTAGTACTGAGCCAAGGTAATAGTTTATTACTGGTAGGTGGT
>CASBRB010000009.1 GCA_949127975.1 Oscillatoriales cyanobacterium PMM_0019 | reverse complement strand
CTGTTCGATTAAATCAGCTCTTCCGTCTACTCGTGCATCGGCAGTAATCCACACCTGAGAATCTATACTACAAGGTTGATGTTCGTTTACAGATTCAAATGTAGTTACGAGCAGCGTATGACCAAAACCTACCGCACCTTCAACCCAGATATTTTGGGCATCGGGACCGCGATATGCCATGAACGAAGTCATCCGTTCTAATAACTCCCGCGAGACGGGTGCCCCATCCAGGTTAATAATGCCGACGATTCCGCTCATAATATCCTCTTTATATTAGCTAAATCGATCGCTCAAACACGGCAAATCGATCGCGCACATCCCAACGATCGTTCAGCACCACTTTCTCATACTCTACCCAGGCATGAGCCTGAAAGTTCCCAGCACATTGTACCCCAATCCGCAATTCACTGTCAATCCCTTGGCGACGGAGCAACCACCATAGTACCAGCGACTTTTTCAGGCAATTAGCCCAAGGAGGGCTATACCGAACTGCCAATCCTACCATCCGGGCGGTATTTTTCACCTGGGGGAGTTGATTTGTACTTGGGCTCGGCATTACCGGAGCGGTTACTAGCCTCGCTAAAGTGGTTTGGGTACGCCGAAAACCCCAAATTCTCAAAGATAGCGCCACTACAGGTAGCAACCACAAAGCTTGGAAAAATAGCCAGCGCGATCGCCACTCCAGCCGCCAAAAAGTGTACCATTTACGAACCAGTAACTTCAACCAGACCATGCTCCACCAAATTTTCAATCAAATTATCCAAATCCTGCTGTAACTGCTCTGGTTCCACATCGTACTCGGCTAGCAACATATCGTAGGCAGCCTGGATTGACTCTGCTTCTGTCAGCGCTTGCCACATCTGGGTGCCTACGTCATCCAAACCAAAATACTTTTCACTCTGGAGGTTAAGTAGAACAGACTCCCCTGCCAAATCCTGAAACAGAACATCCTGGGGAACTGAAATTTTTTGAGTTAAAGTTAATTTCAAGATTCGCTGACCTTTTACAATAGGCTGGAAATGTTTTATTCAATTATAGCATTGGTGAATAACTTCGCCCGTGTCGCGTTTGGGCTCCGAAAAGAAAACACGGGGCTCCCAGGCTCCCGAACTTTTCAGGTGGTGAGGTTTCTGGCAATCTTCCTGCTGGGCTGGGCAATGCTGCCTACTGTCGCCCTAGCCCTTACCGAAACGCCTCAAACCCCTGAGTCTATACAGCCCTACCTCAACCGCGTTATCCAGAGAGTAACGGAGTTTCGGCTTGACAATGGTATGAAATTCATTGTGCTGGAGCGGCACCAAGCACCAGTGGTTTCTTTTGTCACTTACGCTGATGTCGGCGGTAGCGACGAACCTGACGGCAAAACTGGCGTGGCTCACTTTCTAGAGCATTTAGCTTTTAAGGGAACTACCCGAATTGGCACGCGGGATTATCAGGCTGAAAAACCGCTGCTAGACCGTTTAGATAATATATTTGACCAAATTGAGGCTGCTAAAACTACAGGTAATCAGGCAGAAGTCGATCGGTTGCAGGCAGAGTTAAAACAAGTTGAAGCAGAAGCAGCTAAATATGAAAAGCAAAATGAGCTAGGTCAGATTGTACAGCAATCTGGGGGTGTCGGTCTTAATGCTAATACCTCTAATGATGCTACGCGCTACTTATACAGCTTTCCTGCTAATAAGCTAGAACTTTGGATGTCGCTGGAGTCGGAGCGATTTCTAGACCCAGTTTTTCGAGAATTTTATAAAGAAAAACAGGTAGTCTTAGAAGAGCGACGGCTGCGCACGGATAACTCGCCCATCGGTAAAATGATTGAAGCATTTTCAGAAGCAGCCTTTAAAGTACATCCCTACCATCGTCCAGTAATTGGCTATACAAAAGAGATTCAAAATCTATCGCGACGTGATGTGCAGCAATTCTTTGATGCTCACTATGTCCCTAGTAAGTTGACAATGGCTGTGGTTGGCGATGTTAACCCAGCGGAAGTTAAACGGTTAGCGAAAATTTACTTTGGTCGTTTTCCCGCGAAACCTGCACCCCCCAATCTAGTACCTGTGGAACCACCGCAAACAGAAACGCGGGAAGTAACTTTACATCTAACCTCCCAACCTTGGTATTTGGAAGGCTATCACCGCCCAGCGAAGAATCACCCCGATGATGCAGTTTATCAAATGATCGGTAGCATTCTTAGTGATGGTCGCACGTCACGGCTTTACAAGTCTTTGGTGGAAAAGCAGCAAGTGGCGCTCTCTGCTGACGGCGAAAGTGGCTTCCCAGGAGATAAGTATCCTAATTTGATGCTATTCTCTGCCCAAACGGCTCCAGGTCATACAGTTGATGAGGCGGCAGCGGCTTTGAGGAAAGAAATCGAGAGGCTCAAAACAGAGCCAGTTTCAGATGAGGAGTTGCTGCGAGTGAAAAATCAGGCGCGTGTTGGCTTGTTGGGATCGCTCGATTCTAATCAAGGCATGGCTGAGTTGTTATTAGAGTACGAGGTGAAAACTGGTGACTGGCGGAATTTGTTTAAAGAGTTGGATTCGATCGCTGCTGTCACTCCCTCGGATATAATGCGTGTAGCTCAGGCAACTTTTCAACCCGAAAACCGCACTATTGGGCGTTTGTTACCTAAAGAATAGGACGTAAGGACTAAAGTCCTTACTACGAACCGGGATGAGGGCTTTTATGGTTCGTAGGGGCAATCCCCAAGTGGGTTGCCCCTATAGCGGTTCGTAGGGCAATCCCCAAGTGGGTTGCCCCTATAGCGGTTCGTAGGGGCAATCCCCAAGTGGGTTGCCCCTATATATGCTAAAGTCCTTACTACGAACTATTGAAGTTAAAAGGCATAATTAGATGCAAAAGCATATCACCACAAAAAATAAGCTTATCAGTCAAAAATCAAAAATATTTCTAGCTGGTCTTTTTACTTTTACTTTATTATTTTTTACTTGGTTGACCCCAGCCGTGGCGGAAACGGCGCGGCACTACACTGAGTTGACGTTCCCACCTTTACCAGAAATTAAATTGCCTAATTATACCCGCTATCAGCTAGATAATGGTATAATAGTTTACTTAGCAGAAAATCACGAACTTCCCCTGATTGGCGGTACGGCGTTGTTTCGTACAGGCGATCGCTGGGAACCAGCAGACAAAGTAGGTTTAGCTGGGTTAACCGGGGAAGTGATGCGTAGCGGCGGTACTCAGCATCACTCGGCTGATGAATTAAATCAGTTACTAGAACAAAAGGCGGCTTCTGTAGAAGTAGGCATCGGTACCACTTCAGGTAGTGCTAGTTTTAGTAGCCTGAAGGAAGATTTAGCGCAAGTTTTTGGGCTGTTTGCTGAGGTAATCCGGGAACCCCTATTTCCTCAGGAAAAACTGGATTTAGCTAAGACGCAAACGCGGGGTGGCATTGCGCGTCGCAATGATTCTCCTGGAAATATTGCGGGGCGCGAATTTGGGAAATTAATTTACGGAAAGGATAGCCCCTACGTTCGCACGGTGGAATATGCGACGCTAAATAATATTACTCGCGAAGATTTGGAAAAGTTCTACCAGCAGTATTTTCATCCCAACAATATGATGTTGGGTATTGTGGGTGATTTTGATACTAAGGCGATGCAGGCACTCATCCAGCAAAAGTTTGGTGGCTGGAAGCCGGAACCGAAACTGCAATTCCCTCCCCTGCCGTCAGTTACGCAGTCGCAAACGGGTGTTTTTCTAGTAAATCAGCCCCAGTTGACTCAGAGTTATATTCAGATGGGTCATTTGGGTGGGCTGTACAACAATCCCGACTATCCGGCGCTGAGTGTTCTCAATGGGGTGTTGAATGGTTTTGGGGGGCGTTTGTTTAACCAGGTGCGATCGCGCCAAGGTCTTGCTTACACTGTCTACGGTTCGTGGAGTCCTAGTTATGACTACCCTGGTATGTTCGTTGCCGGAGGGCAGACTCGTTCAGAAACCACTGTACCATTTATTCGATCGATCTTCTCAGAAATCAAGCGCATCCAAGGTGAACCTGTGACGCCAGCAGAACTCGCCTACGCTAAAGAATCCGTCCTCAACTCTTTTGTATTCAACTTCCAAACTCCTACTCAAACTTTATCGCGGTTGATGCGATACGAGTATTACGGCTACCCCAAAGATTTTATCTTCCGTTATCAGCGCGGGGTAGAGGCAACCACGGCAGCAGATGTGCAGCGAGTTGCCCGGACTTATCTCAAGCCAGATAATACTGCCACTCTGGTAGTGGGTAACGCTGCCGCCATTGTGCCACCCTTAACCAGTTTAGGGGAAGGTGTCCATGTTAATCAGGTAGATATTAAGATTCCAGAACCTAAAGCGTTGGTCAAATAAAGAGTTATGCAAGTCATTCATGTTCTAATCCTACAGACTGACGCCGTTTTGACCAAGATTTTGACCATTGCTTTTCTAGATCTCGTTGGAGTAATTCGTTGAGTTCGTCTAGCTTTGGACTTACTTCTTGAAGAGCAAGACGAGCTTGGCGAATGTTAGCAATAGTTTTTTTAGCTGTTTCGGGGTCTGGGATGCGGAGTTGGTGTGATGTCATAGAATATTCCAGTCCTGTTTTACTTCTTGATTGCTACGAGACAATGCCGGGATTCTGGCTTGTATTTGTGCAATCGTTTGACTCATTAAGTCTAACAGATCTCTAGTTGCAATTGGTTGACTTTTTGCAATTCTTAACTGAAGTGTCGATAACCGATTAAACCAAGATTCTGACTCATTAGCAACGTTACTCATTTCCTCCATGTAATGAATTGTTGTCTCTGACTCTCCAAAATTATCAAAAATCGTGAATTCATTACCTGTTGCTTCTTCTAGAATATTCAACAATTGCTGTTTTAAACTATTGATAGTATCCGTTATTTCAATTGGTAGTTTTGCCAACTTGTCATTACCTCTTTAATTTCTATCTATCAGGACTTACGCAGGCTGGGCATATAGGGGCAACCACAGGGGGATTGCCCCTACGAACCGCTATATGTAGTGTAGTTGCGTAAGTCCTGTCTATACTACTATTATACAATGTCAACTAAACCGTATTGCCTCCAGGGCGATCGCTACATATTCACAATTTGCCTTCTTTGTCAATCTGGATTCTAACCCACCCTACGAATAGGTTCTATACTACTGTACTGATGAGGTTGAATCGTGGGAATACACACAGTAAACGTTGTGCCCACACCTACTTGACTCTCAAAAGTTATGCTTCCTCCATGTAATTCTACTGCCTTCTTGGTAATCGCCATACCTAGTCCTGTCCCAGAGATAGTACCAACGTTACTTGAGCGATGGAATAGTTCAAATATACGCGATCGATCTGATTCGGGAATCCCAATTCCTTCATCTGTTACCCTAAAAATAGCTTGTTGGTTTTCACAAATTATCTGTAACTGAATAGTGCCTCCTTGAGGAGAGTATTTTACAGCATTTGACAGCAAGTTACTGAGCATTATGTGCAGCAATTTTTCATCCATTTCTAATTGGGAGCATTCTCCTTGACAATCAAAATCAACTTTATGCTTCCGAGTAGATATTAATTGAATGTCTTCTAAAAGTTCTTGGCAAAAAAGTTTTATATTTATTATTGTTGGCTTGCATTCAAGTTTTCCTGCTCCCGCTTTACTAATCAACAAAATATCATCCAATAATTTAGTCATCCTTTTAGCAGCTATTTCGATTTTATTTAGCTGTTTCAATTTTTTATCATCACTGAAGTTATGTCCAAAAGATTTAAGTAAATCAGTGCCGAGTAAAATTGTCGCCAGAGGAGTGCGAAACTCGTGGGAAGCCATTGAAACAAAGCGCGTTTTTAGTTCTAGCAGTTCCCTTTCTTTTTCCAGAGCCTTGTGAATTTCTACTTCAGCCGTCTTCCTCTCAGTAATGTCTTCGACCATGCCTTCGTAATAGATTACTGCCCCAGTGTCATCATACACAGCATGGGCGTTTTCTGAAATCCAAATCACACTGCTGTCACGGCGATACACCTGGGACTCAAATTGCACCACTACGCCGTGTTCTTGCAGCAGGTGAATAAACTGGGCACGGCGATTTTGCTCAATATAAAGCTGATGCTCAATATCTGTTAGGCTAGAGATTAGTTCTGTTGGTGAGGAGTAACCATACAAACGTGCCAGCGCTGGATTAGCACTGAGATAGCGCCCTTCGGGAGTCGTCTGGAAAATACCTTCGGTGGAATTTTCAAAGATGCTGCGATATTTTGCTTCTGCTTGTCGCAGGGCAACCTCGACTTGCTTGCGCTGCATCAGGCTTCCCAACTGCGCTGCTACGCACCCAACCAGTTGCACCAGTCGCTCGTCTTTTTGGCGGGATTCAAACATAAAAAAGGTTAGCACGGCTAGTACCTGCTCTTGGCAGCTAATGGGAACGCCAAACCCAGCTTTTAACCCACACCCTTGAGCAGTTTGAACACGGCTAAACAGGCTATCTGGTGTTATCGAAACATTCGGTATCCACTCTGGCTGCTGTGATGATCCAACTCTTCCAGGTAAGCCGATGCCGGGAGCAAAAGTAGTCAATTCGCTCTGTCGTCGAAATGGCTCTAGAATAGGATTGCTACTGTACCAAGCACTACTGCATTCTAAAATGCCATCAGAACGGGGAATCCAAGCTTCGCCGTAATTCCAGCCAGTTGCTTCACACACTTGGCGTATTGCTACTGCCAGCGCTGAGTGGAAATCATCAGCGTTTGCGATCGCCTGTATCATAGTTTGCAATAGGCGGCTTTCTTCCTCTGCTCGTTTGGCAAAAGTAATATCAGTGATGAATCCCTCCAAAGCCTGCAATTCTCCTGATGCAGAGTACACTCCCTGCCCTTGCTCCCAAACCCATTTTTCCTCGCCGCTGGCTGTGGTGATGCGATAGCAGAACTGGAACGGTTTGCGTTCGGCGCATGCCGCTTGTACTTGGTTCCAAACTTCCTCTTGGTCGTCTGGATGGATTATTTGAGCATAGATTAACTGATTTCCAAGTAACTCAGTAGCCCTGTAACCCGTAAGCTGATAGCAACCAACGCTGACAAACTCTTTCGTCCAGTTTCGATCGTTGCGACTGCGGTATACCATCCCAGGCAAATTATTCATGAGCGTCTTGAAGGGCGCTTCATCTTGCACCTGATTATCCAAACTTAGCCCACAGAGGGGCAAAGTGGCAAAGTTAATTGGCAGGGCGAATTGGCAGGACGAAGTAGCATCTAGATTTAATTTTACCTCCTCACCTGCTGCGTCACTTTCCATAGATCGATCGATCTCATCCTGCGCTTTGAGTACAGAAGACGGTTTGTTACTGATAATGTTATGGAACATGCTTAATTGGGTTTCTATTTTTTGAGTTGCCATTTCCACTCTCTAGCCAGACTCCACTCGTCGGCTGATAAAACGCGGTTAGCAGACACGAAGAGAGATAGCCAAATCTGGCTTATGGGTGTGAAAACCTTTTTAAGGGTATTAAACCCTAATTAATTACTGATAAACAGTCAAGTACGCTACATTTATTCTATTTTTAGCGAACCGTTGACCGTTGACTGTTGATTGTCAACAGTCAACAGAAATATCCCAGCCTAAGTTGGAAAGAACTATTCAGGTTAAGATTTAAGTAGGACAATACACTGTATATAGCCACAAAGTGCCGGAATTTTGGGGATTGCCTGTGATTACAACTGTTATTTCTTTTGGACTTTCATTGAAATTGAGCACTTTAGTATGACGGTATGACACAAAACCCGAATTGAATATCTCCTTTCCCTGATACAAAACCTGTATCTTATCTGGGATTCTGAGCATATCGTAATAAATCTTTACTGTTTTCTTTCCTTTGCCCGGAGGGAATTGAAATATTCTTCTGTCTCCTTTTTGACCTCCCGCATCTTGCCGTGCCCCACACTTAGCATGGGCTACAAAATTTTCAGGTGCAGGGTTATAACCGTCATCATCGGGCTGCATTTTACCCAATAAACTTAGTTTTGTCAAAGCATTCGCTTTTCCCTCACCAAATCTGCTAGTTGCTTGATAACTGGAGTTGCTATGCTCAAAACCAATGGCTCCCATAGCAGTAGCTTCGCTAAAACTAGGAAATTTAGAAGTGGCAGTAACACCGAAGGCTAGAGCCACTGCTGCTAAAATGCGTATTGGCTGATTTTTCGTCATTTTGTCCTCTACTTATATTGGGTTTAACTTGACATACTGATTGTTTTAGCGATCGGTTTCTTGAGTATTTTTACTGGGTGACATCACTTGTCCATCAGCTAGTAGGACCGTAAGCGGGACTGCTAGTGGTGGATTAAGTGTCAAATTATCATAAATTGGTGACAAGTTGCGAACGCAGATGAATGTGGATGTATCTGCGTTCATCTGCGGCAAGCAGGTTAACTCCCTGAAGCGGTGGTATTATAGGCAGTTGGGGGAATGTGGCAAAAACTCACTTCCCCGACTCGGAGCCATTGTGAGGTCGTTAAATGAGTCAAGCTAAATTTTGGGTTATAGCTTTGGTTAGCTGTTTAACTGTCGGTACTGCCTCGAATCAACAAGCCACCGCCCAACAAGGGAGTGTTGACTTGAGGGGGAATTGGAAAGAAAGCAGTGCTATTTTTTATTGGTCTAAGTCCAGTAACGGATGCGAGGCTAATAACCGCGTTGTTTCCAGAAAATTAACCATAAGTCAAAAAGGCAGTAGTTTGGCTATACTTCCTTTCCGTTACTGGGGAAACCCGCAAGGGCAGCGCGGAGCCTATGGAGAATCAACTGTTAAAGTATCGGGGAAAACAGTTAGTTTTACCCTCAAAGGAGGAGGATTTACTGCAAAATACAAAGGTACGATTAGTAATGACGGTAATCAAGTAAGTGGTCAAGTGGCTTGTACGCATAATTCTGGTAAGGCTAATCCTGATGTGCCTTTCACACTTACACGTTTAGGTTCCCCGATAAATGGTCTTGATTAGGATCGGGACTTACGCAGACTGGGCATATATAGGGGCAACCACGGGGGGATTGCCCCTACGAACCGCTATATGTAGAGGCAGTTGTAGGTTGGGTTGAGGTACGAAACCCAACATATTAGTTGTATAGCAACAGCGAAAGGCGGTTAGGACTTTCTCTCAATCTCAAGTCCAGTCACAGTAAGGGCTTTACTCCCTACTCCTGACTCCTGACTCCCTACTCCTGACTCCTGACTCCTGACTCCTGACTCCTGCTATAAATTGCCCAAATCGCCATTGCTCGGAGGTAGTGACTGGCACGAAAAGTTCCAGCAGCGGTGATAGCTTCTGGTGTGCGGAATTGCAGTCCATGTTCATAAATTTGCCGCACAACGGCTTCTGTAAGCTGGAATCCCTCATCTTTCATGCCCATCTGAATCATAAATGCTGCCAACCCAAAGTTAATCCCTGTCCAAATTTCCAACGGATGAGTAGCTTGGGGATTTTCTGGGGAACCATCAGGTTTTACTCCATTAGCAGCACCGATCGGATTTGGGATTTTAGCTCCTCCCTGATGGTTTTGGTTGAACTGCAAAAAGCAAGCTTCGTAAACGGTTTTGAGAGCTGACTGGGCACATTCAAAGGGAACAATATCAGGTAAACCCAGAAGTTGAGCGTAAAACTGCCCGCACAGTTGATCTGCCATCACTACGTCTGAACCGCTCTCACTATCGAGTCGATAATATTTACCGTTCCAGAGTTTTTCCTGATAAATTGGGCGGGCTTGTTCCAACCAAGATTGATAGGTGGCAATAATTTCCTGGGCGTTGGTGTAGTCTATATCTTGTAAAATTTTACCGATCGCGATCGCCGCCTCTAGTGCTGCCAACCACAACCCGCCACAGTAAGCACTAACTCCCCTCAATTGCCAATCATCAAAAGTTTGATCCGGTGCCCCAGAATTTTCTGGAATCCCATCCCCATCATGGTCGAATGTCTTTAAATAAGCCAGAGTTTTCACAATAGCCGGCCAACACTCCCACAAAAATTCTACATCTGTGGAACCTGTTAAAACATAATCCCGGTAAACTTGCAACACAAAGTCACAAGGCAAATCCTTCCACAGGTTGCAATCCTGGTAGCTGGTGTAATTCGTCTTTTCCCAAGGATGCTCATTAGGTGCCCCTAAGTCGTGGGGCGTGCAGTCTGCTGCTTTGCGGATTGCCGATGCTTGGTTATAGCCAATAATTCTAGGAGTGTCGTCGCTGGTGGGGATCGCCCGTGCAAAAGCTTCCAGCACTGCTTTGTCGAGTTTCGGCCATAGGTAAACTAAAGCAAATGAGCCGTATAAGCGCACATCTAGGCTCTCGTACCAACGATAATCTAAGCACTCCAGAATAGCAAACTGCCCTACAGGATCGGTTTCCGAGGCTGCTGTCCAGAGTGTACCGCCATCTGTGAGTAGGTAAAGTTCATTAAACAGTGCCATTTTGAACCAGTCGGGTAAATCCTGACGCTTGAGAATTGGATTTTGCCAGGATTGAATCTCCTCTTGCCACATTTCATGGTGCTTGAGAGCGGTGCGGCACAAGGGCCAGGCATTACTGCCAGTGCGACCAAAAAAATCTGTATATCTCCGAAAGTAGTTAATATCAGTGGCGAATTGTGTTATAGGAAAGTCCCAAGCGATGATGAAGGGAATTTTACGAGTTTTCCCGGGGCGTATAGTGAAGCGGATAGCTAGAGCGGTGGCTATTTGTTCTCCAGGCTCCGCAGGTGTTTCATCTTCCTTATCGGGTAAAGAGCCATCAAAGGCAAAACTATCCCAGACATCTGAGCCATCACCGAGTGGGTTCCACCGAGTGTGATAGAAGACTTCTAGACTGGGGTTGGTGAAAGAAGCGATCGCCCACTGCCCTTCCCCTTCCTGAATTTCATCGTGAATCCTGACGCGATCGAGCAGACAGCCCACTCGGTAGTAATCTATAATCCACTGATTTAAATTACCAGTGCTATCTCCCCATCGTGGCTGATAGTCATAAACCGGACTACCATCATCTCGCACTCGCACCTCTGGCGTCTGAATAGCATTAGTAAACCAACCCACAGTATTTTGCCAGGTGAGCATAATGCTCAGGGTGATTGGGGCATCGGTGGGATTATGAGCAGTCCACTCAAAGATAGCTACAGGGTAACTGCTTTCCTGATAATTACCTGCCCAGACTGGCGAAAACTGTTCGCAAGTCAATTGCGTCTGAAACACATCTTCATAAGCAAACCAACTCCGGGGATAAAGCGCATGATATGTTCCAGTTGTTCCTGGTTGCCCTGCTGTTTTGCCTTGAAGAGGATACCACTGCCATCGGGATAAAGTTCGATCGTCCGGAGGCTCGGTACACATAGCATAAGCTTGCGCCGATTCACCAGCTTGTTCAAAAACACTAAACTGGCAGGCAGGGAGACGCTTGAAAATATGCTCTCCACCATCAAGATGCCACAGATTGAAGTCGCCCCGCGAGGAACGACCAATACAACCAGCACCAAAGCCACCCAAAGGCATCCCATGCCAGGGACCATCATCCAAATTACTTGGGTAGCGGACGGTGTAAGGCTTGTCCCAACCAATACCGATGGGACGATTCCAGGTACAACAGGGAATTTCTGGGCGAGGGCGTCGATCGATCATGTCCTGATTTTAAGGCGTTTAGCCCGGTTGAATAGCAACTTGAGGCAGATTTTAGAGAAATTTAGCAGTGTTGACAGTTACACATTTATATAATAAAATAAAATAAACTCTTTAGCGTTGTAGGTTGGGTTGAGGAACGAAACCCAACTTTAAGGTTTTCAAACCTTGGGTTTCCCTCTGTTAAAGCTCTCAGTTGTAGGTTGGGTTGAGGAACGAAACCCAACTTTAAGGTTTTCAAACCTTGGGTTTCCCTCTGTTGGAGCTTCTCAGTTGTAGGTTGGGTTGAGGAACGAAACCCAACTTTAAGGTTTTCAAACCTTGGGTTTTTCTCTGTTGGAGCTTCTCAGCGTTGTAGGTTGGGTTGAGGAACGAAACCCAACTAAAAGGTGTGAAAACCTTGGGTTTACCTGTGTTGAAGCTCTCAGCCAATTGATTAGTAAAATTTATCACGCTAAGTAAGGGAGAGCCGTTTATGAATCATCAAACATTTTTTAATCATAAAATAAACACAATTCGTTTTTTTATTGCTAGCCTGATCGGCGTTATTATTATTGGTGGTACCCCAAAAATAAGTTCTGAAGAATCAGTAACAGCCCAAAGCTCCGCCCAATATTTTTTATCAAATAACCAGATTGCCTATAAGAGCGATCGGGGCAAATTTAAAGTAGGATATGCGGATTTTAAAAATCAAGAACTTAATAATTTTAAACCTTTTTTTATTGCCGAGTTAAAAACATTGGCAAATGTGGCTCATGGTTTAAATGAACTATTTATTTTACCGAGAGATATACCGATAATTTTGCAGGAATGCGGACAGCCCAATGCTTTTTACGATAAACAAGAACACCGAATTACAGTTTGTTACGAATTAGTTGCAGAATTTGCCAAATTTACTCATCGCTATGCTACCTCAAAAGAGGACTGGATAAATTCAACTGTCGGCGGTACTATTTTTGTCTTTTTCCACGAATTAGGGCATACTCTAATCCATGAATTGGATTTACCAGCAGTAGGTAGGGAGGAAGATGACGCAGATCAAATGGCGGTTGTGATTGAAACTTTAGGTGGAGATATTTTAGTAGAAAATAGCGCTTTAGTAGTAGCAACTCAATTTCGAGAAAATGGAGGGGATGACAATGCTAAAAACTTACCTTATTGGGATGAACATTCTTTAAACCCGCAAAGATATTACAACATTCTCTGTTTGATTTACGGTAGCAATCCATCAAAATACGCCTCGACAGCTAAATTAGGAGGTTTGCCTGGTTCCAGAGCCAGACAATGTCAGGATGAATATCAACAAGCTAAGAACAGTTGGTTACGGTTACTCGAACCACACATGCAAACACGCCAAGAACCCTATAAAAGGGATTTGTGGTAATGCCTCTACATATAGTAGTTCGTAGGGGCAATCCCCCTGTGGTTGCCCCTAGTAGGTTGGGTTGAGGAACGAAACCCAACATTTTCAGTTGTAGGTTGGGTTGAGGAACGAAACCCAACATTTTCAGTACTGTAGCAGCTTGAGATAATTTGTAAAAAATTGTATCTATTTCCTCTACGAGCATTGACGGATGAAAAATTATACACTATCATCATAGTAAGTAAATTTTTAGAAAAGTTGGTCAGTAGGTTCAGTACTGTAGCACTGCCTCTACATATAGAGGTTCGTCGGGGCAAACTAGGGAAAGGGTGAATTCTTAACCTACCCAGTCCCTTTCCCTCTCCCTTTCCCTCTTGGGTTGCCCGTAGGTTGTGACATCGTGTCAACCCGGATAATTTTAGTAAAAACGGGAAATAAAAAAATGAAACTCCAATTATTAGCGGCGGTTTTTGCAGGTTCGGCAATTTCATTTGTGTTGGTTAGCAGTCCCACTAGGGCAGAAGGCACTACCTTTGTATGTGGTCAGAGCAACGGTGTGCCTGCTACATTAGCAAAAGTACCCCAGGGTGACGTTCCAGTCATTCTGTGGAAGTCAGATTATTTTACAGAAGCTGGGTACAATCCGCTTCGTCGATGCCAAATGGTATCGGAAAGATTTCAAACTTATTACAATTTGGGGGCAATGAACTACCTGACTACTGGAAGAATGAATGGGCAAAATGTTGTCTGTGCTGCCCGGAGTGAAGGTGGTCCCTGTGCTAAAGATTTACCTAATGAGGGGTTATTGTTTACCATTAAAGCAGATAGCAATCCTGGAGAAACATTAGAAAACCTATTGCAAGTGCGTCACCAAGCCAGAGGACCAATTAGCGAGAGCAACCCTCGTGTTTATATTAATTTGAATGAATTTATAAAAACCAAGTTAGCACAAACAACGATGCCTAGTAGCCCTAGCGTTCAACCTCCTGTCATTAAGCCTGCTCCGGAGTCAGGTAATTCTATATGGTGACAACAAAAAATTTGTAAATAATTGTATTTATAGTCCACTAATGCCTTGACACTTGGAGATATTTTTTCTATACTTGAAGCAAATTTTGACTCTCCTTATCCATTTTTTATGAAACTTCAATCATTAGCGGCGATTCTTGCTGGATCAGCAATTACACTTATGTTGGCCAGTCCCACCAGAGCACAAGGGACTACTTTTATGTGCGGTCAGAGCAACGGTGTCCCTGCTACATTAGCACAAACACCACAGGGTAAAATTCCAGTAATCCTATGGAATTCAGATTACTTTAAAGAATTTGGGTTCGATGCGCAAAAGCGATGCGAATTGGTATCGCAAAGATTCCAAAGTTTCAACAAGAGTGGGGCACTGAAATACTTGACTACTGGAATCATAAATGACGAAAAGGTCGTCTGCGCTGCCCGGGATGACGCTAGTGATTGTGCCAGAGATTTGCCTGGGCAGAGGGGTTATTGTTTACCCTCAAGAAAGACAGCGATCCGGGGGCAACATTGAAAGAGCTGTTGCAAGTGCGCACCCAGGCGAGCGGTCCAATTCAAGAAAGCTCCCCTCGCGTTTATATCAACATGCAGGAATTTCTCAGAGACAAGCTAAAACAAGCAGCTCAGAAGCCGGGGAATCGTGTCTGGTGAACGATCGACAGTTTGCCATGAATTGGCTGTACATTACATTCAGTATCTGTATAGCTGCTGTTTTGAACGGATTAGCTGTACGGGCTGATAGTTTCCGGGCTCCTGCACCAAGTAATTCTCAATTTGGGCGGCAACCCTCTAAACTTTTCGATACTATCAGCACCCAGCGTCACCTAACGATAAATATCCTTAGGGAACGGGCTAGGTTAATTACCGTCAAAGTGCAATCAAAAAATAGCAGTGGATCGGGAATTTTAATTCAGCGCCAAGGCTCGGTTTATCTGGTGCTAACCAACGAGCATGTCTTGCAGCACGGCGATAAATATAGTATCCAGACGCCTGACGGTTACATTCACCCAGCATCCCGGTACACAGCAGCTAGTTTTGACGACAATGACTTAGGGATATTGCAGTTCCGTAGTAACAATGCTTCATATAACGTAGCCACCTTGGGTAATTCAGCTAAACTGGCTGCGGGAGATAAAGTGTTTGCTTCTGGGTTTCCCTTTGCCGCAAATCCTTCCGACTCTGGTGGGTTTGTTTTCACAGTTGGGCAAGTTTCCTTGGTAATAGACAAAGCACTTGAGGGGGGCTACCAAGTTGGGTATACTAATAAAATTGAACAGGGGATGAGTGGTGGACCTGTTCTCAACGCTGTTGGTGATGTAGTAGCAATCAACGGCATCCATGCCTATCCGCTCTGGGGCGAGCCCTACACGTATAAGGATGGATCGAAACCTAGCCCATATATACGGGAACTGCTGGTACACTCGGCTTGGTCAATACCGATTGACACATTTTTGCGCTTACGACATCATCAATCCTACTAAAGTTGGCGATCGGGTAGATTCTAATAGTTCAGTTGATTAAGATAATATAACATACATCCACAACTATGAAACTCGACTCAAAACTTGCAGCAATACTTAGCGGTACGGCAATAGTCAGCACTATTGTAATTACAATGCCGCAAATTGTAGTAGCACTACTTCCCAGTGACGTTAACAAAATTGCTGAACAGATTACAGTTTTAATAGACGGGCAAAATCCAGGTTCTGGAGTAATTATTGCCAAAGCAGGAAACACTTACTACGTGCTTACAGCAGAACACGTAGTTCGCACAGAAGATGAATATAAAGTGGTGACACCAGATGGCTCACGCTATCCGCTCAAGTACAGCACGGTCAAAAAACTGCCCAAGGTGGACTTAGCAGTATTGCAATTCACCAGTGACAAAAACTACAGCATTGCTAAGATAGCAGATTCTGACCAAGTTACTCCAGGTGTGAAAGTTTATATTAATGGGTTTCCTAACCCTGGAAGTGCGATTATTCAACGTATTCCTCAGTTTACTGACGGTTCGATTTCCGCCCATCCAAAAACCCCCCAGCCTGATGGCTATGCTTTGATTTATACTAATTTGACTAGAGTTGGTATGAGCGGAGGACCTGTTTTAGATGGTAACGGTAACTTGGTAGGAATTCACGGCAGAGCAGACGGTGATGGCAATGAATCAGGACCCGATAGTAGTTCTCATAAGAATGGGTTTAATTTAGGAATTCCGATTAACACTTTCCTGAGCCTAGCGCCAAAGGTAGGATTAAATTTGCCATTGCAAATTGAAAATAAAAAATTGTCTGAAGAAGACCAGACGACTTCAAATTCTTCTTCCTCGGATGGTAGTATTATCACCCGACCCAGAACAGTACGACCTAATGAAACACATTCAGTTTGTGCAGGTCATTGTTAAAATTAGATCCAATGCGTAAATTTAGGTGTAAATACAATGCTGAAAAAATGGTGGCGATCGACTTTGTTGGCTCTCGTCTTAATTCCGACACTGGTAAATTTATCTATAGGACGTACTTACGCCGATGCTAGCCTATCTGAAGACGATCTCAACTCTATGAGTTGGGGCGCTCCCAAATTACCTTATAACCAAGCAGCTAATATTAAGGACAGCCTTGTAGATGCTCCCGTAGGCAAAGTTGTAGTAGACCGCCACGGCATCGGTCCTACTGTCTTGTTTCAGGGACCCTTCAGTCAGCCATACCCAGGTAGGGCTGTATTTGTCTCTTTATGGGGTAGCAAGATTGAAGGATGCTTTTTAGAAACGATCGTCCAGTTGGCTCCCCCTAATGGTGAAGCTAATTTAGAAGCTTTGGTTCCTACACTATTAGAACTTGGAGTTGGAGGTCAGATCGTTCAACTATCTCCCCAACCAAGTGCTAAGCCAAAAGGTGGCACTCAAAATTATACTTATACTGTCACTGACAATAATGGCAAAGAATCTACAGTTTCCAGCACTTGGTACATGACACGTACTATATTCGGAATTGATTCTAAAGTGGCAAATATTCTCAGGGATGCGCCAGCCAAAGAAGTTCGCGCTCGTATAACTTTTGGTAATAACCAGTCAACGATCATCCCAATTGGAGTAGGAACTGTCAGCAATTGGAAGGAAGCTTACAGTTTTAATCCTAAATGTGTGAACATGAATGAAGTTCAAACTCCCTCTAAAAAATAAAAAGTCGTAGGGGCAATCCCCCTGTGGTTGCCCCTATATATGCCCAGCCCTGAGTTGTAGGTTGGGTTGAGGAACGAAACCCAACATTGTAGAGGCGGGATTTGAAAAGTCCGAATCTTATAGCAGGAGTTGTAGGTTGGGTTGAGGAACGAAACCCAACATTGTATAGGCAGAATTTGAAAAGTCCGAATCTTATAGCAGGAGTCAGGCAGTCGTAGGTTGGGAGTAAAGCTCTTACTGTGACTAGATTTGAGATTGAGAGAATGTCCTAACCGCCTTGCGCGGTTGCTATAATATAGAATTGTGGTTCGTAGTCGGGATTTAAGTACCAATCCAGGGCTAAAGCCCTTACTACAAACCTTGTCCTCAATCCAGGGCTAAAGCCCTTACTACAAACTTTTAGTTGTAGAGTTGTAGTTGTAGGTTGGGTTGAGGAACGAAACCCAACATTGTATAGGCAGAATTTGAAAAGTCCGAATCTTAATCATAGAATTGGGTTTCGTAGTCGGGACATTCTCTCAATCTCAAATGCAGTCACAGTAAGGGTTTTACTCCTGACTCGCAGACTCGCTGACTCCTGCTATAACTGCCCTCTGTTACCAAAGAGGGGTGCGAGGGGGAGATTTCTGAGGGGGAGATGATTCCCAAATGGTTGGCTTTGGATTGGGTTTTATGGATGATGGTGGCTGTGGCGTGTTAGGCTTGATTTCGCCCTTATTTGGCTGAGAGGATGTTGGTTGAGGTCGTGGCAACTCAGGTGTTGGAGTTGGTGTTGGTGTTGGTATTGGTGTTACAGGAGCGATCGCACTAAGCTGTTCTAGCTTATCTTGATAATCTGATATTCTTGCCCTTACCTGGCTAGCCAAAAAGGAAGTTGACGGTATTTTTTCTAGTTTAGCGATCGCTTTTTTCAAAAAAGCTTTGGCTGACGCCAGTTCGGTATTCTTATTATAGGCGTCAGTAGCCAGATCGTAAGCT
>CASBRB010000008.1 GCA_949127975.1 Oscillatoriales cyanobacterium PMM_0019 | reverse complement strand
TCCCAACCCTCTATGCCATCACTGGCTATATCTACAACATGGTATTGATGTCTTAAATCTTCGGCTAAGGGGCGGGCAATCCGATCGTCATCTTCGATTAGCAAAATTTTCATCTCAAAAATTTAAAAACTTGGCGCTGGTAATTCCTGAGATATTAACTCTACACTAGAGTAGATGTCAGGGATTGTCAAGAATTGTCAGGATGTTCTCGATCGGTTCCCTAACCTGTACCCCCTAATAAGTTTTATAATTAGTTTATTATGACCAATCGCCTTGCCCAATCCCAAAGTCTCTACCTTCGCAAACACGCCGAAAACCCGATCGACTGGTGGTACTGGTGTGACGAAGCCTTGGAAACAGCCCGTCGCGAAAATAAGCCGATTTTTCTCTCGATTGGCTATTCCAGTTGTCACTGGTGTACGGTGATGGAAGGCGAAGCGTTTTCTGATCGCGCGATCGCTCAATATATGAATGCAAATTTCATCCCCATAAAGGTAGATCGGGAAGAAAGACCTGACCTGGATAGCATTTATATGACGGCTGTGCAGATGATGACAGGTCAAGGCGGTTGGCCGCTGAATGTGTTTCTGTCACCGGAGGATTTAGTACCTTTTTACGGTGGTACATATTATCCCTTAACACCCAACTACGGACGCCCTGGATTTTTACAGGTGCTGCAAGCAATCCGCCGCTACTATGACACTGAAAAAACCAAAGTTCAATCCCTCAAAGAAGAACTCCTCAGTTTTCTCCACGAAGCATCTGTAATACCGACAGATGGAAGTGCATCTATCCAAAGTAATGATTTGTTACAGCAAGGCATAGAAGCTAACACTGGTGTGCTGATTGGGGGTGGTCACGGTGCTAGTTTTCCGATGATGCCCCATGCAGAGTTGGCGCTCAGAGGTATTCGGTTTAATTTTGCCTCCAGGTACGATGCTAAACAGGTTTGTACCCAGCGGGGGTTAGATTTAGCTCTAGGCGGCATTTACGACCATGTTGCTGGTGGCTTTCATCGGTACACGGTAGATGCTAATTGGACGGTGCCGCACTTTGAGAAGATGCTTTATGATAATGGTCAGATTGTCGAGTACCTGGCTTCTCTGTGGAGTGCGGGGATCTGTGAGCCAGCATTTGAAAGAGCGATCGCAGGTACTGTCCAATGGCTGAAGCGAGAAATGACGGCACCTGAAGGTTACTTTTATGCTGCCCAGGATGCCGACAGTTTTACCGAACCGTCTGCTGCTGAACCAGAAGAAGGGGCATTTTACGTTTGGAGCTATGGCGAACTAGAACAACTGCTGAGTAGAGAGGAACTAGCAGAACTGCAACAGCACTTTACAGTCACACCCAGCGGTAATTTTGAAAGTAACAATGTATTACAGCGTAGAGACAGCGGTAAATTAAGCGATACGCTGGAGGCAGCTTTGGCGAAACTTTTTGCTAACCGCTATGGTAGCGAAAAGCTGGATGAGACGTTTCCACCAGCCCGTAACAATCAGGAAGCCAAAACCAAGAATTGGCTTGGTAGAATTCCCCCAGTTACAGATACCAAAATGATTGTCGCCTGGAATAGCCTGATGATTTCAGGGTTAGCTAGTGCTTATGCCGTCTTTGGGCATCAGGAATACCTGGAACTGGCAGTCAAAGCATCAACTTTCATTTTAGACAATCAATGGGTTGATGGGCGTTTCCACCGAATTAATTACGAGTTAACACCAGCAGTGCTGGCGCAGTCGGAAGATTACGCTTTGTTTATCAAAGCCTTGTTAGATTTACACTGGGCAAAAGGTAGAAACCCCTCAGCAATATCAACTCCTCAGTCGTTCTGGTTAGAAAAAGCTGTGCAGGTACAAGAAGAATTTGATGAATTTCTGTGGAGTGTAGACTTAGGAGGGTACTACAATACTGCCAGTGATGCTGCTCGTGACTTGATAGTGCGCGAGCGTAGCTATATGGATAATGCTACACCATCGGCAAATGGGGTGGCGATCGCTAACCTAGTACGCCTCGCCCTACTTGCCGACGACATACACTGTTTAGAGCGAGCAGAGCAAGCCTTGAAAGCTTTTAGCGGTATCATGGAGCGATCGCCCCAAGCTTGTCCCGGCTTGTTCGCAGCCCTAGACTGGTACCGCCACCATACTCTGATTCGCACCACTTCAAACCAGATAACCTTGTTGATATCGCAGTATTTGCCTACCAGTATTCTTGTCTGGGAAACCAATCTCCCGCCCGAAGTTGTCGGGTTAGTTTGCCAGGGTTTATCTTGCCTGGAACCTGCCCACACCTTCGAGCAGTTACAAGAGCAAATTAAGCAAGTGGGTAGTTGTCTTTATTAGCGCGAAGTTTTTGAACTTGCGGGTGTTAACCCTTCCTCTAATACTCGCGGAACACACATATATATGGGAACTCCAGCAGTTTTGATGTACCTTTTACTTTGGATACTGCTGCACCCACCCCACCCAGTTTAAGTTTATCACCGTCTAGCGATAGTGGTGCAAGTAATAGCGATCGCACTACAAATATTAACACACCCACTTGCTTTATTTGGTGCTGCCGCAGGTGCTGCGGGTGTTTTGATTGGTAAGGCTGCTCAGGCAGCCGCAAACTTGGGAGGGCATACTTGGGCAACTTTATCATCATCATCAAACTATGGACGAATCCCAGTTCCTAGAACGCCAGGTTTAGGAAAAACTGCCACTGTAGATGAGCTTTTAAAAACAGGAGCCATTCCAGGACAACAAGGAGTTATCCTTGATCAGAAATACGTCTCTTATTCTGATCTATGGGAACTTACTCGGAGAACAGGTCTTGAGTATGCTCTGACTAAAGAAAATGGTTCTTTTGTACTTCGTAGTGGTGCAGCAAATACCGTCCCTATACCAAATGGCATTAGACCAATTGCACATACACATCCTTTTGATAACGTTGGTATTCCTGAACCATTGCCTTCTAACCCAGACATTAACACTTTAAACCAATTATGGAGTCTAAATCCAAATGGACGACGTCCTAGATCGACAATTATATGGGGACCAAATCCTGGAAACACAACTCAGTTTGGGGCTACAGGTACGCAGCGACTACCGCCTTGAGGTTGGAAATGCGGATACCGATGATTCCCTTGTATACTGTAAACATAGGCAGTTAGGCACAAAAAACATTTGTACCCGACAGGGAGGTGTAAATGTTTTTTAAAACTAAACACTTAATTGGAGAATTGAGAACAATGAGCAAATATAAACAGGCACTGAAAAATGCTAGAAAAAAGTTTTCGGACGAGTATATCTATCAGGTCGTTACTGCCGACGGAAAGAAAATTAAAGACTATTTCATAGAATTGCCTGCTCTAAATTCTTTGAACGGACTGATTTACTATTGGTGGAATGGACAAATATGGATCATGCTCAACAATGACGATTTTAATTTAGTTTGCATTGATTTTCTTAGGAGAAATGGTGCTAGAATTTTTACAGATGATACGGACTTAAAAAAATATGAGACAGAACTAAAAGCAAGTATGGCAATGAGTTAATTAAGCGATAACTGTCTGAAGATGAAAATCAAAGTAAGCAAATACTTGGTTAATAATGATAGACAAAATTATCTAGCTATAAATTTAAGGAATTGCGGACTAATATCCCCATGCCCCGGAATCCTCGTCATAGACGAGCGAGTAGGACGTCAAGTAGTCCCCAGGATTTGCCCCAGGCATCGTCAGCGTTACCTTAAGGGGTAAATAAATTCCTTTTCCCCTTCCCCTTTTCCCTAGGCGAAGCGGTTAGGTAGTAATTACCGTACATCTGCCCATCAGGACTTGCGATCGCCTTCTTTTTCATGCTACAACATATATGATTGGTTTCCGAGCGAATCAAGCTCCCTTTATCAAACATCAGGCGCAGGAGCCTTATTGTACTTAGGTCTTCACAAAACAGATTTCTAATATATGACACAGCAAGTTATTCACCCAATGGTGAAGTTGCAGCGTCAGGTGAGTTCACTTGTCGCCTCGAATATCCTCAAGCCTACCGATAGCATCTGGAAAATCGCCTTTCTATACGGCAATGACTGGTCCTACTGGAAAAAAGAACTGTTGGAATTTGGCTTTACCATGCAAGAGCCAGTTAGCGAATTGCTAGCAGTTGAAAATTGGGAAGAGGATTAATATCGTTTCCGTTGATACTAAGTTGCCTTTTAAAGCTCTGTCTTAAGATAGTTGTCTGCTGAGTAGAAAATTGCAGTAAGCGATAGACAATTAGCACGATCGGCAATAATCAACATTAGACTTCTTGCTTTAATCCATTAATTACCCCTCCCCAACCCGAAACGGGGGAATGAGGGGGGTAAAGGTGTGTGATATTTGCAAGAGGTCTAACAACTCAAACCTATCGGCAAGCATGCATTGCTTGAGACAGTTCTTTTGCTGTCTGGTAGCGATCGCGTGGTCTAGGTTCTGTCACTTTATCAATCACCAGAGCAAGTTGGGGAGTGATAGTGGGAATACTTTTGACATCGAACCGATATTCTGAACCTCTCTTGCGAAAAAAGTTGATCGGGTTGGAACTTGTCAGCAGAAAGATCAGCGTCGGACCGATGGAATAAAGATCCGACTGGGTGCAAGGCTGACCTCGGTCTTGCTCTGGGGCGCTGTACCCCTCGGCACCGATGCGGGTTCCTGGGCGCGTACCTATTTCCTTCACCGCCCCAAAATCCAGCACCACCACCTGATTGTTGAGATGGCGCACCATCAAGTTAGCAGGCTTGATATCCCGGTGGATGAGCGGGGGTGTACGACTGTGGATATAATCCAAAATGTCACAGGTTTGAATCATCCAATCGATCGCCTGTGGCAGCACCACAGGCCCCTGTTTATAGATCCGTTTTTCTAAATCCTCACCGTGGATTAGCTCCATAGCTAAGTATTTCTTGCCGTTCTCAACGAAAAAGTCATAATACCGGGGAATCCCAGTATGGTGCAGATCCTTGAGGATACGAGCTTCTCTTTCAAAGAGTTCTCGTGCCTTGTCAATTTGCGCCATATCGGCATTCATTTCTTTTAGCACCAGCATTTGGGGACGACCAACAAGACTTCCTTCTTTGTCCCAAGCCAGGTATGTCGTGCCCATTCCTCCTTGTCCCAATGTCCGCAACACCTGATAATGGTGGATGAATCGTACTTCGTCAACTATAGGTTGACCGCAGTGTTTGCAGAACAAGCTCCCAGGAGGATTACCCTCATGGGTGCAATTCTGTGGCATCGGCTTAGCAGGTGAAAAAGTGTGGAGTTGAACTTTCAGCATCGGTCCCGCTCTTGCCAGTTGAATTATGTCATTATGGGAAACCAGCGCCTGAGTCACCAAAATGCCATTGACAAAAGTGCCATTGGTACCCTTATTGACTAGCTGCCAATGTACCGATGCCCCACCAGACGTCTCTAAATTCCCCACTCTGGTGAGTTCCAAATGGTATCTGGAAACTAGGGTGTCGTTGATTACAACATCATTATCAGGAGCGCGACCAATTCTAATAGTATTTTGGCTCTGAAAGTTCCACTGCTGAACAGGGGTTTGTCCCTGAGAATTTAAAAGAATCAGTGTTACC
Organism: Oscillatoriales cyanobacterium PMM_0019; assembly: GCA_949127975.1. Taxonomy (GTDB): domain Bacteria; phylum Cyanobacteriota; class Cyanobacteriia; order Cyanobacteriales; family CASBRB01; genus CASBRB01. Next base: position 13,816 of record CASBRB010000008.1, on the reverse strand, counting down.
ATAATATTTTTGATTGTTGTAGGGACGAGTCCCGCCACATTTTGGAGGTAACGTTTGTGACGCTACCTCACCTCAAAATTCTTTCAAACCCGCCTTTGGTAATCAGTGTTAGGTCGCAATTTTGCCCGGACTACTATTGCCGTGATGTTATCGTGACCATTATGCTGATTAGCAAGTTCAATTAATTGAGAAACTCCCTGCTCCAAGTTAAAGCGGGAACTAATCAGGGGGGCAATGTGAGTTTGCCAGTGGTTGTCTAGCAAATCATTATCTGTTAGGCCATCGGAGGCTAAAATCATTAGGGTATCTTCATGCAGTTCTAGAAACGTGATATCGGGATTGACAAAATTCTCATTTCGTGGTCCTAAAGCTTGAGTAAGCTGGTAAGCATCAGGGCGAGAATAAGCTATAGCTTCTTCAACTCCTCGCTGGATTTCCCGTTGCCCTACCTCGTGATCTCTGGTGACTTGCTCCAAACCTCTTTTGCGGGTGAAGCGATAGAGGCGGGAGTCTCCTACATGGGCTAGAGCTAGCTTGGTATCCTGTACTAACAGCATCACCAACGTTGTGCCCATCCGTCCACTACCAGATCGGGCGTTTTGTTGATTAATATCGTAGATTGCCTGGTTAGCTACAAGTATCGCCTCCCGGATGCTGGCTTCATCTGGCAGTTCGTCTTTCCAGCGATCGAGAAAGTAATTCTTGATAGTTTCCACTGCCATCGCACTCGCTACTTCCCCACTAGCGTGTCCACCCATACCATCGCAGATAATATACAACCCTCGGGCTTGCACGCTGCGCCCCAGCGCGTTTTCCTGCTTTTTCATCAGCGTTTCGATGCCAAAAAAGTCCTCATTGTGATCCCTCTGGCGACCAATATCTGTTTCTCCTGCATCTTCTAGACTGATTAACTGCATCGGCAGAATCACCGTTGGCATATCATCGCCTCCGGTGACGTCATCATTATCCTCCAATCTGCTTCTGGTTAGAAATTCGGTGTCGTCACCATGTTCTATTGGTGCTACAGCAACCCCTGGGGGTTCTTGTATAGTTGGTGCAGTAGAACTTGAGAAGGTAGAGGCTGGTGCCGAATCTAGGATTTCTACTTCGTGGGCGATCGCTTGCAGGCGCGATCGCACTTCATCTACTGTTTGGATATCACCTGCGTACATCTCCCGCAACAGTTGAGTTAGGGAATCAAATTTAGTGCGCTGGGACTGGTGAAATAACCTTCGCCACATCATCGCCAAATCCTGTAGCGTCAGTTCGGTGCCTTCTGGATCTTGATACAGTTTTTGCAGGCACATTTTCTGGTCTTCATCTACCCGCAGATTGGTTATTTCCAACAAACTCTGACGACAATGCCAAGGTTCTAGAGCTACCCACAGTTGTGCCATTTCGTCAAGTGTGTATAAGATCTGTCCCATTGGCAGGGATTCATGGGGCAACAAATCTACCAGTAGGTGCCACCCAGAGCGGTCTTCCAGTAAGACTACCTTAGTTTCATCCTGCTGCCAACCATCGTGGATTGCTGGCACAGTTCCAGGAAAAGAATTTTTTAGAGCCAGATAGGCTTGGGCAATTTCTGGCATAGATAAATTTTTCAACATATCTGCATCCACCACAGCAGCCTGCCAAACTGATGAAGACTGACGCTGCAATCCAGTTTGTTGCTGCTCCAAGAGCGCTTCTAGAGGCGACTTTTGCAAAGGCTGGCAATCCAAAACTCGCACCTCAACTTCACCCTTTGCTATTTTTTCAGGCTCCAAGGAATCCAACAGTTGATAACGGCGCTGCTCCGGATCTAAATATTTAACAATTGGCGACTCTAGAACACATGGCTGTTCAACATTTTTTAAAGTAGATGCCACCAATGGCTGAGTTGTCTCCTGGACTTCCTCGCTTTCATCAGGTGGTGGCGATTTATCCACAGACGGTTCTACAGCGTCTCTGTCAGAATTGGTAACTGAGGCTTCTGGGGATAATTCCTGTTGTGGCGTTGAGGCAGTCTCCAATGGTTCGCCCTTTTGTACTATACTCGTTTGGGGGGCGGTTTCAGCAGCTTTTGAAATAATTGCCCACCAAATTTTTCCCGTCACAGCACCACAGTTTTGGCAGTTTTCGGCATTCAATGGAACCTCAGCACCGCATTCATCACAAGTTTTGTGGGTTAGGGAAGTTCCACATTTTTGACAGAACTTATTGTTATTGGGATTTTCAGTATGGCAGTGGGGACAATTCATAGTGGAACTTCCTAAAATGTTACTAACATTTACAGCTTAGATTTTTTGGCTGGTAGCCGATTTTATCTTGCCAGGAGGCGGCATTAGCTCCTCCAGCTCTGGTAGTGTCAAATCGCGCCACTCACCAGGCTGCAAACCTTCTAGACGTAGGTTAGCTAGAGCTACCCTTACCAATCGTAACGTAGGAAAACCCACAGTCGCCGTCATTCTTCTGACCTGACGGTTGCGCCCTTCGGTTAAAGTTATCTCCAGCCAAGAGGTGGGTACATTTTTACGATATCTGATTGGGGGGTCACGGGGTGGTAGAGTTGGTGCTAGAGGCAACAGCTTCACTTTTGCTGGTTTAGTGTGGTAATCTTGGATCGTGACCCCATTGCTAAGACACTTAAGGGCATCTTCATCAGGAATGCGCTCCACCTGTACCCAGTAAGTTCGAGGATGCTCAAATTTTGGGTTTGAGAGCGTATGCTGTAGGCGTCCGTTGTTGGTTAATAGTAACAGACCTTCGCTGTCTCTGTCAAGTCTTCCCACTGGGTAAACCGAAGTCACTGGAATATAATCTTTGAGCGTAAGTCGCCTAGGTTGCGTTTCTTCATCTGTAAACTGGGTTAAAACGTCGTAAGGTTTGTAGAACAAAATATAGCGATAAATTGTTGAGTATCTAGTTTGGAGCATATAATTTTAGGTTAATTCTTTGGCATATGATTTTTTTTAACGCAAAGGGCGCGAAGGTATGCGCAAAGGGGCGCAGAGGAAGCTTTGATGCCTAAGTGTGCAAGAAGTTTGATGAGTTTTTTGTTATTTATAGCAACCCAACAGGCGGTTAGGACATTCTCTCAATCTCACGCTCCTGTCACAGTAAGGGCTTTACTCCTGACTCCTGACTCCTGACTCCTGACTCCTGACTCCTGCTTTAATTGTTGCTTTTTCCTTGTTGGAGCAGTTTTGGTTGCACTTTTGCCCCCTCTGTTAAATCTACTGTGGGATTGGTAACAACTTGTTCGTTTCCTGTTAAGCCAGAATTGATTTCTACCTCTTTGCCGTAATCACGTCCGAGTTCAACTTTTTGATAGTGAATTTTTTGGTCTTGGGTTACTACAGCTAACTGCGTACCGTCCCCGTTATTCACTAAGGCACTACCGGGCACCATTAATGGTGGATTTTCTCGGCTAATTGTAAAATTTACGGTAGCATACATGCCTGGTCGCAATTCACCATTTGGATTCTCCACCGCTAGCTGTGTTAGCAAAGTGCGAGAATTGGCGTCAATGGCATTGGTTGTGCGTATTACCCTGCTATTAAATACCCTTTGCGGTAACTCTCTTACTGTAACTTGTGCCGCTTGACCTACCTGGATTGATGACACTAAAGCTTGCGGTACGCTGACGTTGACTGACAATTTGTCGTAAGCAGCGATCGTATATAAGCTGGTGTTGTTATTGCTGCTACCGGATGTAATTAAAGCTCCTGAATCTATGTTGCGAGCAACGACTATTCCTGTAAAGGGTGCTTGCACTTTTTCAAAAGATTGCAACACCTGATAGCGTCTGAGATTAGCTTGACTAGAGCCGATACTAGCTAAAGACGCGGCAACGTTGGCATTAGCAGAACTAACGTTAGCTTTAGCCGCGCTTACGTTGGCTTCGGCAGAATTTATGGTGTTTTGAGCAGATTCAACGTTGGCTTGGTTGGCATTATAATTTGCTTCTTTGGTGTCTGCGTCTTGTTGAGTCACAGCACCTTGGCGCACGAGTTCTTGCCACCTCTTCCAGGTTTGACGTGCTAACTCTAGATTCACTTTGGCTTGCTTTAAGTCCGAATTCGCTTTGGCTAACTCGGCATTATACTGTGATACGTTGGCTTGGGCTTTGGCTAAGTCGGCTCGGGCTTGTTGAAAACCTGCTTGGGATTTCGCTAAGTCTGCCTTGGCTTGATCTACTTGCTGGTCGGTTTCCGGTGAGTCAATTTCAGCTAATATCTGACCTTGTTGAACTCGATCGCCTATATCCACTAGCCACCGCTGCAAATACCCAGTGGTTCGAGCGTAAATGGTGGTTTGGTTGAGGGCGATGACACTGCCGGGCAGTACTAAGTTGCTGCTAGGATTTGCTCGGTGGGCATTAGTCACATTGACAGCAGGGAGAGTATCTTTTGCTGCCTTGGCTGCTGCCTGTAATTCTGCCCTTCGGTTTAAGCGGGGCAAAATGCCCAAAGCTAGCAGCGACCCTAGAGCAATAATACCCAATATTATCCAACCTAAACGACCTATGCCACGCTTACCTAGCTGCTTCTCAGGTGGTTCTGGAAATGCAGTGGCATCGCTATCCTCAGATAAGTCCGAAGCTTCAGAGGAAGAACGAGGCTGAAAATCCATTGTTATGTCCTCGCGGCAGGTTTAGCAAAAGGATTGATTTTTGTTTGATTTGTTCTACACTAGATTAGCATAGTATCATATCCCAACAATCTACCCCTTTGGTAAGAAAACATCTTTGGGCAAGGAGAATACTCTGATGTCAAATACACCAATTCAGTTGACTGTAGATCTTAACAAAGTTTTAGAGCAAATTAATCAGAATTTAGACGCTATTCAAAAAGACATAACGGATTTGAAAATAGGTCAAACAAGGTTAGAGGCAGAACTTAAAGGAGATCTTAAAAACCTGGAGGGAGAAGTCAAAGGATAAATTAAAGCACTTGAAGCTAAAGTAGATGGTATTAGTAAGCGATTAGACACTCAAGAGTTTATTAATCGATCTATTGTGGTTGGTTTGTTTTTAGCAATTTTTGCTGGCATTACTAAGTTATTCTTTCCTAATTTTCCTAACTGACGATCTAAGCTAATTCCTCATCTAATTCATCAAGCGATCGCGGTTGAGAGCGCCGCAGCATGCTATAAACCACTGGCACAAAAATGAGAGTGGCAAAGGTAGCAGCAGTCAAGCCGCCAATCACTGCACGACCTAGGGGAGCGTTTTGCTCGCCGCCTTCTCCAAGACCTAATGACATCGGTACCATACCTATAATCATTGCCAGAGCGGTCATTAATACGGGACGAAGACGTGTATAACCAGCAGCTAGGGAAGCACCGTAGGCATTTTCTCCCTCTAAACGCTGGTCATTGGCAAAAGTGATCAAAAGAATACTATTTGATGTTGCCACACCAATACTCATAATGGCACCCATTAAAGAGGGAACGCTCAGAGTAGTTTGGGAAACAAACAGCATCCACACGATACCAGCCAAGGCACTAGGCAGCGCCATCATGATAATCAGGGGGTCTAGCCAGGATTGGAAATTAACCACCATCAGGCAGTAGACTAGGACGATCGCAAATACCAGCCCCGCCCCTAAACCGATAAACGAAGAATTCATCGTTAGGACTTGACCGCGCACGGTAATAGTGCTACCACGAGGTAATTTACGCCTAAATTCTGTTACAATCTTGTCGATCTCCTGTGCTACTCCGCCTAAGTCGCGGTCTTGAAGATTAGCATAGATATCGTAGATGGGTTGCACGTTGTAGTGGTTGATGACTGCCATCTCAGTACCACGGCTCACTGTAGATAAATTACCTAATAGTTGTGTATTACTTTGACCGTTAGGAATCGGTGTGTTGTTGAGGGCTTCAATGGAATCCATTTTGTACTGAGGAACTTGTACTGCCACCAGGTAGTTCACACCTTTTTTGGGGTCAAGCCAGTAGTTCGGTGCGACTTGACCGCTCGAACTTAAGGAATAGAGGAGATTATTGGCAACATCCCGTTGAGTCAATCCACTTTGTGCTGATTGGGTGCGGTCTACATTAATGCGCAACTCCGGAGCATCAACAACTTGATGGAGATGCACATCTACAGCACCAGCAATCCGCGCCACCTGCGCCTGAATTTGCTTGGCGATTTGGTAGTTTGCTTTAGCATTAGAGTTGGGCCCGGATACCTGTATATCTATGGGAGCAGGCAGACCGAAATTCAGGATTTGACTAACAATATCGGATGGCTGGAAAAAGAATACTAAATTGGGAAAATCAGATCCCAATTTCTGCCGCAGACGCTTGACATACTCCCAAGTCGAACCGCTTTCTTTAAGAGAAACGAGAATTTCACCATCAGATGAACCGACTGTGGCACTGTCGCTAAAGGCTAGATTGACACCGCCTATTGGTAAGCCAATGTTATCCAAAATAATAGATATATCATCGGTTGGAATCACTTGACGAATCTCATCTTCTACTCTGGCAAAAAGCCTTTCTGTCTCTTCAATACGAGTTCCGGCAGCAGCCCTAACGTGCAGGCGAAACTGTCCGGCATCAACTTGTGGAAAAAAGTCTTGACCGAGAAAGGGCAATAGTACCAATGCACTTACCCAGAAAGCACCAAACAGTACAAAGACTGCCGTCCGATGATTCAATGCGGAGACGAGAATGCCACGATACCAGTTGCGAAATTTTTCAAATTGGTGATTAAACTTTTCGTGTTGCCGCCAAATAAAATCTTTCTTGACTGGTTTAGTTACAGATGCAGTTGTATTTTTTTGGAAATGGGACTGTTGGCTACTGTTGCCGTTTTCATGGTGGTTTTCAGTATACAAGTCCACTTCATGCCGTAGTAGATAGTCCGCCATCATTGGTACTACGGTACGCGATAATAGGTAGGAAGCCAACATAGCAAATACCACTGCCATTGCTAGAGGCGTGAACAGGTATTTCGCTACCCCATTAAGAAATACGACTGGCACGAAGACGATACAAATAGACAGGGTAGCCACGAGCGCCGGGACGGCGATTTGCTCGGCACCATCCAAAATCGCTCGCTTAATTGGCTTGCCTTGTGCCAGATTGCGGTGGATGTTTTCAATTTCCACTGTGGCGTCATCCACCAAAATACCGACAGCCAGGGATAGTCCGCCCAAGGTCATAATGTTGAGGGTTTGACCCAGCAGACTCATAATAATAATAGAGGTCAAGATAGAAAGGGGAATGGAGACGGCTACAATCAATGTGCTGCGCCAACTACCGAGGAAAATCAGAATCATAGTTGCAGTCAGACACGCTGCTATCAAACCTTCTTTGAGGACACCTTCGATCGAAGCCTTAACGAACAGGGATTGGTCGAATAAGAGGTCTAAATTGAGTGCGGGAGGTAGGGTAGATTTGATCCGAGGCAGTACGTTTTTAATCCTATTAACTACGTCGATGGTAGAGGCACTGCCGTTTTTCAGAATAGTGAGCAAGCTGGAACGTCTCCCATCCCGGCGCACGATGTTATTTTGCACGGCAAAGCCATCATGGACTTGTGCCACATCGCGGATATAAATCGTGGCACCATTGATTTGCTTAACTGGCAGGTTGTTCAGAGCGTCCATTACCTCTGGACTGCTGTTGAGCCTCACCAAATAGTCGCGATCGCCTATTTTGGCATTGCCCGCTGGTAGAATTAAGTTCTGGGCGTTGATGGCAGTCACAACATCGGTAGCAGAAAGACCTTTGGCTATTAATGCCTGAGTATCGATGTCTACCATAATCTGTCGGGCTTTGCCACCGTAGGGCAATGGCACGCTAGCCCCTTGAACCGTCGCTAACTGGGTGCGAACGAAGTTTAAGCCCAAGTCGTAGAGATCCTGTTCCGAGAGTGTTTCGCTGTTTACACTCATCTGAAGTATGGGTACGTTTGAGGCACTGTATTGTAAGATTAGGGGCGGCGTAATTCCAGGTGGCAGGGCACGGACGATCGTCTGCATGACTGATGTCACTTGGGCAACTGCTGCTTCAATCTTGGCTGTAGGCTGGAAGAAAACTTTAATTACACTTACACCGTTCAACGACTGCGACTCTATGTGTTCAATGTCATTAACAGTCGTAGTCATGGCGCGTTCGCTCACAGTGACAATTCGCTTTTCCATGTCTTCAGGTGCCACGCCGTTGAAAGACCAGATAACGCTGACAACTGGTATGTTGATGTTGGGAAAAATGTCAACTGGCATACGAATTATCGTCACTATGCCCAGCAGCACAATCAGCAAGGCTGTAATGACGAATGTGTAAGGGCGACGTAAAGCGAGTCGAACAATCCACATATTAGTAGGGTAGGGTTCGCGGGGGTATACAGTAGGGCGATCGCTTTTTTTAAGCTAGCGTATTATGCAGGCTCCTTTAAAGCATTTTGTGTCTCGGGCAGAAATGCTAAAACCATGCTCTCCGAGGGAATTCCTTTATCAATCAAATCCTGGGTAATGCCATGTTCAATACCATCGTATTCCACATAAACTTTCCCATCCTGTAGAGTCACGTAAATCAGATTACCCCGAATTCGTCGTCCTCTATCCCAGCCAACCTGCATCAGTGCATAACGGTTATAAGTTTCATCAAACACGGCATCTAGTCTGATGTCTCCATGAGATGGACGCAGTTTAGCATATTTTAGAATCACCTGTTTGACTATTTCTCTATAATGAGTGGTGGTATCCATTGGCTAACCTCTATTTTAAAAGTATTTACAACAAGTAATTTAAGTGGTAGTTCAGCAATAACAAGTTTGCCTATCGGTTCGCTGAAAATATCGCTATAGACGGTTCCTGGAATCGCTAGATAAAGTTCGCGTTCTGGGTCATCAGTGAAAAGCCAACCATCTTTAATAATGGCTTGTTTGACAACATCGTGAATGGTATCTCTGGCTGGCATTTATTACTCCATCTTTCAACATGACAGTTTTTTGTCATGTCAAACTATTCAAATACTGGTGGCCATAATTTTACTCTCACTCTCAGCAAGTGGCTTAAGAAACCGGGTTTCTGTATGTTCGGTCTTCTATGGAATAAATAACCGAGCTGTACCCATATAGTTTTCAAGATCCAGCACAATTTCAATGATGCGATCGACACACTTTTTTCTATAAATGTGTTCGTCAATTCGGTTACCATTGCCAATCGTAATTACAGGAAAAGAAGCGAGTGTATTTTCTTCACGAATTACTTCCTCCAGTGAATCAAAACCTTTCATGCTCCGATTTGCAGTTAGCAGAATCATCTGGTTGGCTTGAGCTTCTCGCCAGACAACTCTATCGCTGCTATCAATTGGCAGCCCATTCTCTTTAAACGTAACAAAACGGATGCCTAGCAACTCGATCCAACCTTCTTTAGCAATGTTTCCCAATAGGACAAGGGCTTGTCCCTCAATATTATAATCTACCAGAAAGTTCATGACTCGGATGCTAGTCTTGCTTTCTGTGCTTCCAGCTTTGCCCAAAGTGCTTCTTTCCCAGGCTTCCGGGGAGTTGCTGCAATCCGAGCAAAATGTTCGCGATTGCGCTCCTCCCAATACTGGCGGATTTCTGCTGCGGTTTGGAGAACTTCTTGGTATTCAGCTTCTACCTCAGTGGGATTTGCCTCAATATAAGACAGGGCGGCATTCAGTTGTTCTTCTGTCAGGTTGAGCCGTTCCTTAATCAACTTGGGTGGATAACTGGCGCGAGCATAATCCATTACATCATACAGCGTAATCCGCGTTCCGGCGATCGTCAGTCCACGCTCTGTCCGAGTAATTGCCTCAAGTTCATTCGATCCCGAATTCATTTTCTTTTATTTTGAACAAAATGTCTACCTATACTAAATTATAGATCTAAGCCACACTCATCTATTCAAATATCGGCGGCCATAGTTCAGAAATTGGGAGTTCCCAACCCGGAAAGAGTTCTGATATTGTCAGAATGTCACCATCCATTAGCACAACCGGGGTACCAGTCGGGCGATAAACCGTGACTGTCTGTTTATCCGGATCGATGAGTATTCCTACTTTTGCCCCTAGTTTCAGGAACATGTTAATTTTTTCTTTCAATGGTTTGATCCTATCGCTCTGAGATTTAATTTCTACCACCAAGTCTGGAACCAACTCAGCAAAAGAGCGCAGGCGTTGTTTGAGACGCTCCGCACGGACAAAGGAAACGTCTGGTGCCCGTAGGTTGGTGTCGGGTAGGATAAAACCGCCACTGGATTCAAAAATGCGCCCTAACTGACGCGGGTAAACCCAAGCGAATAGAAAAGCGCTCAAGCGAACGCCGATTTCGCTCGAATCAACATCTGACGGCCCCATAACCAAAATCTTTCCATCTTCTAGTTCTAACTGGTAATCTAAACCAGCTTCACACAGTGTGGCTTGTAGTTGCTCTAAGTCTTTAACACTCATCAGCGGCATGATGATATTCTCCTAGCTTGCGGTGGCCTACCAAACTTTGCGACATGAGCGTTAACAAATATTCGATGCCAAAGTCAGTCTCGGCAAGTTGGGTTTCGCTATCGCTCAACCCAACCTACAATTATACTGAGGACTAAAGTCCTCACTACGAACCTGTTTCGCTATCGCTCAACCCAACCTACAATTATACTGAGGACTAAAGTCCTCACTACGAACCTGCTGTTAGTGTTTATATTGATGTGTGCTGACGTTGATATAGTGACCAGTATAGTCCCTTTTGTTCCACCAAATCAAAGTGAGTGCCTTTTTCCACGAGAACACCTTTTTCTAATACCAGAATCAAATTAGCACGTTTCAAAGGGGCAAAGCGGTGGGCAATCAGGAAGACAGTGCGGTTTTGAGAAATTCGCTGTAAATTTTGTAACACTTGTTGCTCTGTCTCACTATCCAAAGCGCTAGTAGCTTCGTCCAAAATCAAAATCGGTGCTTGGGATAGAAACATCCTTGCTAGGGCGATACGTTGTCGCTGCCCTCCCGATAACGCAGTGCCTCGCTCTCCTACGTTAGTCTCGTAACCCTGGGGCATTTCACTGATAAAGTCATGGGCGACTGCTAGGGTAGCGGCTTCTACTACTTGCTTTGTAGTAATGTCTAGATTACCGAGGGTAATATTCTCCAAAATAGAGCCGTTGAAGAGAAAATCTTCTTGGAGTACTACACTAGTTTGTTGCCGCAAAGAATATAAGTCAGCACTTTTAATATCAAAGCCATCCATCAGTATGCGCCCTGATTCTGGCAGATAAAGGCGTTGCAATAGTTTAGAGAGAGTGCTTTTACCAGAACCGCTGCGCCCGACAATCCCTACAAACATCCCTGGCTCTACTGTAAAGGATATTCCCCGGAGTATCGCTTCCTGAGCCTCTCGGTAGCGAAAGAATACTTGGTCAAATACAACTTGACCTCCCAGCTTAGGTAATACTAACCCTGCTCCAGGTTCAGCTTCTGGAGCTACATTCAGTATATCCCCAATTCGGTCTACAGAAAGTAGCACCTGTTGCAGGTTTTGCCAGAGTTGTATTAAACGTAACAATGGTCCTGTAACTCTACCAGAAAGCATTTGAAATGCTACTAATTGACCAATAGTTAAGTGATGGTCGATTACCAGTTTAGCTCCGAACCAGAGGATTAACAGGGTAGAGAAGTTAGTGAAGAAGTCACCAATGTTGTTACTGATATTAGAAGTAGTGGAGGCTTTGAAACTGGTGCGGATGAAACGGGCAAATAAACCTTCCCAGCGATCGCGTGCCACTGTTTCTGCCCCATGAGCCTTAACTGCGTGAATACCTGTTACCGTTTCTACTAAAAAAGATTGGCTATCAGCATTACGATTAAAACTTTCATTCAGCCAGTTACGCAGAATTGGAGTAGCAATGATTGTAAGAATACCAAATAGGGGAATTACCGCCAAGGCAACTAAGGTGAGCTTGATATTGTAGTAAAACATCACCCCCAAGTAGACTACGGTAAAAATAGCGTCCAAGATTACAGTCAATGCAGTGCCAGTGAGAAACTGGCGGATGTTTTCTAACTCCTGCACTCTTGCCACTGTGTCTCCTACCCGACGCGCCTCAAAATACGCTAGCGGCAGTCGCATCAAGTGGCGAAATACTTGGGCTGATAAACTCAGATCCATGCGTCGGGCAGTATGGGTAAATATAAATAGACGCAACACGCCGAGAATAGACTCGAAGATAGCAATAGCCAACAGAGCAATACCCATGACATCCAAGGTGGCAATACTTTCCTGTACCATCACCTTGTCAATAATCACCTGAGTGATAATTGGGGTGCCTAATCCTAGGAGTTGCAAGGAAAAAGACGCTAGCAGCACTTCTATTAGCAAGCCCCGATAGCGCCAAACTGCTGGTAAAAACCAGGATAGGTTGAATTTTTCGTGTTTCTGGATAAGTTCGACAGTCCACAACTTCCCATTCCAAGCCGCCTCTACTTGCTCTATAGGAATGTTTTCGCAAGCTTGAGCGGGGTTCAATGGGTTAGCTATAATTAAGGAAGTGCCCCTTATCCCATAAACTACTACCCAATTTTCCTGTTGCCAGTGCAGTAAAGCTGGGAATGATAGCTGCCGCAAGTCGGTCCTTGTAGTCATTAACTGTCGCAGTTGTAACCCTAACTTTTCCCCAGCTTCTACCAAATGTTTTGGGCGTTGTCCCCGCAGTTGGCGTTGTACCCAATCTAACTGAGCTGGGTTTTGTAGCTGTTGCGTTACCATTGTTAAACAGGCAGCACCAGTATTGAGGCTATTGACGAAGGGATAACCAGATACTAATTGGGGCATGTCTGTGGTTTGGGCGTCTATTTCTCTTTGCCCTTGCCTCCAATACTTATCAATCTGGGGGGATGAAGCTTCAGCCCAAAGTTCTGTATCCCATCGCACTATCACGACTTCTTTGTCAGCAGCTACGGCTTTTACGGAGTAGGAGAGGTGCTGCAAATCACCAAACCAATCCCCTGCCCCTAAAGTTGCTAAAGGTTTAGCAGCTCCTTCTTCCCGGAGGCGGACTTTACCAGAAACAATCAAAAACTGCTCTCCTGGTATATCCGCAGACCAAATTTTTTCTCCCAGCTTGTAACGACGTATTTCAGCTTGGTTGTTGAATACAACTTGCTGTTGAGGAGTCAGCAAAGAAAGGGGAAGTGTATTCCAGGGTAGTTCTAAATCTTCAGCGTTGCTCATTTATTTTTATTCATATAGGAAAAGTGCGCTTACCCTGAAGGGTGGAGCTACACAGGCTTAATGAAGTTGAAACCGCCTACGCGGTTTTTGTAGGCAAGAGTCCCACCCTTTAGGGTGTGGGCGATCGGGATTTTCAAACCACCTTGGTATTATATTACTTGCAGCTTGGCTACCAGTTTTTGACTTTTCTGCCTTATCCATCGATCGAACAGTTCATTTTGTAGACCTTTCTGTACTTCAGGATCGTCTAAGGAAGCTGGAATAAAATGTTCAACTCGGAATAATATCCAATTTTTTTCCAATAGTAACGGTCCAATTATATCCCTAGGATTAGCTGCATCAACCGCTGCCCTGACTACATCTGGCAAAATTCCCCGACTGATTGGTCCTATCATACCGTTAAACATGCGATCTTCTGTGATAGAATACTCTCTGGCTAGCTCATCAAACGCGGCTCCCTCTTCGAGTTGGATGCGTAACTCCTCAGCTAGTTCTTTATCGTCCATAACAATCCGAGAAAGAACTACGCGATCGAGAAAAATTTTACGTTCAATGAAATATTCTTGGATTTTCGGTTCCGTAACTAAAGTTTTAAGTTTCTCTCGTTTAAAACGAGTAACCACCTGACTGTGA
>CASBRB010000007.1 GCA_949127975.1 Oscillatoriales cyanobacterium PMM_0019 | reverse complement strand
TAGCAATTCCATTTGAGATGTAAAATTTTCTTACTCCCCTCTCCCCCTTTGGGAGAGGGGTTGGGGGTGAGGGTATTTTTATAAATGATTTAGACTTGCTATATATAGGGACAATCACAGGGGGGATTGCCCCTTGGTTCGTTACTAAGGCACCTCGATCGGAATCAAAGCGTGCTCTGGTAGATAGTCGCGGAAACAACCAGAATCAGACAAAATCAATATCATCCGCAACGGATAATCAGGCTCGATTTGTAAATCTGCCCAAGGAACCGCCACTTCCAAACACTTATCTAAACCCACTTGGGCACGAGTGAAACGAGGATGCCATTGATGATGATCCCCAGCCTCCTGAAACCAAACAGACTGGGTGAGTAAATTAATCTCCAACTGGTGGTGGAACAGATAAGTCAGCGGCGGTTCATCCGGTACATTTGTCAAAGGCACTGGACTATTATGCATTGTCCGATCGGGATAATACCACAACAAGTTCAACTCAGGCGGACAATCAATACCAGGTCGCAACCCGCTCTTGAAATCTAACCGTAGATAGAAATTGAGGTGATCCACTCCATACCACAGTCGCTGAATAGCACTGCTGCGGTGCATTGTGCCCCGTGCGCCGCCAACGTCAATCCTACCAGCCCGATCCCAATCCTGCTCATCTCCTAATCCATCTATAATAGGATGGATAAAACTTTGTGGTCGTCGATCGCTCTGTGCCTCGTGAGCTTCCACATAATGCTTCAACTCTGGCGGCACAGGCTCATTTAACGCCTGGTACAGAGTGATTAAGTGTTCGCGGAACAACTGATCGAACATGGCATCTTGGTTAGAAGTATGACCTTCTCCAAACCACCAGAACCAGTCAGAACCCTCTGCCGCATACAGCGCTTCCCAAGCTTCGGGATTATTTTCTTCAGTCGCTTCTGGATGATTTGCCAAAACTTGCCGCGCTACCGCCAGTAAATCCCAAGCGCGATTCTTAGCGGGATCGCCAATCCAAGTAGTAAGGCTGCCATCCACCCAAGAGCCACTATGCAACTGCTGTGCTGACAAGGTTGCTGTCGGTGGGAACTGCTCGATAAATTCGGAAACTGTTACCAGTTTCAATTCTGGATCGTCGCTCAATTTCTGATATAACGACTCCAGAAAAGGTTTACCATCCAGATAGTAATGTTCCCAGCAATTTTCCCCATCTAGGGCAATTGTCACCAACCAAGGCTTTTCTATAGATGTGCTGCCACTTGATTGTCGGTGTTTCAGGGTACGAGCGATCGCTTCTAAATGCCCTACCAAATCTGCTGCGGCGCGACGTGGTTCCATTCCTGCATAGCTAAAACCAATTAAATCAGATAATCGGTGATCTCGGAATACGATCGCTAAATCCCCATACTCAGTTTCCAAACGATAGGGCTGATACAGCATTTCTGGTTCCATAACATTACCAGCCCCATCGCGGTGGAAAAAGTGTTTCAGCGTATTACCTAATATTGCTTCATCGGAACACACCCATTTAAACCCCTGCTCGGCAACGTATGGTAAAACAGCAGGACTAACCGCCTGTTCCGAGGGCCATAAACCCTTAGGTTCACGCCCAAACCTGTCTTTATACATATCCCAGGATTTCCGTAAATGCCGGGGAATATCCTCTGCCCACTGGAAGCGGTGAGTCGGCAACGTCATATTCGGCACCGCCACCCGACCGATGTTTGTATCTGCTAGTAAGGGTAAAATCGGGTGAGTATAGGGCGTCGTAGTCACTTCTAATTGCCCTGCTTCTTGCATCTTCCGGTGTTGGGGAATGATGCGACTCATGATTTCTCGCTGTTTGGAGTAAATTCGCTGGCGATCGCTCAAGCTAAAGTTTTTCCCCTGCTCCAACCACTGGGAAATGTCGGGATCGTCCCAAAACAAAGGATCGAACCAAGCGAGATTATGCCATGCTAGCAAATCGCTGTAATCTTGCAGACTCCAATTTTCCAGACACCAATCGAATCCTTTATCCTGCCGTTGTTGATACAGTTCGCTATAGCGGGGATGGGGATCGATGAGAGTATGGTGATTAGCGTCAAAGAAATGCTCAATGATGTATTGATGCTGTTCCCGTCCGAGCTGTTCGGTTGGCGTCAGTGCTAGGGTTAAGTAGGGGTCTAGAGCCGTACCAGCAATATAATCTTCTAGTTGTAGGATGAGCGAGGGAACTAAGTTGACAGTTTGATGCAACTTAGGATAACGCTCCAGTAGCAACACTAAATCCAGATAATCTTTAATACCATGCAGCCGCACCCAAGGCAGACGGTATTGTCCTGACTCAACAAATACACTATCCCGGCACTTGTATAGCGGTTGGTGTTGATGCCAGACGAAGGCGACGTATAGGGGATGAGGCATAAGCTTGAATGTTGAAAAGTGGTGAGGATAATATTGAATTGCAAGGAATTGATTAATTTTTGATTTTAACAGGACTTACGCACTGCATCTACATATATAGCAAGTCTAAATCATTTATAAAAATACCCTCACCCCCAACCCCTCTCCCAC
>CASBRB010000006.1 GCA_949127975.1 Oscillatoriales cyanobacterium PMM_0019 | reverse complement strand
CGCGGTTAAGCGACTTAGGTTTTTATAATTGTTAATTACCTTGCCTGTGTAAGACAATATTAATGCCAATAATGTCCTTAATGTTCTACCTAAAGTCATAGATTTGGTCGGCGACCTACCTACGCCGACCACCTTACATCTGGGCCCTGCTGCGCTGAGGGCGAAGCCTTACGGTAATCCGGTAAATTGCTCTACATGGGCTTGTGCCTCAAGAGTCATTTTGCCCCGTTGCACGTCCAGTTTGTTCAGGCGCAGCGACATCCCCTCTAATTCAAAGTTGCGGAGATCCAACAGTTCGCTAGCTTTATCCAACAAAGCCTGTGTCAAGTCCGGCGACAAATCCTTGCCTTCCGAATACTGCACATCATCTAATGATACGCGATACCCGTCCGGGCTTTTTTGAGGAACAGCAGTAAAGGCAACTTTTTTCTTCTCGTTGGTTTCCCTGAGCACAATCTCCGCGCTGAGTGCAACTTTATTATCACCTGGTAGAGTAAACTCCACCTGGGTGGTGTTGATAGTCGTGGGTTTACCCTCTATATTAACTTCCAGGTTTTGCAGCTTGTCACGGATATATTCCGAGTTGAATGCCCGGTTGATATCTTCTTCCTTGAGGATAATGCGAGCATCAGCGTCAGTTGGATGGTTTAGTTCTATTTTGCCCAAGGCTGCACGCAGGGGATCGATCGAGATTTTCCCCGTCTTTACTTCCAATTCCTCGGCACGCAGGTCTTTGTTCATCACTAGACCTTTGCCATCGATCTTCACAGAATCTATTTCTCCCCCCATCAGCTTCAGGGGATTGGTTTTGACCTGGACATCCAGATTTTCTACTTCATCGAGTTGGCTAGATAACCCAATTTCAGCTGCTTTGTTGAGCGCTTGCTCGCCTAGTCCTGCTGTCTCTTGCGTCACGCAGTCATCTCCTTGTGTGTTCCTACGAAATCACTCTAGGCGATTCATGTTCGTAATTGTATCTGCCTGACGGTGGAAGGGAAGCGATCGACTACGCAACCCGCTCCATTTTACGTTTAATTCTACCCAGCTACTTACACTAAGGAAAAACCAGCTTTTTTTTGCAACTGTTTCTGGCTACCTTTAATTATTTACGACTAAAGATAGTTGCCTCTTAATTAATTTCCTTCTTTAGCATGTAATAAAGTGTTTGTCTATACAATCACTATTTTTATCAAAGAATTATCCTACCAGTTGCAGATGTAACTTGTGAATTTAAATGTTAAAACCCACATAAAAATTTGGTAAATTTACCAGATTTTCCTAACGATCTGTCAAAAGAAAGATGTAGATAGTTGAATAATTATGACAGTGTTATATATAGGTTTTTGATTCGCATTGTTTAAGAGGAGAATAAAAAATGGTAGCGACTCTTGATGACACCAAGCGTCAGGCAATAGGAATGGCATTATCAACCGTAAAAGCACTTCAAGAACTGCTAATTTCCAACGAGCAGAAATTTATCCAAGAATGTAAGGATGACGAAATTCGTCAGCGCTTTCAGGATATGCTCAACGACGACCAAAAGAATTTGGGCGTTCTAGACACTGTGATTGTTCAGTATGGTATCAAGGAAGATCCAGACAAAAAAGCTCTAAAGTTGATTGAGCAAGTTAAGGAACAAATGCAAGGTTCCGATTTAACTTTCTTTAAGAAGGTATCCGAACATGAACTGCTCAAGCATAGCGTGGTAATGAAGGGGTTACTAATCCATAAAGCTGCTCAAGTTGTTGGTGCTGATATTCAAGCTGCCATCGCCCCATTGAATACTGTGAACTTTGAAAACCGCGCTCACCAAGAGCAACTCAAAGGAATCCTAGAAATTCTGGGCGTGCGCGAACTGACTGGACAAGAGGCAGCTCAAGGATTATGGGCACGAGTTCAAGATGCTGTGGCAGCATTAACTGGCGTGGCTGGTAGCGTAATCACCCGCAGCGACAACGAAATCGGCATCCGAGACCTCATCCGCATGGATCATACCAAGGTTGATACTTTGTTTGGCCAAATTATGGGCTCTAACGATGCTCAAAAAATCCAAGAGTTCTACGGGCAGCTCCATAAGGATCTGAGCGTACACGCTGAAGCTGAAGAACAAGTCGTTTACCCGGCTGTGCGTTCTTATTACGAAGACACCCAAGAACTGTACGATGAGCAAGCTGAAATGAAGCAGTTGCTGGAAAAAATCAAGTCCCTCAGCCCTTCTTCATCTGAGTTCAAAGCCAAAATTGAGGAACTGATGAGCGCTGTTAAGAGCCACGTCAATCAAGAAGAAGGCGAGATGTTCCCGAAAATCCGCGACAACTTCAGCGACGAGCAACAGAAGCATATGGCTACTGAATTCAAGACAGCAAAGAGCAAGCTGCAAGATCAATTAGCTGCTGCTAGCAAGTAAGGGAGCAATGCAAAAAAGTGAGATAAGCGTGCCAAAGGCGTAATAGCCAACACCTGCGAGGGGTTGATGCGATGTAAAACGTTTCTTCTCTGCTTTTGAAGCCCAAAGCCCTCACTAGGAACTAATTTCCAAGAAAAAGTTAAAGGGCGTTAGCCTTACTACGAACGAAAAAGTTTGTAGTGAGGGCTTTAGCCCTTACTGAGGGCTTTAAAAAAGTTTGTAGTGAGGGCTTTAGCCCCTACTGAGGGCGTTAGCCTCACTACGAACGAAAAAGTTTGTAGTGAGGGCTTTAGCCCGTAGTCTAGCGCTTACTCCCGCAAGTAACAGCAACAGGAATTACGCACACTGGCATATATAGGGGCAACCCACTTGGGGTTTGCCCTACGAACCCGCTATATATAGAGGCAGTGCGTAAGTCCCGATCCATTTAAAATGAAGCCAGATTAGCCGTTAACAACGTTTCCACCGTTGGGGTGTAAAATTTGACCGGAAATATAAGAAGCGTCATCCGATGCTAGAAAAACGTAGCAGGGTGCGACTTCTTCCGGTTGTCCGGCTCGTTTCATTGGCACTTGTTCGCCAAAGCTCTGGACTTTTTCTTCTGGGAACGTGGAAGGAATCAATGGTGTCCAGATGGGACCAGGTGCCACCCCATTCACACGAATTCCCTTTTTAATCAGGGAGAGCGATAGCGATCGCGTAAAGGCGACAATTGCCCCTTTGGTAGAGGAATAATCGAGCAGTTGCGGATTTCCCTGATAAGCTGTTACTGAAGTTGTATTAACGATCGCACTACCTTCTTTCAGGTGAGCGAGCGCCGCCTTAGTTAGGAAAAACATCGAGAAAATATTGGTGCGGAAGGTGCGCTCTAGCTGTTCGGCGGTAATATCCTCAATGCTTTCTTGGGGATGCTGTTCGGCGGCATTATTGACGAGAATATCTAATTTGCCAAACTCGTCAACTGTCTGTTGCACTATTTGTTGACAACATGCCTCGTTGCCGATGTCACCAGCAATAGTGAGACAGCGGCGTCCTTTCCCTTCCACCAGTTTTTTGGTTTCTTTGGCGTCTTCGTGTTCGTTCAGGTAACCTATAGCCACATCTGCTCCTTCTTTGGCAAATGCGATCGCTACTGCCCGACCAATTCCACTATCGCCACCTGTGATTAATGCTACCCGATCGCGTAACTTGCCACTACCCTGATATTGGGCATCATCAGCTTTTGGGCGTGGCGTCATTTCTGATTCAATACCGGGACGTTGTTCCTGATGCTGTGCTGGTTGTTGTTGGGTCATCTCATTATGTTCCATAAATGCGCAGGGAAAATGGAACCTTGGCTTAAGTTTAATCCTAGGTTCCTTATGCTTCAAAGCACCTAATATGGTGGCTTCTAATTGTGACTGTTGGCGTCTACTACCTCCGATCGCTCTGATGAGGAGTTTAATCCTCCTTTGGCAGTAACTAAGTGGAGGACCCGACAAAAACTCCACACCGCTTTGGCCTTTTTATAAGTTTTGTACCGTCCGCACATCTGACGTCGTTCCCCTTCGATGCGCGATTATGGGACACAGCGATATAACTCCCATCCAGTACAACTTTTTTTTCTTATCTATAAAACATAGTAACAGTCGAATTTATGGTAGTTATCGACCTAGGGGCCGAAAGCGATCGAACATCTGTTAGACCCTTAGAAGTAAATCGTGGATTGCCGAAAGCATCGGAAGAATGCTACCCTAATAAAAAGTTTAAAGCCCAGGGCAACCACGGGGGGTTGCCCCTACAACGAAATTAGTTGATTAACCTTTTGGATGGTTAAATCTACATAGCTAGTGCCATCTTCTGTGGTAGCCTTCTCATCAAAGTAGCTTTCAGCGCCATCATGGGTGTGGGGACCACTGGTAATTGCCGTATAACGATCTTGTAAACGGGCTTGGTTGAATGGAGAACGAATGTTCCACTTCCAGCGGGATGGAAAAATAATGCCGCCTATATCCTCAACCCAGTCTCGACGCCCTCGCAGGTGATAAAAATGCTCGATCGCATTAAAACCATTTTTGCCATCAAATACACCACCAATCGAGATGATATCGATTTTGGCATCTAGCCACTGTTTCAGATAGGAAGCTGCGTTTTGGGCAACTTCTACACCGCCGCTAGTACCAATAAGAAGAATTTTCAAAGGTTGGCTGGAAGAGGGTGGGATGGGATGAGCGGCATTCATGCGATCGACAATAGCACTAGCTATGCCTAAATTATAAATTCTGCCATAGCGACTATCTGCGGAAATAGCGAATCGCCAAAGATTCCGAATTTTGATTAACACACTGGCTAACTTTAGCTTCTCGCTTGCCTCATGTGCAAAGCGCCATACGGGAGCCAGTAGGCGGGGCGCTCCTAAACCTTTATTAGCCACTGAGTAAGGAAAAACATCCCGAACCGCTACACAGTTATGATGCTTTTGAACTAAACTGTCTATAAAGGTTGCTTCTCCAGGGGTTAATTCATCCGTCGAAAAATCCCCTACTCCGGGCAAAAATACAATATAACAATCTATATTGCCAAATTTAGACCCAGACTCAGGATTCGTTTTTTGGGCATTGCCGTTGTTAAGTGGCAGTTCATGGTGAGGAGTTTTGCTAACACCTAAAATATCAGCTCCTTGCTCGAAACCCCACATTAAAGTTCCCACAGGCGAAACTATTCCCCAGGCTAATAGTATTACTACTGCCAGCATTAATAGTTTCAATGTTTCTCCCCGAAGCCATACCACTAGCTGATAAATCAACTTAAACATTTCAGGATGAACCTATGGTAATATAATTTTAAGCCATCGAAATTTTATCAAACTTGCCAACTAATTGTAAGGAGCAGAGATTAAACGTGAGTGCCGAGGATGCAAAAGAGAGTTTGGCTACCACCCTTTGGAATGCACTAGCTTTGGATGGAAGTTTTTACGAAAATGCTCAGAATACTCCTAAAACCCATAGGATAGCCATAACTATAGTGATTTTAGCAGCATTATCCCATATGCTGGGTAGTGCAGTCATTTTATTGATTAATCTCGCCCCTCTTCCCATCCTGGTTCTCGCTCTGCTGATAGATGCCCTCAGCGTGGTGGGTGGCTATTACTTTTGGACGCTCACCATCGACAAAATAGGGCAGTGGCTAAAATCGACTCCCGTCAGCTATAAAGATTTGCTGATTCCTATTGGCTATGCCTATGCTCCGCAAGTGCTAAATTTCTTAACGGTGATTCCTTTACTTGGAAGCTCAATTGTGCTAGTCTTAGCCCTATGGAGTTTGCTAGCAGTTATTGTTGCAGTGCGCCAAGGTGTAGATATTAGCACTCCCACGGCGGCGTTTATCTGTTTGGTGGGCTGGCCTCTAGTTCAGATAGCGATCGGATTTGTACAATCTTTTGAACAGTGGCTGGTGCAGCGCGTTTATTAGATAATCGCGCCACTTACGCGCAGTTGTTGTGGGCAGTGCCCACCCTACGAGCTTACTGAAATTCGCAGACAGTCTCAGGTTTTACAGGACAAGTATGGGTAGCAAGGGGGTTAGCTCTAAGGTCAAGCAGTTTCAAATTTGTTAGAGTTGATAGTTGACTAACATCCGTAATTTCATTCCAACCCAGTTTGAGCGTTTCCAGTTTGGTGAGAGATGGCAGGGGTGAAACATCTTTGATTCTCAAGCCAGTGAGTTGGAGGAATGTCAGATTTTTCAGGTTTGACAGTGGGCTTAGATCAAAACCTTTATTGCTATTAAGTGCGAGCTTTTTCAGATTTATCAGAAAGGATAGTGGTTTGATGTCCGAAATTTGATTAAAGTAAAGGTCAAGTTCTTCCAGGTTGGTGAGAGACGATAATGGTGATACGTCCTGAATTTGATTACCAGCAAGCAACAAAACCTTAAGGTTTTTTAGAGATGCTATTGGACTTACGTCCACAATATTAGGGTCGCCAGCGCCATATTTTGTATCATGCTTGTTAGGCTCTAAATTCCATTTAGTTCCCAGAGTATCGCCACCCGGAAACTCGGTGAGATTAAGGCTCGATCGCTTGTCAAGTCTCTGGGAAGCCTTAGAACAGTTTTTCGTACCCGCTTGCTCCAAAAGCACATCAACCGTATGTCTGGCATCAGGTGAAAGATTTTTCTTATTTTTACACCAATCAGCAAAATTTTTTGGAGTTGTTACCGATGTTGCCTGTACATTAGACGCTGGAAAAAATAAAATTACCTGCGTTAAAACAATAGCAGCAGCAAAACTTGTTCCCAGCCGGGTGAGTGAGTGCCAGTTTAGTATATTTCCTAACATAGATTTCTCTAATTTATAGAGCCACTGGTTTTAGAAGACGTTGTCAGTTTAGAAATGTGCCCCTATGCCATCTCACATAATAATTCAGTACTGTAGCACTGCCTCTATATATAGCGGGTTCGTAGGGGCAAACCCCCTGTGTGTGCCCAGTGTGCCCAGTGTGCTACAGTAATTATTTTTCATTGGTGGTAGTAATTTTATTAAATGAAAAAAAATCAGGGCGAACACAAGGTTCGCCCCTACAAAACTCAAAATTCAAACTATTCCGCTTAAACAGCGATCATTTCTTTATGCTCGATCCGGGTTCCCAAAAGTTTCAGAAATTCTGCTAGCCAGTTGGGATGAGCGGGCCATGCGGGTGCGGTTACTAGATTGCCGTCAACCATTGCCTCGTCAACAGGGATATTAGCATAAAGTCCACCAGCGCGTGTTACATCTGGGCCGCAGGCAGGATAGGCGGTGCAACTCTTGCCTTCTAGCACTCCTGCTGCTGCCAAAACCTGCAACCCATGACAAATCGCGGCGATGGGCTTATTCGCTTGGGCAAAGTGGCGGGTGATTTCTAGCACTTTTTCATTTAAGCGAATATATTCCGGTGCCCTACCTCCAGGTACAACGAGAGCGTCGTAGTTTTGGGCTGCTACTTCATCAAATGTAGCGTTTAAGGTAAAATTGTGACCGGGTTTTTCACCGAACCTCCTCGCCCCGGAAGCCCCTGTTTTCTAAACATGGCGAGGAAGGGGCAGGCGATTTTAATCGCCGTCCAAATATCTTAAAATGCATACGAATAACCGTCCTTTTTATGAATTGAAGTACAAAATTTATAACTAATACCAGCTACTCTGCTGTCTTTAGTTGCAATATCAAAACTGCCAGTTTTCCGACACAACACGCGACCAATATATTGACCTACCTTCTTTCCAGAGGTGACAACAACTTTGGCAATATCGCCAGTCCTAAAACCAAAATGAACTTGTTTGCGTTCTCTATGCCGAATGGGGAAACCATATTTATCAGTGCCACTCATTTGGCGAGTACCCCACCCAGTACATTTAATCCGCAGTGGTTGCTGAGTCAGTAGATTTAGTTTCTCGACTTCGCCAACACAAGCCGCATCAGTCCAATGATGTTTGGGTAAATTAAGTCTGGTTCGGTTGTATTTAGTTTGTCCGCCTGTTCCTGTTTTTGTGGGCAAAATATTTTTCAAGGTGTGAAATAATGCCCATCTAGTTGAATTTATTGCAGCTGCGTCTTTTAATGGTTGCTTTGCTTGACGTTTTATTTTCTCCAACCTAGACTCATCTTTTTTGAGAAACTCATCTATAGATTTAGTTCCTTTCTTGATATTGCATCGCTCACACGACAAAGTTAAATTGCTAACTTGGTTGCTACCTCCCTTTGCTCTGGGATGGATGTGTTCGATTTGGAGTGGTACGCCTTCTTTGTCGCAGTAAGCACATTTGCGTCCCCATTTTTCTAACAAGTATTCCCGTATTTCGTAACCAAACAAAGTGCCTTGCTGATAATCAACACCATCAACCTCTGGGTTTTGCATCTTTTGGGTATCGAATCTGACCAATTCCATTGCAATTGACGTGATTGGGGCGTAGCGACAAAGCCGTTTTACCCAAGTCTCAATCGTCAAAACGCGGTGCATCAATGATGGAGCCAACCATCCTTGTGGGCGTTTACGGTTATTGAATCTGGCTTGACGATACCGAGTTTTGCGATTACGGCGACTACGACGTAGAGAATGCCTTGATTCCAACGAATCTTTGATTTGCCAACCTCGATGTTCCAACTCAGCTACCCAGATGACATTTTCTCCATCTAAAACCGCAATCCCAGTAAACTTGCTACCAGGGTCAAGCTTAATGGTTAATGGTTTTAAGGTTGGGTTGAGAACTGCGTGTTTCAAAATAACAGTAAACGGATACATTCTGAACACAGCAGCTTTTTGTTTTGTCAACAATTCCCTAGCTCGTGCCGGAGGAATTGGATTAAGAGGTTGTTTGTTGGTATCTAGAACAAATACGTAGTTTTGCATTTCTGCAACTCCTAAGAGTAATGTGTGCTTTGACAATGTTTGAAGTCGGTAACTATCCAGACGACACTGGTTTATTCTCCATAAGCCTGTTTAATCGTCCGGTTCCAGGGTTCAGGACTAGCAAGCATCCTGAAGTGGGTCTTTAACTCTTGCCTCAAACGAATAGTCTGGTCAGGTGAGTCAACCAGCAAGCCCCTAGCTTCTAGCTATGGGGTTGCCAATCAACGAGAGAACCCTGACTATAGGTTTGATCCCCTTCAAAGTCGTGGACAGCAGTGCGTACCTTATCACCAGATTTCTTATCAGGGCAGATAGCATGAACAGTATGCCCCACCATCTGCAACGCCTGGAAGGGCACCATTACTTCGTAGTCCTCCACGAAATCACCGACGAGCATTAAAATTTTCTTGCCAGCCATATTCTAAATTCCTAACTAGCCTATTTTTATCCTACACGTACCAGATCTGAGTGCATAGCACTAACCCGACGGAAAATTTGGTCGAGTTCCATGTCTAGTACACTATAGTCAAGCACTGCCTGACGGATAGGAGTATGTCCGCGATTTGCCGCCGCAAGCTCAATAAGGCGGGCTGTATAAAGTCCTTGCAGGTAGGATTGAATTTTTTGTAGCGTTCCTTCCAAGTTAGGCAAAGGTGGGGGGACACTTTCCTGCTCTGCTGAGTCTGCTAACTGCTCCAGTAATGCTGAAACTTGGTGGACAAAGGTTTCCAATTCTGGCAATGGCTTAATTGTTCTGGAACGATCGATATGTACTGTTATATTTGCGGATGACTTGCTTTGATAAACATTGACAAGTTGCTGGCGATTACGTTATCTTTAGGGTTATCCATGAGCTTAACGAGACCGGAGGATTGAGTTAAGTGTTGATTGGTCTCTAGCAATGCTAGGGAGTGTTTACTTGG
>CASBRB010000005.1 GCA_949127975.1 Oscillatoriales cyanobacterium PMM_0019 | reverse complement strand
GGTAAGGGGGTGAGGGGTATCGGGGTAGAGCCTTAAAAACTCAGCAATTTGGTGAGGTATTACTTCTGTGTCGGTATCAGAGAGAAACTTGTGCCCCCGACTTTTCAGTTCTTCTCTCAGTTCGCGATAATTTTCAATAATCCCGTTTTGTACTACCGCCACTCGTAAAGCAGTATCCATATGGGGATGGGCGTTATACTCCTCTGGTTTGCCGTGAGTCGCCCAGCGAGTGTGCCCAATGCCAATCTGAGCCTGATTGTTTTGCTGTTCTAGCTTCGATCGCAAATTGCCCAATTTGCCTTTCGCGCGGACGCAATTAATTTCACCTTCGCCAACCGTCGCCACCCCAGCCGAATCGTAGCCTCGGTACTCTAGTTTCTCTAATCCTGCCAATAAAATTTCTGTAGCCGCTTGAGTGCCGATATAGCCAACAATTCCACACATGAGACGCTGTTCTCCTCAAAGCACCTTATTTTAACATCTACTTGCTACAAATTAATTGACGTTCCGGAAACCGTCAAGAATCTTTAAGCGTATTTATATATTTATGGAAAAAAGTGCGGAGTCCGAAGTGTTCAGTAAAAGGAGGTGTACTCCCCACGCTAGACACTCCGCACTCCGCACTAGGGTAGTGGAATTGCCAATTTAGTAAGCCAGACCCATACTACGGGTGGTTTCAGCACCAAGGTAAACTCGGATGCTGAGAAAGTCGGTAGGGCAGGCTGTTTCACAACGCTTGCAACCGACACAGTCTTCGGTGCGGGGAGAGGAAGCAATCTGAGCAGCCTTGCAGCCATCCCAGGGCACCATTTCCAGAACATCTGTCGGGCAAGCGCGGACGCATTGGGTGCAACCAATGCAGGTATCGTAGATTTTGACGCTATGAGACATCGAATAAAGACTCCAAACGACTGTTTTCTAGGTTTCTAGACTTAGAATCAAGGCTTAGTTTACCGCAGTAGTTCTAACTCATTCTGCAAAATGCTACATAACTTCAAAGTTTTTAATATCCCGTGCTAAATTTCTTTTATTTTATCCCCCCTAAGGAGGATGCGATAACCCTTAGGCTAAAAAACCACTTCTTGCACGCTTTGTATTGCACGTCGAGTACGATACCATCCAGATGTAGTCCACATCACATACATCTGAGCGAGCTATGGAACCAGACTATTTACCCACCGAGGTGATTTTGACGCATCCGCGTCAATCCCTCGGTAATGTCCAGCTTGATTGGACACCGCAACCCGGTAACTATCTCGATCTCAAAGATAAGACTTACGCTGTCTTAGAGCGTCGCCACAGATATCAACTAAGGGCAGGTCGCTACCGCTTACAGCAAATTGCCTTGTACGTGCAGTCAGCCCAACGCCCTACTGAGCAAAGTCAGGTGGAGGGACGTTGGGTGCTAGGAGATGCCAGTTGTCGCTTCAATGCTCACTCTGAGCTGATTCGCTGTGCCGTCAATCCCCCAGGGCCGTGCGATCGCTGTCGATACTTTGAAATAGGAGTCAGGAGTTAGGAGACAGGAGTCAGGAGTCAGGAGTCAGGAGTCAGGAGTCAGTAGCATTGTGTAGGGTGTGTTAGCGTCAGCGTAACGCACCGAAAATTAGCATATAGATGGGTGCGTTACATTTCATTAACGCACCCTACAAGATCGCCTCACGCACTAAAACCTCTCCCACCGATAGGCGCGTCCCATTAGCAAAATCCCACCCAGATTGGGGACGCTTGCCAGCCAGTTGCACTTGCCGCAATAGTAACAGTCCCTCGCCAGTTTGAACTAGAGGACCGTGAGCCTTGGCAATGCTCACCACTTCTCCGGGACTTCCTGACAAGGAGGACAAAAATTCACTTTCCTGCTGCAATATGCTCAACTCTGGTGGCAGTAGATCCCAGTAAGCCTCGCCTAGGGGAACTGAGGCGCTGATTTTTAGCTGCTGCCCCCGAAACACTGTTACACAGTTAGGGAAAAAGCCTCTGACTTGGTTATGTAACTCTATCGCCCGTCGGGACCAATGGAGAGTATAATCTTGCTTTTGAATTAGCGGTGCATAAGTTGCCTGGGAGGCGTCTTGGGGTATAGGTTGAATTTCTTTTAATTCCCACTTAAGGAGGGTTTCTACTAATAAATTTCCCCCTATAATAGCTAATCTTTCTGCCAAATCCTGAGCGTTATCCATTAGCCCAATAGATGTATCCGCTAGAGCGAGCATTGCTCCAGTATCCATCCCAGCATCCATCAGCATGGTAGTGATGCCAGTTTTCGTCTCACCATGATAAAGACACCACTGGATGGGAGCAGCACCGCGATATTTGGGCAGAATCGAGCCATGAACGTTGATGCAGCCCAGCCTGGGCATATCTAGAATTGCTTGGGAAAGAATCTGTCCATAAGCCACGACTACAAAGGCGTCTGCTGCTGAGTGTTGCAGCGCTTGCAGAGTTTCGGTGTCTTTTTTGATCCGTTCGGGTTGCCAAACTGGTAATTGATGAGCCAGAGCTATAGTTTTTACGGGTGAGGGCGTCATCTGATTGCCACGACCTCGACGCCGATCGGGCTGGGTGACGACGCCTTGAACCTCAAATTGCCGATCGATTAGTAACCTTTCTAGCGTCGGCACCGCAAATTGGGGGGTGCCAAAGAATATCAGTCTCATAGTTTGTTGACTGTTCCCTGTCAATTGGTATACATAATATATAAGGAATCCTGCGCTGTTCCTTGGGCGTTGCTCCTCACACAAGAAACGCCGTCTAGCAACCTGCCCCCTAGTCCATGTTTAAACCCATATTCCGCTCAGCCTGGTTCTGCTCCCAACCATGCCTCCCGTTGGTAGTAGTCGCTCTCCTGGTGGCTCCTAGTCCATCTGCTTTGGCTGATAATGATGTGGCTACGGTCGAACTTCCCTTGACTGTGCCATCTATCGAGCCCTTAAAAGAAACTATTATACCACAATTGCCAAATGAATTGAAGTTGCCATTTGGGATTGGGGATTGGTCATTTACTCTGGTGCCGCCAAAAGGGCCTGACACTCCTCTCGTCCCAGATGCGGGGAAGGACAAGTCTTCAAAGGAAGTGGTTGACCCTGCCCCCGAGATTGATCGACCTTTGGTGCAGAGCGATCCCCTGGATAGTCCCCATCCTGTTCCCTGGAATTGGGTGTTGGCAACCCAAGCCCAAGTTAGCGTTAAGGGTGGTTCTGGAGTACGCTACTATCGCAGTAGATCGTTAGTTTCTCCGGATGGGCAGTATGCCGCTTACAGCCGCATTCAGTTGGATGTACAGCCGGAACTCTACCGCAGTCGCGTTACCAGTGTCATGTTTTTGGAAAATTTGAAGACTAAGGAATTGCGGGTGATTACTGCCTCTTCTCCTTTGGCTGAGCATCAGTTTTCCAAAAACCCAGAAGCTTCTAAGCCAGGAACTATTGCGATTTTGATCCCCGTTTCCTGGTCTCCAGGAGGCGATCGCCTTTTGGCGCGGCAATTTGAAGGGCTCTTTAGCACTTCAGATGCTTCTGACTATGCCGTAGTTTGGGATCGGCAATCCAATAGCACTAGCACTATCACTCCTGGAGATGTTCAGTACAGCAACGCCGTGTTGTTGGGCTGGAGTCAAACCAATCCCAGCCAAGTTCTGTTTCGAGCTGGCGAATTAGGTGATGAAAAACCCCCTTTATGGGCTGTCAATCTCAAGGGGCAAACAGTAGCTGCCCTCGAGGATAAGCCTTTGATCGTTGGTCAACTTGTCAACTACCTCTGGGCTGGACCTCAGGCTCATTGGTAAAGATCTCAGTTTGATAAGAGCGGGATCGCTCCGCTCTTATCTAAACAATTATGTTGAGCTAGATGGTGGCTGCCCGGCTGCCTGCCTTACCGTCTCGATATCCAACTCTAAGGCTGTGGCAATTTGTTCTATGCTCAAACCCAGTGGTAATAACCGAGGTACTGCATTGAGCTTAGCTTCGAGTTTACCTTCGAGTGTACCTTCAAGTTTACCTTCGAGTTTACCTTTGAGTTTACCTTTGAGTTCAGCTTCTGCTGCCACTTCGCGAAAATACCGCGTTTGCTTTAACTCTTCTAATCCAAACATCGCTTCTAGCTCCTGACGGGTTAGAAATAGTTGGTAAAAAATTGAGTCGGTTCTCACAATTCCTCAATGATAGACGCTATAATGTATAGCCCTAGTAGCCACCCTATCTTATGATGCCCCTGCCTCGCCTGTTGACGATCGCTGTTGGCCTCAGTTTAATTCTGGGGCTGATGCTGTGGTTGGTTAATTCTCTATATCGGCTTTATATTATAGTTTCCTTTACTTCGCCAATACTAGCCGATCTGCTCCTGCTATTATTGATTGCCCTGCTGGGGATGTTTATTGCAGCCTTTTTATATTACCTTGGCATATTTGGGGCAGTGCCAAAAAACTCACGCAGCCGTCGCCGACTGCCGCCAAAAGTTCCAGTAGAGAAAACTGAGGCAGCTTCGGAAACCCTGCGGGCAGTGCGACAACAGGTGACACAAATTCAAGATGAGGTGGCTCGGCAAGCTTTATTGGAGCGCTCTCGTGAAATAGAAGCTAATCTAGCTCGTGGGGAACTATTAGTTGTCGTCTTTGGCACTGGTTCCGCTGGTAAGACATCTCTGGTGAATGCCCTGATTGGGCGCATGGTGGGCAAGGTAGACGCGCCAATGGGCACCACCGAGGTCGGGGAAACTTATATCCTAAAGTTGAAAGGATTAGAGCGGCAAATTCTGGTTACTGATACCCCAGGAATTTTAGAATCTGGAGTAGCTGGCACTGAACGAGAACAACTGGCGCGACAACTAGCTACGGAAGCAGATTTGCTGTTGTTTGTGGTGGATAATGACTTGCGCCAGTCTGAGTATAACCCACTGCGAGCTTTGGCAGAAATCGGGAAGCGATCGCTCCTCATCCTCAACAAAACCGATCTTTACACCGAGGAAGACCAACAAGTTATTCTAGCACGGCTGCGGGAACGAGTGCGGGGGTTTATTAACGCTTCTGATATTGTAGCGATCGCCGCTAATCCCCAGCCAGTGGAGCTAGAAAAGGGTGAAATTTTCCAATCCGAACCCGACATTATGCCGTTAATTCGGCGCATGGCAGCCGTTTTGCGGGCAGAGGGAGAAGACTTAGTAGCAGACAACATACTGCTGCAATCTCAGCGATTAGGTGAGGAAGCCAGACGCTTACTTGATGCCCAACGCCGTCGTCAGGCTGAGAGGGTGGTAGAGCGGTTTCAGTGGATTGGTGCTGGCGTGATTGCGGTAACGCCGTTGCCTGTAGTGGATTTATTAGCAGCCGCAGCGGTAAATGCCCAAATGGTAGTAGAAATTGGCAGAATTTACGGCTGTGAATTAAATATGGAGCGGGGCAGGGAGTTAGCCCTATCTTTAGGGAAAACTTTGGCAAGTTTGGGGATTGTTAAGGGAGCGATCGAATTATTTACTACTGCCTTACAGTTGAATATTGCCACCTATCTAATTGGTAAAGCGATTCAGGGAGTTACAGCAGCTTATCTAACCCGGATTGCTGGTAAGAGTTTTATTGAATATTTTCGCCACGATCAAGATTGGGGTGATGGTGGTATTACTGAAGTAGTGCAGCGGCAGTTTCAGTTGACTCGTCGGGATGAATTTATTAAGGCATTTGTGAAAGATGCGATCGCGCGAGTTGTCAAGCCCTTAGCAAGTAATTCTGTAGTCGAGCCAGCAGACGAACCAGAAGAAGAATACGAAGTTCCTCCTCTGCGTCCCCAGCCAGATAAAAGGGAAGTTTCTCCTCGTTACATCGAGGAAGATGACTGGAATGATACTCCTCGGCACCTCCAGGAAGATGACTGGGAGTAATTCCTACAGACTGCTAGTTCAAGACAATCACCCTCATCCCCCAACCCCTTCTCC
>CASBRB010000004.1 GCA_949127975.1 Oscillatoriales cyanobacterium PMM_0019 | reverse complement strand
AGATGGCATGACCGCTGATTGGTCGCGAGTGCCTTATGATGTATTGGAAACTATCTCTAACCGCATTGTTAATGAAGTTCCGGGTGTCAATCGCGTAGTCTACGATATTACTTCTAAACCCCCTGGCACTATCGAATGGGAATAATTTGTGTTCTATTTATGACCAATGATATCAAATCCTTTGGCTTCTGTTTTTTTTTAATCGCATTGCGGCGCAAAGGTTTACGCAAAGGTACGCAAAGGTAGCTACGAGCTGAGCGATCGCGCCCAAGTCTGCAATAATTCTGATGTCAGCGGAAATGATATGACCACAGTACTGTAGCACTGCCGCTACATATAGCGGTTCGTAGGGGCAATCCCCCTGTGGTTGCCCCTACATATGCTCAGTGTGCGTAAGTCCTGGACAAATTAGTGATGAATGTCTACATTGAGGATATAGCGCCCCATTTGTACTTTTTGTGACCATAGTTCGTATTCTACTCGCAGGTGTACTGGCAAAGAGTGATATTCCAGTATCAAACTGCGAGTGTAATTACGCAGACGGAAAATGCTATCCCCCTTGAGTGAATCGCTGTTTAACCAATAGCGACTGATGCCATAAACGCCTTTTTCCCAAAAGTGACGATAATTCAACTTGCCATTGCTCTGCATGGTCATAATTACCCTATGAGGTGAGATTTCTAACCACAGTAGGCGGGAAGATCTATTACTTGGATGATTGACAACCGATGCAGCTTCTGCTTCCGGTTCTTGGTCAGGAATAGCTGGCTCTGTTAACAGTAAGTGAAATCGATCTCTTTCCTTTTGATAAAGGGTAGCAGCAGTTTCAATGCTAGACCAAACAGGCAGGTCAGTAGATACTAGCGAGAGACAGACAGGCTTGCGGTGATGAGTCAGCATGGAACGTGAAAAAAGGGGGACACTTCTAAGCATAACTCTCTACAGCCATACACAAAAGGTCTGGCTGTCTCAACAACCCTCCTGCAAGCCACTGCAATAGTCCTACAATAGCGCTATATGTAGAGGCAGTGCTACAGTACTGAACAACTCAGCTTCAGTTTGGGGCAGACTGGGGGCGTGATGCTGTTTTATTCTTAATTATTTGACTATGGCTGATTATATCTTTTTAACCTTTCTAATGGAATGCTTCTTTGTCATTTCTATGAGTGAGAATATAACGCTTCAACTCTCGATCGCTCATTGCTGTATAATTTACTTCTGTCATGGCTCGTAGTGAGGCTAACGCCCTCAGTAAAGTCTCACGACTTCTCACTTTTTCGCGTTGCTCCCCCGCTATATGTAGTGTCGTTGCGTAAGTTCTGATACATTTATTATAGTGGACTGGGCATATATAGGGGCAACCACAGGGGGATTGCCCCTACGAACCGCTATATGTAGAGGGATCGCTCTATAAACCATGTTGGGTTTCGTTCCTCAACCCAACCTACAAGATTACTTGATACACTTTATTTGCCGCTAATTACCCCATGCACAGTTTTCAATAATTCCTGTCCTGTGTAGGGTTTTAATAAAAAGCTTTTAACGTTAGAGCCAGTAGCTTCAGCGAGCTGATAATTTGACTCTAGTCCACTGACGGCTATTATTTTAACATTCGGGTTAATTTTTTGCAAGGTGCGGATAGTTGTTGTTCCATCCATATAGGGCATCATCATATCAGTTAGCACAACACTAATTTTTTCTTTGTGTTGTGCGTACTTCGTGATGGCTTCGATGCCATCATAGGCAGTTATAACTTTGTATCCACCTGTTTCCAGTGATAGTTTAGTAATTTCACAAATTGCCTCTTCATCATCCACAACCAGCACCAATTCTCCTTTCCCTATAAATGGTTGGTTGCGATTTTGTATCTGTGGCTGTCTTGCAGTTACTTCGGCTGCTGGTAAATATACCTTAAACTCTGTTCCTGTTCCTAGTTCGCTATATACTTTGATAAAACCGCCGTGACTTTTGACGATGCCTATCACGGTTGAAAGACCAAGTCCTGTACCTTTACCCACCTCTTTTGTGGTGAAAAATGGCTCAAAAATTCTATCTAATATTTCATTAGGAATACCACTACCATTATCCCCTACAGTAATGACAATATAGGAACCAACTTTGGCTTCAATATTTTTCTGAGCAGAATTTTCATCAAGATAAATATTTTCAGCACAAAGTTTTAAAGTACCGCCATTTGGCATCGCATCTCGAGCATTGACAGAGAGATTAATCAGCACTTGATGCAGTTGGGTGGCATCTCCAGAAACGGGCCAAAGCTCGGAGGGTACATCAATGTAGAGTTCGATTGATTTAGGAAATGTTTGTTTGGCAATCTGCTTAATTTCCAAGATCAAGTGTTTGATTTGCAGAATAGTGCGATCGCCTTGGCAACCTCGGGCAAACGACAATACTTGTTTTACCAAGCCTGCCCCACGTTTAACGTTTGTTTCCAGGATATCTAACCACTGCTGACTCTGCTCATCTTCAAGTTTTAGCTGTAGTAGTTGAACCGACATCAGAATTGGTGCCAGCACATTATTGAGGTCGTGGGCTATGCCCCCAGCGAGTGTACCGAGGCTTTCTAGTCGTTGGGCGCGAAGAAACTGTGATTCCAGTTCTTTTTTCTGGGTGATGTCAGTGTTAACTTCGAGAATTGATTTGGGGTTTTCCTCATCATCCCGCACTAATGTCCAGCGACTTTGAACGATGATTTTCTTGCAGTTTTTTGTTAATTGATGCAACTCGCCCTGCCACTTGCCTGTTGCACTAATTGCTTCTAGTGGCGATGGATTGTCATTATATAGCAACTGATTAGCATTTTTGCCTATGGCTTCTTCTGCCGTCCAGCCATATAGATTTTCAGCGCCTTTGTTCCAATATACGATGCGGTTTTTTAAATCTCGCACTAGGATCGCGTCTGTTGCCACATCGAGCAAGGCAGCTTGTTCTTGTATTTTTTGTTCGGTGCGCTTGCGTTCAATGGCGTAGCGGATAGAACGTTCTAACAAATGTGCTCCTAGCTGACTCTTATCTAGGTAATCTGATGCTCCCGCTTTCATGGCTTCGACGTCAATTTCGCGATCGCCCTGCCCTGTGAGCAAAATCATCGGTGCTTTACAGCCAAGGGTTTGCGCTTCCTGTAACAGTTCCAAGCCGTTACGCTTACCAAGGCGGTAGTCGAGAAGATAGACATCGTGCTGCTTTTTTGCTATTATTTCTAACGCGCTGTCATAAGTTGCCACCCATTGGAGAGCGTATCTTGTTCGCTGAATTTCCGAAAGCCACTCTCGCGTCAGGATGTAATCATCCTCATCATCATCAACTAGAAGTACTTTGACTGGGGCGGTGTCCATCTTCGTTTTCCCTTTGTTCCAGGGGTAGTTCAACAATTTCAAACCAGTATTTTCCTACAGTTTTCATCACTTCCACCAAGGAGGCGAAAGTTACCGGCTTGCTAATAAATGAGTTTGCACCCAACTCGTAACTGCGATATATATCTTGCTCCGCTTTCGAGGTTGTCAGCACTATTATAGGAATTTGCCGCAGCAGGGGATCGGACTTGATTTCTCGAAGTGCCTCACGGCCATCTTTTTTTGGCATATTTAGATCCAGTAGTATCAGTCCTGGGCGTGGCGCACTGCCCCAATCGGCATATTTGCCACGCTGATACAAATAATCCATCAACTCTTCGCCATCCCGAACGATATGCAGGTCGTTAGCTAATCGACTCTCTACTAACGCCTCCCTTGCCAACAGGCAGTCGTCTTCATCGTCATCAGCCATCAGGATGGTGACGGTTTGTCGGCGTCCCTTCACTATATATTGTCTCCTTTACTTTGTTTGATGGGTAGCGTGATAATAAAGGTCGCTCCCTGCCCAAGCACACTTTTTGCCGTGATGCTACCTCCATGATGCTCGACAATCTTACGACAAATTGCTAACCCCATCCCCGTACCTTCGTATTCGCTGCGGCTATGCAAGCGTTGAAAAACATTGAAAATGCGATCGAGATACTTCTCTTCCAAACCAATACCATTGTCTTCTACAAAGATTTGGTAAAGATCGGTCGCAGGAGAGATGCTATAGACTTTGACGACGGGGGTTTGTGCGGCGCGGTGGAATTTCAAGGCATTGCCAATCAGGTTTTGCAGCAATTGACGCATTTGTAAAGGTTCAGCGTGGATACTGGGTAACTCGCCTATTTCGACACGCCCCCCTGTCTGCTGAATCCGCACTTCCAAATCGGATACTACCTCTTTTGCCACTTGTGCGAGATTAACCAAAGTAAAGGATTGCACTTTTCTAGTCACCCGAGAAAGTGTCAGCAAATCATCGATCAGAAATTGCATCCTAGCGGCGGCACCCTGCATCCGTTCTATGTAGTCGCGTCCTTGTTCATTAAGCACTTCGCTATATTTATTTTTTAGCCGATCGCCAAATGCCTGAATTTTACGCAGTGGCTCTTGAAGATCGTGGGAGGCAATATAGGCAAACTGTTGCAGTTCCTCATTAGAACGGATTAGTTCTTGACGCTGGCGGGTTTCTTGTTCCAATAGTTGCCCTTGATCCAAAGCAATGCCTATTTGATTTGCCAGTTGATCTAAAAGTTCAATTTCAAAATTAGACCACTGCCGTGCTGTAGCACACTGATGAGCAAGTAGCAATCCCCAAAGTTTTTGATTCAGGATAATAGGCACTATCAGCTTAGCTTTGATATCGAACTGTCGCGAAAATTCTACCATGCAAGGTGTTATGTGAGAAGTTTCTACATCTTCAATTGCCCGAATCCGTCCTCGACTGTAAAGTTGATGGTACTCTTGTGGAAAAACTTCTGCTGAGAAGATATGTCCTAAAACCGACTGCCAACCAGGAACTACTGCTTCTGCAACTGAGCTGCCAGTTCCATCTGGGCGAAGGCGATAGATTAAAACTCGATCCGCCTGTAAAATCCTTTGCACCTCTTTCACTGTAGTTTGGAGAATTTCTTCGATTTGCAAAGATTGACGGATTTTTAAGCTAATTTCGGCAAATAATTGCGCTTTATTGTGCTGCCGCTGTAATTCTTCTTGTGCTTGCTTGCGATCGTCAATGTCAGTATTCGTCCCAAACCAACTAACGACCCGACCTTCCTCATCATACATCGGTAATGCGCGTCCAATGTGCCATCTATAAGTTCCAGACTGGGCACACAGCAAGCGAAATTCAATTTCGTAAAGCTCACCCGTTGACAGAGAGTGACTCCAGCGTTCGATGCACCCTGGCAAATCATCTGGATGCAGCACCGACTGCCATCCCCAGCCGATCATTTCGTCCAATGTGCGCTCGAAGTAGTCCAAAACGCGCTGGTTAAAGTAATCAAGAGCGCCATTAGCCTGCGCTGTCCATACCTGCTGCGGGATCGCTTCAGTCACAAAGCGGAAGCGTTGCTCACTTTGTCGTAATGCTTCCTTCGCCTGCTTGCGAGCAGTGATGTCACATATCCGTTCCTTCCAACTCTGGCGTTCTTCTTTAACTTTCTCGACATAATTACGGAAAAAGTCAGCTAAAGCAGGCTCATCTTCCAGTAAAGGAGCCAGATAGTCTATTGTTCGCTTGTCAGCTTCATATGCTACTTCCGGGTGGGCTTCCATCCACGCATGACACGTTTTAACGTAAGCGACAAAGGTGATTATATGCTGATAATTCACAACTCCCAGTAGGCGACGCAACTCTGCTCGGTAGTACTCGGCTTCCTCTCCTTCTAGAGAAACGTAGATGGAACAGTATAGTAAACTCTCTTCTAGAGGCGAGTTTTGCTCTGGCAATAGCATCAGCTCATCAGAGTGTGCTATCAACACATTGAAATGCTTGTCGATCTCGTGTGGTTTTGCTGCAGGGGATTCCAGGAATTCCAACACCTCCCGTGACTTCATCCCTAAGGAACTCAACGAGCAACTGTGGCAGATCATGCAGTAGGGAACGCCACAGTAGCGCGATAGGTAGGCGGAGAGTTTTTCCTTGAATAGGGGCGACAGAGGATTATTAACATAGGCACTAAGCGTCTGTTGCCATAGGTTTTCTAATACGTGTGGGTTTGCTAGGGCTGGGCTAAAAAAGGGTGGGAAAAACCCAAATTTTTCGACAATTTCTGCCTTGATTTCCTCACTTGTTCGCATAGATGACGTTTCCATCCCCTCACTGATAATAGCTACAGCAGGTGCAACTTGCAGATTTTTCACCTCTGCTAGATCGCCCTCTTGGTTTTATAGTTCCCCAAAATATCGTTTCAGAGGC
Organism: Oscillatoriales cyanobacterium PMM_0019; assembly: GCA_949127975.1. GTDB lineage: Bacteria > Cyanobacteriota > Cyanobacteriia > Cyanobacteriales > CASBRB01 > CASBRB01. Next base: position 1,569 of record CASBRB010000004.1, on the reverse strand, counting down.
GATCGCACTCTAAATTAAGTTTTTTTAACAATCTGCCCAAGGATATATATAAAATAACTCACTTATGCTATGCAGTTACAATTATAATTTATATGATAAAAATAAAAGTAGCTGCGTGGAAAGAGTGATGACCCCAGTACAAACGTCCTTGGCTTCCCCAACTCAAAGCCACCCAAAAGATAACTTGGCGATTACTTTTGCTCCCTTATCGCTCGAGGAAGTATACGCCCAAGCCGACGCTCCAGACAATGGAGCTGTAGTGGTGATGAGTGGGATGGTTCGCAACCAAACCGACGGGTTTTCTGTGGTAGCCTTAGAGTATCAAGCTTACGAACCAATGGCACTCCAGGTGTTCAGTCAAATTGCCGCTGATATCCGTCGTCGCTGGTCCCAGGTGAATCGAGTAGTAATTCACCATCGTACTGGACGCCTGAAAATTGGGGAAATCAGCGTGCTGGTAGCTGTGGGCTGTCCCCATCGATCGGAAGCTTTTGAAGCTTGTCGCTACGCCATTGACACGCTCAAGCACAATGCCCCCATCTGGAAAAAGGAACACTGGGAGGATGGCTCTAGCAGTTGGGTGAGTGTTGGGGCATGTGTTGGCGAGGAACAGAATTAGCGCTTTAGGGCAAGGGCGATCGCTTCTTCTAATTCAATCTGACTCAGCTCGGTAATCATGAAAACTTCCTGAAAAGTTTTGCCCTGTCGCGCTAGGAGTTTAAATCCGCCGCGAATTGGCACTGATACTTTCAATTGCAACCGAGGGCAATGACCTTTAGCCCGCCCAATTACGGCGGGTGTAATCGTTTGAATGCCACTGTAGCCTGTAAGCCTTTCTAGAACTGGAATCAAGCCGGGAATGTGGGTGGAGTGATTCCAAACCAGTCTGCCGCCCTTAGGTTTGCTCATTTTATGCTGCCTCGAGGGGAGCCAGTGTCAAACCCGCCCTTCTTAATTGCTCATGGTAGAGTTCAGCCTGTTCTTGGCTACCAACCCAGACAATGGCTTGCCCTTCAAAGTGTATTTGATTGGTGAGTTCCCAAGCACGATCGCTCGTCATCTCTGGAATGTACTTCACCAAGCAGTCATGAACGTGCTGAAACGTGTTAAAATCGTCGTTCAGCACAATTACCTTATAGTTAGGATAATGCTTTTTGGTAACTTGAGTAGACTTATCAGGAGCTACAGTCGGCGCAGTAGCCATACCGCGAACTGCGGCTTGATATGTATTAGCCATAATAGTTCCCGAAAATAACAGGGCGTAATTAACTTAACATATTTTAACAAAATTATTACAATTTTACCACTTTTTTAACCATTGCCCACTGCCACCAGATGAATTTATATACAATTCTTCACAAATACCACCTATGGAAGAAGTTTGGGGAACCAAAAAGCTGTTAATTTAGCGATGGTTGCTCAGGACTTACGCACACTGGCATATATATAGCGCGTCTAAATGAATTGTAAAATTTTCTTACTCCCCTCTCCCCCTTTGGGAGAGGGGTTGGGGGTGAGGGTATTTTTATAAATGATTTAGACTTGCTATAGGGGCAACCACAGGGGGTT
>CASBRB010000003.1 GCA_949127975.1 Oscillatoriales cyanobacterium PMM_0019 | reverse complement strand
CCACTATCGCTAGAGGGTGATAAACTTAAACTGGGTGGGGTGGGTGCAGTAGTATCAATGGTGATATTTATCGGTGCTGCTAACTGGCTGACATTCCCCGCGATATCAGTAGCAGTGGCAGTTAGTTGATAGGTACCGTCTGGCAGGATATTAGTAGTAATACTCCAAGTGCCGTTACTTGTCGCAGTTGCACTACCTATAGTTTGCCCGTTGTTTAAGATTTGGACTTTTGAGTTGGCTTCGGCAGTTCCAGTGAAGGTGGGCGTGTTAATATTGGTAATGCGATCGCTATTACTTATCCCGCTATCGCTAGACGGTGATAAACTTAAACTGGGTGGGCTGGGTGCAGTAGTATCAACTGTGATATTTAGCGGTGCCGATACTTGGCTGACATTCCCCGCGATATCAGTAGCAGTGGCAGTTATAATATGCGCACCATCAGTTAGTTTACTGGTAACGCCAGTCCAAGTCCCGTTACTTGCAGCAGTTGTACTGCCGACAAGCAGCCCATCGCTCAGTATGTTTATTAAAGCTCCAGCTTCAGCCGTTCCAGTGAACGTTGGAGTGTTAATATTTGTAGTGCGATCACTATTACTTATCCCACTATCAGACGATGGTGATAGACTTAAACTGGGGGCAGTGGGTGCAACGGTATCCAAAGTAAAAGGTACATCAAAACTGCTGGAGTTCCCATATATATCTGTGGCTACCAAATGCAGGGTATGGACTCCATCTGGTAAAGTACCCCCATTAACTTGAGACAGGAGAGTGCGACTTAGGGTAAAACTCCCCTGAGAACTTAATTGGCTACTAATATTGGTAAAACTGCTGGCACTCGTAGTATCAAACCCAGCTTTCAAGGAAATTATCAACCCAGTATCAGTTATCGTACCTGAAATTGTAGGATCTTTGGTAATCTTATCTGTATTAACAGCACCAGTGTCGTTGGTTAGTGCTGCGGTGATAGTTGGTGACGCGAAGTCAGTAGGGATAGCTTTTACAGTAGTACTACCGTTGAAGGTAATATTCCCTTTCGCCCCAATCTCACCATATAAAGTAGAGCTGCCGCTAAAGCTAAAATCCTTACCGCTTAAAAATGTTCCGCGAGTATTGGAGGAGCCATTATACGTAATGCTCCCTTGGGAAACCACCGTCAGATGGGAGGTTGAGTAGTTAGTAGTAGAAGTAGAGCCGTTAAAGTTGATGCTACCGTTACCACTGCTGTTGGCTAATACTGTCGTACCGCCAAATACTGAACCCCCGTTGGTATTAATCGCACCGGAAGCAAATACCGATAAGTCGGTAGAGCTTAAGTTGTTGAGATTGATATTACCGTTGCTAGTAACCAGCATTACGTCATTAAAATTCTGCCCGCTGCCATTAAAGTTGATATCGCCGCTGACAACGGTGATAATGTAGTGGCTTAAATTGATATTGCTGGGGACATTCAATCCCCCATTAATTACTTTTACTACTGTAGGGTGCCCTGTTGTACCCGGTGCGGGAAATTTATTATTCCAATCGGAGACGTTATTGAGGGGGTTTTTACTAGCATCAAAAGTAACTGGTTGCGTACCCGCCGGATTTTTATAAGTTAATTGCGTTGATACTAAATCGTTATAGGTAGGTACGTTAACTGTCTGCTGGGGAATTATTTGAGTTAGATTAGAATATTTATTGCTAGAATCAGCACTGACGTTACCCGAAGTGATGGCAACCGCATCAGTTACTAAAATTTGTTTTCCAGAACTATCTTTGATGGGATTACCTTGGGCATCCCTTTGTAAGGGTAATGTGGGGTTCCCGTGAATTGTGACTCCGGTGCCTCCGTAAATTAGGGCGTCGTCGGTAGTATCTGTTGAGGAAACGTCAAAATTACCACCGCCATTTATAGAAACGTTATGCTCTGCCTTTACAGCGAAGTTAGGAGTGGCGGTTAAGGCAAACGAGCTACTAACTGGTGGTGAAGAAGACGTTAAAGAAAGCGGGGAAAGAGTCGGAAGGGAAGGAAGAGGAGTAGCTCCCCCTATGGGGCTACCAGTAAAAGGATCGATACCTGGCGGGAAGTTATAATCAGTATTGTTAGATTGCTCTTTGAGATTATTGAAAGGATTTGGGTTGAATATCGATAACGAATTATCAAAATAAGGGATAGAAGTTGAGGTGCTTGCGGCGGTATTAGATGTTGAAGGGCGATTCAACCCAACCGACAGTACATCTGAACCTACCGACGATGAAGGTGTTTTGGACAACCCCGTTAAAGGATCGTCATGAGGTATTAAATTAGGATTAGCACCGATAGGTGTTGTCCAGGCTTCTGGGTTGTTATGTAGACTTGAATTATCGTAACCGCTCATCAGCACCCCCTACATTCGCTGTTAATTTTTCCGCTACTTGATTTGATGGCTGTTAGCTGGTAGCAATGGATTGGTGCTATTCATGGCAAACAAGTCAGCCATTGATTCTCTTTGAGCCACCACGCTCATAAACTTCTGATTAACGAGATTTTGATAAGTCTCAAAATTTGCTTGCCAGTTACTCAGATAATCTTTAAGACTCTGCAACTGATTTTCAGCAGATTCCCCAGCAATACCGAACTCAAAATTACCGAAAAACAATAATGCAGATAATTCGAGGGATTTAGGGGGGCGTAGTGCAGCAGAGCTAATAGTCAAATTCAATTGTCCCCGCTCTAGGGTATAAACCAAGTTGATGGTGGGTACCACAGCCTGCGTACCTATATCCTGCCACGGCCCCTTTGATAGTAGCGTATTATTTAAATATTCGTTCGCAGCATTTAATTGACCCTCGAATGCCACATAACCTTTAAAGCTAATTCCCAATGCTAGGTATTCGGCATGGGGTAATGCAGTAACATATTTACTGGCTAATTCTGGAACTAAAATTGCTGCCTCTGGTTTCCCAACAAGAATTTCGGAAAAGCAGATTCTTGACGGTTGAGCTTCTAGATAAATACCATTTTCAAATACAATTCTAGCAAACTGGTTGTTCTGGACTGGCGGACTAGCTAATCCCCAGTCAAACGGTACGATACCGCTATATTTTAAAAAATCTACACTTAGCAAATTCGGGTTGTGATTTTTCGCCGCTACAGTAACGACAATTTCTTCAGCGATAACTGTTTTATTCATTTGTTCAATAAAGCGAACGCTTTTCACTCTCGGACTGCATCATGTGCTGGCGTTATCAGCCACCAGCTCACCACTAAGATGGATGAAATACCAAGACAAATTCAGTAAAGCACATAAATTCCTTTAATTGGAGTATGTTTACATAACTATATATTTCTTTACACAACTTAACTTGTCTTCATTGGGCGTAGGGAGAAGCGCCCGACGATTTCCACGTCTACTTGGTAGCTATCGGCTAGCCCGCGACGGCGCAGCGCCCGGTTAATGGCTTCCTTAGACCAAAGGATTTGCTCTATTCTATGCTGGTGAGATATATTATCAGTATGGTTGCGGTAGTAGTAGAGCGGTTTTTCTAGGTGCAACACTTGTGTTATTTCGGATAGTCGCAGGCACAAGTCGTAGTCTGGGGCTCTTTCAAAGTCAGCGTCTATACCACCCGCTGCTTCAAAAACTTCGCGACGAAACAGCCGGAAGTGAAAAGTCATAAAGTCAATTAGGAGCCGCTCTTTGGAATAGGGGATGCGGCAGCGCTGTCCGTAACCTGTAATATAGTTGTTGAGATCGATCGCCAGGTAGTCAGTATAAACTAGCCCTACTTCTGGGCGTGCGTTTAGTATGGCGACGGTTTCAGAAAGAGCAGTTGACGCAAGCGCGTCATCGCTATCCACCCAGCCTAGATAATTACCTAGACATTGCGCGTGAGCTGCGATAAGTGCGGGGGTTCTTCCAAGGTGTTGAGCTGCTACTATTCTAACTCGTTTATCGAGTTTCGCATAGTCATTGGCGATATTTAAAGAATTATCTGTGGAGCCGTCATCCCAAATTAATAGCTCGAAGTCACCATATGTCTGCGTCAGCACGCTTTAAATTGCAGTAGCAATGGTTAGCTCCCGGTTGTAGACAGTCATAATAATGGAACCGGATGGTGCCATAAAATGTTGGGGAGCTTCCTGGTGTTATTCTTAGTTGCAGTCAAAGCGCTTAACTTGCTGCCATGAAAACTTACGCGCCTATTTGTATCGCAGTAATAGGTATATTCTTATGCTTGCCAGCTACAGCTGCGGATTTAACTGCGGGCGGTAGCAATGATGTGATTCAATGGAATAATGCCGCACTACAGGCAATCCGCGATACTAAACCAGGCCCCCCAATCGCGGCACGGGACCTCGCTATTCTACAAACTAGCATTTTTGATGCTTGGGCTGCTTATGACCCCAAGGCTAAAGGTACCCAAGAAGGTGGTACCCTGCGACGTCCTACTACAGAAGATACCCTAGCTAATAAAAACCAAGCCATTAGCTATGCCGCTTATCGGACAATGGTAGACTTATTCCCATCTCAGGTAACTAAATTTAATAACCTGATGACGACGTTGGGCTACAATCCCACGGATACTTCTGTTGATATTACTACGCCGACTGGGATTGGTAATGTAGCGGCGTCATCTTTACTAAATTTCCGGCACAATGACGGCTCCAACCAATTAGGCAATTTATCAACTTCTGGTATCCCTTATTCCGACTATACGGGATATAAGCCAGTTAATACTCCTGATGCTATTAATAATCCGGATCTCTGGCAACCTTTGCGCGTGCCAAAGGCGGGTGGTGGCTCCGTCGTACAAAGTTACCTTGCTCCTTTTTGGGGTAATGTTACCCCATTTGCACTTAGTTCTGGTTCCCAATTACGACCTATTATTGGTCCAAAAACTTTAGAATCAGATCCTGTGGGGTTTAAACAGCAAGCTCAAGATATCCTAAACCTTACTGCCAATTTAACCGATAAACAGAAAGCTCAAGCACAATATTGGGCTGATGGTCCTAATTCCGAATTGCCGCCAGGGCACTGGAACTTGTTTGCACAGTACGTCTCACAAAGAGATAAGCATACTCTTGATGACGATGTCAAGATGTTCTTTGCCTTAGATAATGCTTTGTTAGATTCTAGTATAGCTGCTTGGGATGCCAAGCGAACCTATAATTCTGTACGTCCGATAACAGCTATCCACTATTTATTTAAGGACCAATTGGTGCCAGAATGGAATGGTTTAATGGTATTGGGGCAAAACTGGCTGCCTTACCAGCCTGCGACTGTTGTTACTCCTGCTTTCCCTGAATTTGTTTCGGGGCATAGTACTTATAGTGCTGCGGCTGCTGAGATTCTCTCTAGTTTTACTGGGAGTGATGTCTTCGGCTACTCCTATACAGAGAAGGCAGGAACTTCTATTATTGATGGTGGCCCTGCAACTGATGTGAGTCTTTCCTGGGATACTTTTTCGGCGGCGGCTGATGAAGCTGGAATGTCTCGTCGTTACGGAGGCATCCACTTTGCAGATGGTGATTTAGCGGGAAGAGCTATGGGGCGAGAAGTTGGCTCACTGGCTTGGAGTAAGGCGCTTAACTATATCAACGGTACTTCTATTCCAGAACCGGATTATACTTTGGGACTACTAGCGTTGGGGGGTGAGGTAGCTTTTCAGCGCGGGGCAAGATTCTACTTGAGGTCGCGTGGCAGTACAAAATACGCTCGTTAAAAATCCAGGCGCGTTTAACATCGTCGCGCAGTAACCTGCTTTCAATAACGTTATTGAACGATCTCGCATGGCGCTATCAACTTAACTGGTTGCTGTTGTGGACTTCATGCTTTCAATAACGTTATTGAAAAGGTCAGCATGACACTATAAACTTAATTGGTCGCGTTTCTTTTGCTTGTTCTGTTGGCGCTCAACCTCTTTCTGGCGTTCTGCTTCTTGCTGCTTCATCTCTATCTTGTCTAACTTCCGCTCGATTCCAACCCATTGCTCTACATCGCTTGGCTGGATGCTGCGGACTCGCTTTAAATCATCGCCTTCATACCTAACGATTTCCCCGCGTCCGTCTTTAGCTGCAATGGAGAAGATTTCATCTTCAGGCTGCAAAGATAGAGTATAGTCGGTAATCTCGGCAACCATTACTCCAGGGCTGACGAAGGTGACTTGTTGGCGATTGTCAAGGTAGTTGTAGACTCGCGCTGCAATAGAAACAATCAAGTCGGCATCTTCACGCATTTTGGGATCTACCCGAACAGTCCCCGCTTTTTGGTTTCTAACTGAGAGAGCGTCTCCGATAGAGCTTTCAGATTCAGCGTTTCTAGCTGTTTGATGTAATTGTTGATTTCGTCCAGTCGCTCTACGTTCTTCTGGATTTGTGAACGATTCTTCTCCAAAACTTGAATGACCGATTGCTTGTGCTTCTGTAGATTGCTCTCGTTTTCCGTCAGTCTTGAGGAGATGCCCGACAGTTGACCCTGCAAGCTCTGCACTAAGCCGTCTAATTCCCGATGTAAGGTTGAAGCTTGATTCTGCAAGTTCTCGGTTTCGTCGGCTAAACTCCGACAGCTTGAGAGCCATTTCTTCTGTGGAGCCTGACTCTTCAACTCCTGCTCTATCAAATTCGTTCGTTGATTCAAGCTGCTTACTTCCTGCTGCCAATTCTTGAGTAAGTCTTTCAAGTTCTGCTCTACGTTTTTCAAGCTCTTCAATCTCTGATTCTCTTTGGCGTCTGATGCTATCAAGGATAAGGGATAGCTGCTCAACTTGTCGGTTAACGTCTGCTTGACTCCATCCAGTAGCTGCACTTGTTCTCGAATTGTTTGGTCTTGTCGTGAGGTTTTCTCTTCTACTGCCGTCACCCGCTGCTCTAACTGGCTTTCTTTCCGACTCAAGTTCTGCGTTAAATCGCTCAACTGCTGCCCCAAATCGTTCAAGCTGTCCTGCAATATCGAACTCATCTGAAGCTGTGGCGGGTTCTTCTCCAGTTCCGACACTCGTTGAAGCAGCCCCGTTAGGGGCAACTGCCAAGTTTCTTGGGAATTGTTCTGTACGCTCTCTACTAATTCTCCTAAGTCGTTCAAGCCTTCTACTAAATTGGCTTGTGCTTCTATTGAGTCTGCTAGCTGCTGCCGTAACTCGGTATTTTCCGTCTTCAGTTCGGCTACCGTCTGCGTCAGGGATTGATGCTGCTGTTGCAATGCTGACTCTAATATATTCTGCAACGCTTCCGGCAATGCTGCTAATTGCTGCTTTAACTCGGCGTTCTCCTTCGTCAGGTTGGAGAGCTGCTGACTCAGTTGTGCTAGAGCTTCTCGATGCTCCTTCACTTCGTCGCTTAGATACGTTTGAGCTGCTAGTTCCTCGGCTTGCTGCCTTGCTGCCTCCCTTAACTGTTCCTTGAGTTCCATCATCTAACTCCCGAAGTTGTTCTGTTTCCTTTCTTCTATTGGCAGCATCATCTAGAACCTGGGCATCCCTCACCAAGTCTACAGAGACTCCTCGATATTGCTGTAATCCATTCCAGCTAAAGGAGCGGTTCAAGTCGCTGCCACGAAACTTTTGTCCATCCTTAAAGTAGCTAATACCTTGGATAATACCTCGCTCGGTGCGTTTGATTTCGGTTCTGACACCCTGCCTCTCTAACCTGTCTAGCAAGTTCTGTCAGGGTTGGCTTATCTGATGTCGCCAAGCTGATGATTTCTTGCAACACCATAAATACTGGCGGCTTTGGGGGTGAGGCGCGTTTCCCATCTTCAAACTGTTTCTGCTCTTTCAAGGCTTTCTGAAACTGCCCAGTTGTTGAAGATTTCATAGCCACTTCCCAACTGGACGTCACTGGAGTTAATTTAAACTCTTCCTCTAGTTGCCGAAGTATTTCTTCTGTCTTGCGTTTATCTTGCCAGTCGTTAGGGACTTTCCCCTCAACGTCCACGCGATTGATAAGCAAATGTCCGTGACGCAATCCCGTATCCGAATGGGTGGCTACCAGGTATTGATTCTTGGTGTATCCCAAGCTACCTCTTATCCTTTGAGCTATATCGCACCACATCTGGTCATCAATAATATCTTCTGGATGTGGGGATATAGCAATATGCAGTACGGTATTGGATGCCCTTAAGTTCTTCTCAATACAGAGACGATACTCCATTGACCTTTCTGCGGGATTATCACCTGCCATGTTGGTTTCAAGCAACTTCGCTTGCTCTTTTGAGGTGATGTACTTATCGCAACTGTACCAACCCCCACGACTTCCCTTAACTACCTTAGCTATAGGCATTGTTTAAACCTCAACCTCATCTGAAGTTGTCGTGCCTAACGTCTGCTTTTGTATTTCTTTAACAAGTGCGCTAAGGCTAGAGAGCATCTCTAGATCTATGGGTGGGATAGGCTGTCCGTTCTTTACGGCTGTAGTTGCAGCGCTAGTTAGCTGGTTGAGGTTGACACAAACAGTCCCTAATTCCAGATAAGTTAACCAGTTCACTTGTGGGATTTGGCGGGGGAGAGTGCGCCTAGCAATACACCGACGTACAAATTCGCTAACTTTTAACCCTGCTGCAACTGCGCTCTCTTTCAACTGCTGCTGTTCGGATGGTGTCAGTAACAGCACGAGTCGGACTGTGCGCTCTTTATGTCTAGCGAGAGTGAAAGATTTTTTTTGGGGCTGGTTGTTTTGAAGCTGGCATCTCTGCAAAAGCTATGGACGTTGATTAGTAACTGGGTGGGCTACAGCCCGACTGTAGCAGGGCAGGGATAATTTATACTCTGGAATTAAAATATGCATTTTAAACCTGCTGGCTTGTGAGAGTAATAAACTGCTATTATAGCGGAGTATGTCTGCGTCTGGGGGCAGCTATCGGCTGGTGAAGACAGCTTTTTTCTAGTTTCTCAGCAATTTTTTAAGGCTTTTTTTATATAAATTTTTACTTTTTTAT
>CASBRB010000002.1 GCA_949127975.1 Oscillatoriales cyanobacterium PMM_0019 | reverse complement strand
CTTTCTCCCCTTCTCCCTCGATGGGAGAAGGGGCTGGGGGATGAGGGTGAAAAAGCCTAAGGGGAGATTTTATTTATTTGTATGAAAACCCCCTGCCCTTCCTTTGTAGGGCAGGGTGGTTGGGGGGTTAGGTTTTTGATTCGCCACCAGTATCCTATCCTAGCGGGGAGTGTCAATCTTCTAAACCACAAACTGCCTCAACTAACTTTTAGAAACCACTTCATTAACTGGGAACCGATCGATCAGTTGAATAGCTCGGATAGCATTGCGCTGCAAGGAGTTTGAGATATGGGGTACGTGGGGAATTTGAGATAATAAATCCACTGTCCGGCGCAACATTCTGACAATATCTCCTTCATCTAAATTGGTATTGTTACATAAATCAATCCATGCCACCCCTAACGCCCACTGCTCGACAATTCCAATTAACTCATACTCCAACCAAACAGGCAGGGCGACGTTTTGCCGACGCTGCAACTGGAACAATTGACGCCTTACTCCTGCTAACCCCTTCAAAGCTTCTACTATTTCATCTGCTAGCAAGTAGTTTGTCCAACTGTCGGGGCGGGGCGTTTCGCTAACTAAAGCACACATCGCCGCTGCCAGGTGATGGGGATCGAGATTATCCAGTGTACCTGACATCATCGCTAAACCCAGCCACAACTCGTTATCACCCCGAATTGCCGCCGCTGCTTCGCCTAGAGGTGTCGGAATCAACCCTTGCAAACCGCCCAAGCGCTGCAAAATTTCAATTAAGTCTTGAAATTCCTGCCAGTGGCGTGCTAGTTGTTGCTCAAGTAAAGCTTGACGCTTGTTAATTTCTGTTTGCAAAGTTTGGCGACGCTGCTGGCGTTTCAGCAAGGTGGCAGGATTGCCCCATTGCCAGAGGGGATGATTATCCAGTTCCGCTTTGAGAGCCTCTACTTGTTGTTGCTGCGCCCTCACCTCTGGGGTAAGTCCTGGTGGTGGAACTGAGGGAATCAAACTAGCAAACGCCGCAGTAGCATCTGTCCCGCGACGTATTTGTCCAAGCTTGAGATGGAGATCTTGAGGAGGCTGTAATGACTCGATAACTGGCGCATTTACTTCACTGACGAAGTGCCACCATTGTCCGTATAAGCTCACAACATCTATTGCTGCCACTACGTACCAGCGGTTATCTTGCCCTAAGCATATCAGATAGGGAAAGTGAGCGGAACCTGCCGACTTGGTGACTAGGACTGCTGACATTGGTGCTGGTAGCGGAACGTGTTTTCCCTTGATGCTGATAATTGTTCCTGGTGGAACTTGAGCTAGTGCCATGCCGATTTCTTTGGCTTTTACTTCATCAGCTTGATGTTGCAGGAACTTCACAATCCTGCGTTCTTCTTTCAGGTGTGCTTGAAGTTTTTCATAGTTTGACAGCAACTGGGGGTCTACAGATGCGAGCATTGCCTCGACTTGCGCCAGTTCAGAATTCAGATCCGCGATCGATTGTTGGTACGGTCTTAAAGACACTGTTGCCATGTATTGACCAAAACTGCGCTCCACCAATCCTCTAGCTTCTTCAAGAGAGTGGGTTTGCAGTAAATTCAGCACCATGCCATAGGTGGGGGTAAACTGACTCTTGAGGGGATCGGCTTCAGCAGTTGCTAGATAAGCTGCTTCCTTCGCTCCTTCAAACGGCGTCTGCAAAGTTACTACATGCCCTGTAGTATCCATCCCCCGACGCCCTGCACGACCTGACATCTGTAAAAACTCAGAAGGCTTTAGCAGTCGGTGTCCGTCGTCGGTGCGTTTGGACAGGCTAGAAATTACTGTAGTGCGGGCGGGCATATTAATTCCAGCCGCTAGGGTTTCTGTAGCAAATACTACTTTTATCAGCCCCATTCCGAACAGTTCTTCCACCAACCCCTTCCAAGCTGGTAAAATTCCTGCATGGTGAACAGCAATGCCTCGGGACAAGGGTTCAACCTGTCCGGAGCGGGCTGCTTCAGGGTTGCGTTGCAAAAATTCGTCAATCAGTTGCTTAATCTGGGCTGACTCTGCCTCATTCACCAGAGTTAAGTCACGAAACTCATCAACAGCTCTATCGCAGCCCCGGCGACTGAAGATAAAATAAATTGCTGGCAGCATATCCCGCCCAGCGAGCTGACTAACCACAAAGGCTATACTAGGACTTTCTGCCCGCATACTCTTGCGGTTGTCTGTTTTTCCCTTCTGCTTGAGGCGGGGGTTGAGTTTGCTGTTGTCGGCATCCAGTAGCGGAAACAGTCCTTTAGGATTGCCAAAGTGAAACTCTAGGGGAACTGGTCGAAAGTCAGAGTATATTAGTTCCGTTGGTCCATGAACGTGAGTTATCCAGTCGGTTAGCTGCCCAGAGTTGGCTACTGTTGCCGAGAGGGCTACTAGCTGAACTTTGCCAGGGCAGTAGATTATTGATTCTTCCCAAACTGTACCCCGCTGTCGATCGTTCATGTAGTGGCACTCATCCAGTACCACTGCTTCCACATTCACTAGGGAGGTGCCAACTTCTCCAATCCGGGTGCCGTAGAGCATGTTACGAAAGATTTCCGTAGTCATGACTACAATTGGTGCTTCCCGGTTGACGGAGATATCCCCAGTGAGTAAGCCCACCATGTTAGCTCCAAACTGTTGGCGAAAGTCGCGAAACTTTTGGTTCGACAGCGCCTTTAGAGGTGTGGTGTAAAACACCCGTCCGCCCTGGTACAGGGCACGGTGAATGGCGTATTCTCCAATTAGTGTTTTCCCCGAACCGGTGGGGGCACAAACCACCACCGAGCGTCCGGCATTGAGAGCCGCGATCGCCTGTCTCTGGAATTCATCCAGAACGAAGGGGAACAGAGTATTTAGATCAAGCGCTTCAAAGGTAGACGAAACGTTCACGAAAAGATTTTCCACTGGTTGGGGACTGGAGTTTCCCAATTTACCCTAGATATATACTGTATCTTAATTATAGGATTCTAAAATGAATTTTAGGCTATAGGGTCAACTACCCGCCGCCCGGAAGCCAACGTCGCCGCTTTCAACGCGATCGTAGGCACGGGTAATGTCATCCTTTGATCAGAACTTGATTTGCAGCAGGTTCAGGGGTAGAAATATCTTTCACTTCCCAAGTGCCATTGACAGCAGGAACCACAGCGGCTTTCATGATTGAACTCCTGCCATTGACTTATTGAGCCACTCCCCGCTCTAAAAAGACGGGGATTTAGGCGCTTCCCGCCAGAAGAATTTGTATTTTCTGCTCCCCCTGCTCCCCCTGCT
>CASBRB010000001.1 GCA_949127975.1 Oscillatoriales cyanobacterium PMM_0019 | reverse complement strand
TTCAGTCAACGCAGACATAACCTCTGGGGATTTCCTCCAAGTAAACACTCCCTAGCATTGCTAGAGACCAATCAACGCTTAACTCAATCCTCCGGTCTCGTTAAGCTCATGGATAACCCTAAAGATAACGTAATCGCCAGCAACTTGTCAATGTTTATCAAAGCTTGTCAGACGTAAATATAGCAGTTTTATCAGAAATTTAGGAAAACTTAACATGACTGTCGCAAAAAAGTCTCAGATGTCTTGGTAGACGGAACTATTATGACTTGCGGATCTAACGGTATTACGCCATGGCGACGACGAGAGAGCAATCTGGTTATACTGAATATAGTATGTGTAATCGGGGGAGTGGCTCAATTAGAACAATTATGAACCTTACCATCCCCGATGAGATTCTACAATTAGCCCAGATGTCAGTTGAGGACTTAAAACTAGAAATCGCCATTCTTCTCTATCAACAGAAGAAAATTAGTATTGGTCATGCTTGTCGTTTAGCTGTTATGCATTTGCTTGAGTTCCAGCGTACAATTGCCGATCGGGGAATTTGTATTAATTATGATATAGAGGATTTTGAAGCTGACATCAAAACTTTGCGAGAATGGGGAGATTTATGATTACTGTCAGTAATACTTCGCAGTCTGCTGGTGAATAGTTATTGTAGTTATTGTAGGTTGGGTTGAGCGATAGCGAAACCCAACATTACCAAGACAATGCCAAAGGCCCAATAGCTTTCTCAGTAAGGGCTAAAGCCCTCACTACGAACTAATTTCCAAGAAAAAGTTAAAGGGCTAAAGCCCAGGGCAACCACAGGGGATTGCCCCTACGAACGAAAAAGTTGGTAGTGAGGGCACTTTCCCGAATATTTTTAGGTGGGCAATGCCCACCCTACACCGCACCCCGATTAAGTTCTATACTCTAGAAGCCGACACTGGTTGACTAAGTGCTTCTTTCAACACGGCTGCCTTATCAGTTTGCTCCCAAGGCAGTTCCAGATCTGTGCGCCCCAAATGACCGTAAGCGGCTATATCTTGATAGAAACGACCGTTACGTTCGGCTGGCAGGTTACGCAACTTGAATGCCTGGATAATCCCAGCAGGACGCAGTTCAAAATGCTGTTTCACCAATTCTAGTAATACCTCATCCTCTACCTTGCCAGTACCGAAAGTTTCTACTAAGATACTGACTGGTCGAGCTACTCCGATCGCGTAACTCAACTGCACTTCACATTTATCCGCCAGTCCAGCCGCCACAATATTTTTCGCCACATAGCGACAAGCATAAGCCGCGCTGCGGTCTACCTTGGTGGGGTCTTTACCAGAAAAAGCTCCACCCCCGTGACGCGAATAGCCACCGTATGTGTCTACAATAATTTTTCGACCAGTCAGCCCAGCATCTCCCTGAGGACCACCAATCACAAATTTACCAGTGGGGTTGACTAGAAAGCGAGTTTCTTGGCCCGGTTGAATATTATCCTCAGCAAAAACAGGTTTTACTACTGCTTCCCAGAGGTCTTGTTTAATTTTGGCTTGGACGGCAGCTTCATCTGTGATATCGCCAATGGTAGCAGCATGCTGGGTAGAAATCAGGATGGTATCGATGCCAACAGGTTTTCCATCTTCGTATGTGACAGTTACCTGGGTTTTACCATCCGGACGGAGATAAGGCAACTGCCCAGTTTTGCGCACTGCTGCCAATCTCCGGGCAAGTCTATGAGCTAAACTAATGGGCAAGGGCATCAGTTCTGGGGTTTCGTTGCAGGCGAACCCAAACATGATACCTTGGTCACCTGCCCCAACCGCATCAAAAGCCTCTTCACTAGAAAGTTCGCGACTTTCCTGGGCAGTGTTAACGCCTTGAGCAATGTCAGGAGATTGTTTGTCTAAGGCAACTAGGACGGCACAACTATTGGAACAAAAGCCGTTGTCGGCGTTGGTGTAGCCAATTTCAGCAATTTTCTTCCGGACTAAATCAATGAAATTCACCTGAGCATTTGAGGTGATCTCGCCAGTAATCAGCACCAATCCGGTGTTGACGACGATTTCAGCGGCGACGCGGCTTTTTGGGTCTTGCGTAAGTAGGGCGTCTAAGATCGTGTCGGAAATTTGGTCGCAAATTTTATCTGGATGACCTTCAGTTACAGACTCGGATGTAAACAGGTAGTGACGAGGCAAGTAAAACTCCTTCTTCAATGGATAGTTAACGGACTAAGTACTTAACTTGCCATGATAACAAGATTTCCAGATGTAGGGTGGTTTAGCTGGTCAGCTCGCCTATTGTTAGAGGCATGACGCCCAGTCTATGAGAGAGCGGGGTGCTGGCAGTTAGACTAGAAGGTGCTTTGACTTAGTGCAAGATTCATTGGACAACAGTGGACATTACTGAACAACTCCCAGGAAATATCTATCTAAAAGAGTAGTCATAACTCGTAGGGTAATGCAGTATTTAGGGTATACTAATAATGTAGTCAAATGCGAGGGGGTGATTAACAGTTGAAAACTTATGTAACAGATGAACTACCATTAAACCTGCAAGAGTTTATCTCCAGTTATAGCAAAATATACCATCAAGCCTTGGTCGATACTGTTAACCATCGTCTAAAATATCCTGACTACTCCAAGTCAGAATTAAGAACTGAACTACAAAAGACATACCAGATTAATGCACGTCAAGCCAATGCAATTATTACAGATGCTGATGGAATGAATTGTAGTGCTAAGGAGTGCAGGACTAATCACATCAAGCAGTTGGAGGGGAAACTAAAATCTGCTACTGACTGGCTAAAAAAGAAGATAAAACTACTCAAGGATTCTAAGAAGTTTTACCATCACAAGAAATGGCAGAATAAAAAGGCTAGTCCTAAGCTAAGACTCTCTTGCAGCCTAGAACACAGGCGCAATACATGGCAGTGTATCAAGTTTCAGATTCACCACAAGAAGCGTTACATAGCCCACCTAGAGCGCCAGATATCTCACCTCAAGTCTGCACCAATTAGGGTGAAGATTCCCAAAGACTGTTATGCCTATTTTGTTGGCTCCAAGGGGGAGTTATTTGGTAATCAGGTTTGTCAGTTTGATGGCAAGGTACTACAGATTAGAGTACCATTAATACTCGAACCTCTGTATGGGGAATATGTGACAGCAGAAATTAAGTCATTCTCTTATGGTGCAGAGAAGGTACAGACCGCGCTAGGCACACCAGGGGAATCGGTAAGTAAGTCAGGTGTCAGGACTCCAATTGAGTATGGAGTAGCCATGACTTACCGATTTTACTATAAGGATTTTAGGTGGTTCATGGCGGTAAGTTTTGAACTGCCAGCACCAAAGAGAGTAACCCTATCTCGGCATTATGGCTGCATCGGAATTGACTTAAATCCTGACTCGATTGGGTGGGCTTATGTAGCTCCAGATGGCAATCTGAAAGCGTCAGGACAAATTTTACTGCACTTGTCGGGAAAACGTCGGGGACAAGCACGAGCAATTATTGGTAATGCTGTCAAGGAATTGACTACCATCGCACTATTGTACTGCGCTCCCATTGTTGGCGAGTCTCTAGACTTTAGCAGGAAACAGACAACACTGAGGGAGCGTGGTAGACGATACGCTCGAATGCTATCAAACTTTGCCTATAGCAGATTCTTTTCGGCGCTTAGTGGTAGATGTTTTAATCTAGGCATTGAGCTAATCCAAGTTAACCCTGCCTATTCTAGTCTGATAGGATTGGTGAAGTACGCTCGGCTTTACGGGTTAGCGTCAGATGAAGCGGCGGGACTAGTTATCGCACGTCGAGCTATGAGATTGAGTGAAAGATTACCCCGTGCTATAACCGCTCTGTTGCAAGTGAATTGCAAAAGACACGTATGGCACGGGTGGAGCCAACTGAATAAAAAGCTAAGTGGAATGAGAAGACATCACTTCTATTCTACTGTCTCTAACTGGGAGCCTTTGGTTAACAACCCTGATGATGAGGAGAAATCCAGGTCATCAGGGAAACGACAACGTGCTAAGGGCAGCGCTAGTACCTAGCAGGTAGGGTACGACTGTACAGGTTTTACCAGTGATGGTAAGAGTTGTCCAGTATTTAATGATCTGGAAAGGTTTTCTCAACTCCTGCCTGCTTCCAACTCTAGCAGGTCACAGTTGAGTCAAGACGGCAAAAGGCATGGGGGGATAGGTATGAAGAACAGTTCCTGGATTACAGCATGGATAGGGCAGCAACCAAAAAGAGCTTCCAGCTCAAAGCCTGGAACAAAAGGGCAGTTGGCTCCAACCATTACGCCGCGACTTCTCTGGCGCTTGGCAGCCAGTGTGATGATGGTTCAGGGGGTGTTGCTGGGAACCCCAGCCCTGGCGAAGGTGGAGCAAAACACCCTCAGCTATGGAGCACTGTTAGAGAAAATTCAGAATGGGGATGTCAGTAAAGTTACAGTCGATCCAGCAACCAAGATTGCCAAGGTGACGTTAAAGAACAATGCCAAGGAAACCCAAAATGTGGTGCTCTTTGACCAGTATCCGGAGCTAACTAAGAAACTGCGCGAAAAAAAAGTCGAAGTTGATGTACAACGCTCTCCTGACAATAGTGTCGCTGTCAGCATTGCCGCTAACTTATTTTTTATTTTCGTAGTTTTGGCAGTATTAACAGTTATTTTTCGTCGCTCCAGTGCTTCTTCTGGTCAAGCCCTCAATTTCGGCAAATCCCGCGCTCGGTTCCAGATGGAAGCTAAAACTGGCGTCACGTTCAACGATGTTGCTGGCATTGAAGAAGCTAAAGAAGAATTGCAAGAAGTCGTTACCTTCCTTAAACAACCTGAACGCTTTACTGTCATCGGAGCCCGTATTCCCAAAGGTGTTCTTCTGATTGGTTCCCCCGGCACTGGCAAAACTCTGTTAGCCAGAGCGATCGCTGGTGAAGCTGCTGTCCCATTCTTCAGTATCTCTGGCTCGGAATTCGTGGAAATGTTCGTAGGCGTGGGTGCATCGCGGGTGCGCGATTTGTTCAAAAAAGCTAAAGAAAATGCCCCCTGTCTAGTGTTCATTGATGAAATTGATGCTGTAGGACGCCAGCGGGGAACGGGAATTGGCGGCGGCAATGATGAGCGAGAGCAGACTCTCAACCAGTTACTGACAGAAATGGACGGGTTTGAGGGGAATAATGGTATTATCATTATTGCCGCTACTAACCGTCCTGATGTGTTGGATACCGCTTTGTTGCGACCGGGTAGGTTTGACCGTCAAATTACGGTGGATTTGCCGGACTCTAAGGGGCGTCTAGAAATTTTGAAGGTGCATGCTAACAACAAAAAACTGTCGAACGATGTTTCCTTAGAAGCGATCGCCCGCCGCACTCCTGGTTTTTCTGGGGCTGATTTAGCTAATTTACTTAATGAAGCGGCAATCCTAACCGCACGCCGACGCAAAGATGAAATCACGTCTTTGGAAATTGACGATGCGATCGATCGCGTCACTATTGGTCTTACCCTCAACCCACTCCTAGACAGCAAGAAAAAACGGCTGATTGCTTACCATGAAGTGGGACACGCACTGCTATCAACTTTGCTCAAACACTCTGACCCGTTGAATAAGGTTACTATTATACCACGTTCTGGTGGAATTGGTGGTTTTTCTCAACAAGTGTTTAATGAAGAAATGATTGATAGTGGTCTTTATAGTCGGGGGTGGCTGCGCGATCGAATCACTATGGCATTAGGCGGCAGAGCAGCAGAAGCTGAGGTGTTTGGCGATGCAGAAGTTACGGCTGGAGCCAGTGGCGATATCAAAACAGTGGCAACCCTAGCGCGAGAAATGGTAACCCTCTACGGTATGTCAGAGTTGGGACCAGTGGCGCTAGAAAGTCCGAGCAATGAAGTGTTTTTGGGTCGAGAGTGGATGTCTCGCTCAGATTATTCTGAAGATATGGCAATTAAAATTGATCGGCTGGTTCGATCGATAGCTATGTCCTGTTATGAAGAAGCCTGTAGAATAATCAGGGAAAACCGAGTTGTCGTAGACCATCTGGTTGATCTTCTGTTAGATCAGGAAACGATTGAGGGTGAGCAGTTCCGTCAAATCGTCGCTGAGTATACTCAGTTACCTGAAAAACAGCTAGCAGTTTCCAGTTAGATCTCAGGAGTCAACTGTGGTTGCCCCGATATATGCCGCTACAGTTTTGTAGGGGCAATCCCCAAGTGGGTTGCCCCGATATATGCCGCTACAGTTTTGTAGGGGCAATCCCCCCGTGGTTGCCCCGATATATGCCGCTACAGTTTTGTAGGGGCAATCCCCAAGTGGGTTGCCCCGATATATGCTGCTACAGTTTTGTAGGGGCAATCCCCCCGTGGTTGCCCCGATATATGCTGCTACAGTTTAGTAGGGGCAATCCCCCTGTGGTTGCCCCGATATATGCTGCTACAGTCCTGAAAGTTCTTCTCGCACCAGTTGAGCTAGCTTTTGCGCTGCCCCTGGTTCTCCCCGGACTTGACGGAGGTTCGCGCTCATTTCCTGTAATTTTTCCGGGTGGTTTAAAAAGTCCAAAATTCTTTCTGCTACATCTTGCGCTTGCAGTTTGCCCAGTAATTCTGGTACAATTTCACAATTAGCCCAAATATTCGGCCAAGCAAATAAACGCTTCTGTCGCATTACCAACAAGTTAATTAATTTAGCAAATCCTGAACCGACTAGGGGTAAATTTGCCAATAGCCCCGGTAAACCATCCCAAGTACGCATGGCATCTAGTTGCTGGGTAGGTAGCAACACCATCATCGGCACGGCTAAGGCTCCCAATTCAGCGGTGTTTGCTCCCACTGTAGTTAGGCAGATGCGACATTGGGATAATAAGTCGTAGGCAGGAAACTCTGTCCATAGTTCCACTCGCAAGCCGTTGGCAGTTTTCAGAAACGGTCGATCGCTGGTATTATCAGCAGGGAGGACTAATTGTGCAGTAGCGCCGTCTACTAGCTGAATTACTGGATTTTGACGGGAATCGGCGAATTTAGCCAGAGTTGGTAAATCCAGAGTGGGAGCAACGGGAATTACAAAGCGGGTTTGAGGCCTGGCGGCGTGGATGTGTTCTGCAATTTTTAAGCTAAACGGGACTCCCTGTGCCAGTTTTGCAGGTTTCGACCCTGGTAGTAAACCAATCAATTCAGTGATTTGTCCTTTGTCGTGTAGCCAATGACTACTGACTAAGGCTGCTTCAGCCATTAAATCGCCGACAACAGTAAATTTGTGGGCATATTTGGGGTGGGCGGTGGTGATAATTTCTGGTTTCATGACGCCAAAGCGATCGAGCCACTGATGCCAACGAGCTTCCCACTCAGCATAGACTACAGTGCGATAGCCTAAACGTCTGCCAATCACTACTGAGAAAAATTGATCACCACCTAAGAAGAGAACTACTCCCCGAGAGCGCCAATCCCAGTTTTCTGCTGTTTTACCCCAGAGTAAGAAAGCCAAGAAATGCTCTGCGCCTTGAACTCTGTCTAATTCTGGGTAACTGCGGGCGATCGCTACCTCAGAACCAGTAGCATGGGGACAGGGTGATAATACCACAGAGATGCGTACACTAGAGCGATCGTCTCCCAGTTGTTGGCGCAACGCTTTAAGTACTGGCAGCACCCAAGTCGCCAACTCCCCAGGACCATTGGATAGAATTAAAATATCAACCGGTTGGATCATTTTTGAGCAACAGCCAACAATTCACTTCATAGGGTGGGTTATTCAAGCGTAAGCCACCATCCACCATAAGCAGTGTAGCTGGTTTTTCAATCTGAAGGAGACTCTAAAAATGACGTACAAGCACATGAAACTTTACTCGAACAAAGATTACGGGACTTAGAAACGTAAACCACAACGAGACAAGATTGGGGATAAAAACCCATATATTCACAGATTAAAACTTATGAACATCATCAAACTTTCCCGTTTTTAAAATAATCAAATAGTTTCCCTTCCAGAAGAATATCAAATCCCAGGTAATGAAGCCTACATCAAAAAAATCGGTAACACTATTGTTTTGATTTCCAAAGATAACCCCTGGCAAACCTTGTTTGATAGCTTAGATGCTTTTTCATCTGACTTCATGGCAGATAGAAAACAATAACGATCGATCATCTCATTACTCAGTATCCAGTTTCAACTATCTGGTAATTTCGACGTACATGTGCTTTGGTTGGGTTCTCTCCCACACCAACCTACAATAGCTTCGTAGGTTGGGTTGAGCGATAGCGAAACCCAACATTGGTTTTGATGAAGTGAAGTGGCTCTTTGGTACATAGTATGAGCAAAAAAAAGGTTGCCATTACCCAACTATCAAAAAATTGCCGTGCTGAATCAAAGCTTTCGGCACAAAGCACTCTGAGGCAATACTCGCAGCACCTCACTCAAAGTAGTCACGCCCTGAGTAACCTTCTCTATGGCAGCTATCCGAAACGAATCAAACTGACTCTCACCCAGATAGCGGTGCAACTGAGTCATCGTCCCCTCATAGATAATCTGCCGCACCGTCTCATCTACATTCAATAGCTCAACTATCGCCTCCCGCCCCAAATATCCAGAATTGAAACGAGGTAGTAACAACTACGCCAGAGTAGTAGCGGCATTACGGGAGGTAAATCACTCCGATGGGGAACTTGCCGAAAAAACCGGGAGATCACTTCTGCATCTAGTAATTCAAGGTTGACTACTCCTCGATCGGTTACTAAAATATTCAGAGCTTCCGGGCAGGTAATTTCGCGGTTTTTTAGTCTAGTTCACGCGGAGTCAAGGGTAATGTAATTAGCTTGCATATTGTTTGATAATAAAGTAACCAGTGAGGCTCGATCGCAAGGATGATGACTTACTCTTTACTTAGCGAATTTACAAAGAACGATCGCACTTGTATATGAAGTGCGATCGCCTGACGTATTTAACAGGCATGATTCAGGATTCAGAGTTGGTAGATTCAGCAATACCTGACTCGTTCTTGAAAAGGACAGTCCTGTAGCACTACCTCTACATATAGCGGTTCGTAGGGGCAATCCCCCTGTGGTTGCCCCTATATATGCCTAGTCTGCTACAGTACTGTTCATATTGAAGTGCGATCGGGTAAACTTTATAAGTTGGGTTCTCTTCCACACCAACCTACAAAATTCTACTTTAGTTTGGTTCAGTTGACCTTAAATATCCTGTTGGGATTGATGAGCCAAAGGTATAACCATCGATAGTGAAAGGGTTGCTGGGGAATCCCATATGAAGATGTGGTCCAGTGGATTGAGCGCATTTATTCCAAGGTGTATCGGAAGCAACAACTCCTATTTTTTCTCCCTGCTTGTAGGTTTGACCTGTTGAAATATTGGCTGTATTGACATGAATCAAAGAGTAAAATTGTCCATTTGAGGCTTGTAGTTTAATAGCTCGGTGATTATTCCCAGCATTACACTGAGATATTACTTTGGAGTCAAAGGGAGCTAGAACTGGTTGACCTGGAGATAAACCAAAATCAATAGAAGATAAACCATAACCATCTGGATGCCAACCTTGAGTAACTTTAGCAGTTACTGATTTAGACCAAGGTAACTTCCAAGTAGGGGCAGTGGGTGGTGGCGATGTAGGTGATCCCCATACACTGCTCTTCCACCGTTGATTTCCATTATTGCTATCGCAATCCCATAGATGAACGATACCACCATCATTCCGTGTGGGAGTATCTACGCAGAGATTTGTACCAGTCCTTTTAATCAAATTAAAGCCATTACCGACATCAACTAAGTTCCAGTTTTGGTCGGAGTCGTTAGCATCGCAGTTCCACACATTCATTTCTGCTCCGTTCCACAGTCTAGCTGCATTCAAGCACTTGCCAGTAGAACGATGTTTCAAAAGAATACCACCACGATTACCTGGCAGCCTGTCAAATTGTTGATCGGAATCGCTATCATTCCGTTGCCAAATAGACATCCTGGGCTGCCCGTCAATTTTACCGAATAAATTATTGGTGTTTAAAGCCTTACCTTCTTGGACAGAAAAGGTTTCAGATGCTTGAGCTGCTGCTGTACCGATAATTACAGATGAGGCTACCATTGCTGCGAATGCCAGCTTGTGCCAAAGTTTCTTCAACATAAGTAGATGACTCCTTTCAATTAATGCTTTGGTGAATTGCGAAAATTAACGAGCCTATTGGTTCGGGCTAAGTGTGGAATCGGGTTGAGAGGGAATGTTCCAGCCAATGTGCCGAGCAGTTTGAGCAGGCAAACAAATAATATTGACATTCTTTTCTCGGCAAACGTTATTACTCAACCAATAGGGTTGTCCCCACTTGTCCCAAGTTAAAAGGGGCGGAGTCAGAATTAACTGCGAAGGTTGAGAGTTTACCGCTGCTGGTGCTGACGCTGGAGGTAGGGGAACTGCTGCTGGTGGTGCTGTTGGTGGTTCGTAACCAGCAGCCTGTGCTTTTGAGATTGAAAAAAGCAGACTCAACAATCCCCATAAAATAAATGAACTTCGACTCCTTAAGAAAAAAAGCAAAATTTTGTTCATGTTTCCAATCCCGATAGCCTCCGGCAACAGCGTCCCCGTTCGACTACCGATCGAAATGAGGTAAACTGGTAAGCGTGTATTGAATCCCACAGCAATTTGAGCCCAAGCTATAGGGTGCAAGACTGCTAATTACAAGTGCTTCAAGCTAGTGAATAGGTATGGGTTCGGCTATCTAGAATCCAGACGGTTGAACTACTGGAGACTATCTAATCGATCGCCTAGTCGTTACTCACTTATGTAACTATTTGAAGAATAACAAGTGTGAGCAGGAGTGTCAAGAGTTTTGGGAAAATTTTTTGGCTTAGCTCACTAGAATGTTGGGCGATCGGTCTGAAAGTCTCACAGAGACTGACACACAGCCCACAAGCCCGCCAGGGATTAAAATCCGCATATAGCGTTCCCGTTCCTTTGAGGTGGAGGCAGAGCCTCACCAACAGCGTTCCCAGGCAGAGCCTGGGAACGAGAAAACCAGGGTTGAATGCTGTAGGTTGGGTAGAGCGTAAGCGAAACCCAACACCAGGGTTAAATATAGTCCGATGGAGCCTGGGAACGAGAAATAATGTAGTAGGTTGGGTAGAGCGTAAGC